>CAYRAX010000053.1:0-14855 GCA_964422285.1 uncultured Chthonomonas sp.
GGGTAGCCGAGCCCCTCGGTTTGACCGGGATTGGTGTAGCGTCCCGGTTGATACGCCAAGCCCACCGTTGCATGAGCAAATTGGCTCCAATTACGTCCCGACTCCGTTCGACCGACGCCAAAGGATTGCTGCTCGTTTCGGTAAAGGTCGGCTCTCCACTGATCCCAGTATTTGCCGCCAAAGCGCTCGAACATGAACGGATAGACCGGGTTGCCCGTGGTAGCGACATTGCGCGCGAGGTACACGCCACCGATCAGCAAAGAAACCGCAACAATCGTCGTGGCGGCGCGAAGAATTTGTATTCGCCTCGGCGCAAACCGAGCCGCCGCCACGCCCAGCATCACCATCGCCACGACCACCGATTGCCAGCCCGTATATTTCGTTCCGCAAGCTAAGCCCATGAGTAGCGCGCTCATCAGGACAGGTGGGCCACTGGTTCCGACGAGCCATTCGAGTAAGTACAGCAGAGCAAATCCAGCATGCAGGCCGTGCGCGACGTCGATGTACGCGCTCCCGGCCTGCCAAATGACCATCGGCACATACGCGAACGCGGCCACGCTCCACCAAGCGATGAGCGGCGAACTCCTTCGGCGCGCATAACCAAAAATCGCCGCGTACCCAAACAGGGTCGGCATCCAGGAAACCGATTTTTGAAAAATTTCCCACTTGAGCGGCGATCCAAATAGCACGACGCTGTCGAGCGCGAACGGGAAATAGCTATGGTGAATGAACGGGATTTCGGTGATTCGGCCCGCTTTCCACCAAATTTTTGGAACCGCAAGATGGTAGGCGAGCGCATCCCAATCGGTGGAGGTTAACAACGCACAGCAGTGCCAGGCGGAAACTGCGACCGCAGGGAGCAAAATGAGAGCCGCGAGCTGGAATCTGACCTTCGGAACGCCACCGCGAAACCCCGACCAACCGCCAGCGACCAGCAGGGCGACGCCAACCACCACTAAAGCCAAGGGAATGCTGATCAGCCCAATCCAATACGTTAGCGTGCCAACCAAGCCGAACCCGATCAGGCCGCTCATGCCGAAAATCTCCGCGGGATCCGCTTCTCCCATCAAGCACTTCACCCACGGATGGGCTACCAAGGCCGCCAATCCGGCGAGGGCGACGCATGCAATCAGCTGGAGCATTTCGTACGGCAGGCTACCTTACAGGCTCAATCGCCGCCTTCTATCAGCCGGTGCATCGGCGGGTAAACGTCGTGGGAAATGAACTCTCGGCCAAGGCGATTGTGCCGCCAAACTACGACTTCGAACCCCGCCTTGCCTGAATTCCTAATGCGGTTGCTATGCTGAACCGGGCCAATATTGATCGTTTTTGGCGGCGCGGAACCCAGGAATTCGGTCGAAACCTCGACGTTCGGGCGATCGGCGGCATTGCCGACAATCTCGGCCGAAAGCACGCCGTTTGCCTCCGACGCGCGGATCACGACCGAATGCGCGTACGGATTCTTCAATCTTAGATCCACCGATTGGTACGCGACCGCAGCATCGCGGCCAGGAGTCACGTAGGTCGGCGCGAACTCGTGCCTCTTGCGCTCGACAATCTCGAGTCCCGCAATCAGCGCGGCGTTGTAGAGCGTCGTGGAAGTTTGGCAGACTCCGCCTCCGTACGCTGGAATCAGCTGGCCGCTAAAGCTGACCGGAGCCTTCACAAACCCTTGATCGCGCGACCAACTGCCGACGACTTGGTTAAACGAAAAGGTCTGGCCGGGCTTGATGACGCATCCGTCGAGCTTGTTCGCCGCGAGCTTGGCGTTGTGCTTTTGCCCCGGCGTTCTACCGACAAGCATCGTGGCAAATCGGCCCAAAACGATCGGCGCGGGCTTTGCGCGAGCCGCGGCCCATTGCGACCCCGCCGCGACCACGATTCCGAGGCCGACGGCAATCGCGGCGGGTTTCACGGCGTTACCTCGATCGATCCGCCCGCTGAACTAGACCAGATCGTCGGATCGTACATGCTCATGACCGTCGCGGGCAGGACCTTTGCGGTGCCCGTTGCTTCGGCTCGCAAGTTGAACTCGAAGGAATGCTCGCCCGCATCCAGTTGGGTCACAAAGAACGCCACGTGGTCATCGAAAATTTGCAGCCCGTTGAACCACCAATTCCAAGTGTCCGCTTGCTCCGATTCCTGGACGAATAGGTTGCATGGAATCGGGACCTTCACCATGATGTTCGCCAGGCTCGAATCCGTCTTTACTTTGACGATGCAGCGCAAGGGCGTGCCCGCGGTGAATCGAGTAATTTCGCGCTGTGTGGCGGCCAAAATTGGGTCACCTTGTCGGTCCTTTTGCGCCTCAAGGCCGTGGAATCCACGGGTGATCACGAGGCCATCCATCAGAGTTTTGGCCTTAAGCTCAGCTTCCGGCACAAATTGCGAGAGACGACCCGAAAAGTATGCCGTGACGTTGCCCGAAGTCGAAATTCGAACGGGCGCTTTGCCCTTCAAGGCGTCCACGGGAATATTGATTTTGAGTTCGTCTTTAAGCACTGTGGCTGGCGAAACTTGCAGCGTTTGTGGGTCCTGGTCGCCAATTTGCACGGAAATCGAACCCGAGGCGTCCAATTCCCGCGAGAAGCGCAGATATTCAGTCAAGCCGACGAGCACCTGTGCGGTGTCTTTCGTGCTGTACCATCCGGATCCGCGTCGTTCATTCATTAAGAGTCGCACAACCTTGGCGGTTGTCGGGTTGCCTGGCTCAGTGAATGCTAGGATTTGCAGCAACCGCGCGGCCGCTTCGACGCGTCGCCAGGAGCCCATTTTGCTGCCCTTAAGGTCCATCCATGCCGTCGCGCCAGATTCGTGGATCGACGATCGAAGGCGATCAAAATCGGGGCCCTCCCGTTGTCCCAGGGCGATGCGGCCCATGACGGCGTAGGCTAGCGCGATCTCGGTTTCCGCACGACCAGAAAACCGGTCCAAACGGGCGGCATTTTCGGCTGTCGGGCTATTCAACACGCTTGCATACGCTAGATAAATGGCTTCTTCAATGTCATATTGATTCTTGAGCGGTGGGTTCGAATCGAGGAATTTTGCCGAGTATTGAAGTGCGCCATCAAAGAAGTGCTGCGGAATCGCGTAGCCTGCGTTTCGTGCTCGGAATAGACCCTCCAAGACGAGCGCGGTCATTCCCGGACTCGATGTATCGTTTCCAAACCAACCCCAACCACCGTTCGACTGGCGCATGTCGCTCAGCTTTTGTAGGCTTTGCGAAACCACGTCCGGCAGCATCTTCGCGCGCTCACCCAGGCTGATTCCCAAGTCATTTGCCGCTTTGTTCGCCACCACCGCCGGCATAAACCGGCTCATCGTTTGCTCGACGCAACCATACGGATAGTCGATGAGGTCGCCGAGGCTGGCGAAAACGGAGCGCGCCAGCGTGGGGCTGATGTCGATGACCAGGTCGCCTTGCTTGCTGTTGGGGTTGCGGGTCAGATCAAAAGTCTGCGCCTCGCCGCCGGAAGTGATGACTCCGCAAACCGGGGTTACGGCTTCCCGCCCAAACTCGTAGCAAGGAACAGTCAGGCGCATGCCGTCGTTCAGCTTGTCCAAAAATGTAGTTACGGTAATCGTGGTCGGCCGAGGCTCCCTTGCCTTCACCTTCCAGCGCACGACCGCTGTTTTGCCATCGGGAACTGACACTACCTGCCGACCATCCGTTTTAAGTTCAAGGTTCGGCGCGTTGAGCTCGGTCGTCAAGTTGCCGTCTTTGCCCGAATCGTTGTGGATGGTCGCGACCAATTCCAACTCGTCGCCCGCGATCATGTACGCACGTGGCGAAACGACAACCATCACCGGCTTGCGCGCGGCGACGTTTGAAATTCCCACCCCGCAACGAGTATCGGCGGTGATCGCAGTCGCGGTCGCGCGCCAGCTTGTCACGTTGTCTGGCAAGTCTGCAAAGAACGTAGCTTGACCGTTCTCGTCGGTTTGCAGGTCAGCGGTCCAGAACGCGGTATCGAGAAATTTCTGCCGAATCTCGATGTTGGCGGGCGACTTGTCGCCGCCATCCAAATAGATGTCGTTGAGCGAGCAAGTGGTGTTGACCTCGTTCCAAGTTTTGGGATAGAAGGTCTTGATCGGGTCATCTTTGTCGGCGCGGATCGCGAAGATCGCCTCATCGACAAGCGCGATGCTAAGGTCTGCCTTGACTGGGCCGCTCGCATCGTAGGCCTTCACCGCATATTCTGCGCGTTCGCCGGGCAAGTACTTGGTCTTCGAAGGCGTAATTTCCACCTTCAACCGTTTCACTTCGCGGTCCACATTCAAGTTTTCCGAAGCTTGTTGCTGTTGCGATTCTGAGATTGCCGTGGCGACGACCGACGCCTTCGGCAGTGTCCCTTCGGGCATTTCGAACTCAAATTGAGTGACCTTTGCGTTGAGCGGCACCACCTTGTGCCAGCGAACATTTTCGCGTTCAAGGGTCACCAGTGCCGCCTTGGGTTTGCCCGAAGTCGAAATGATCCCGCGCACCCGCTCGCCCGGTTGATACTGCCGCTTATCCAGCGTTAGCTTGAAGCTGGCCGTGCTATCGTCCGGGCCCTCCCCTGCCTCGCCCCAAATCCAAACGTAAGCTTCTTGGGTCGATGTGTTTCCGCGGTCGTCGCGCACTGTCACGCGTACTGAGTAATCTCCCGGTCTTTCCGACGTGAGATTGATGCTAGCCTTTCCGTTTGCATCGGTCGTAAGGGTTTCCGTTCGGTCCAGCAGAAAAGTTTGGTTACGCAAATTCCATTGCATGCGGCCAATCGCAACTTCCACGCTTCGGTTCGAGACCTTGACCGCTTCGGCGATGCTCTGCAAACTAATTTCGACCTTCGTGGATTCGCCGCGTCCGATGAAGTAGCGGTCGGGCTCGACCCAAAGGCCGATATCCGATTGCGCCCAATTGGCGGTGCCGGTACCGTCAAAGTACTTTTCGCCGGTCGCCGAGCCGCTGACTTCAAACGTGTAAACAGCATCGGTTTCGCCGTAACGGTTGTTCGACTTCGCGGCCGGAGTGAAGGTCAAAATCGCGGTGCCGTCATCGCCGGTCACGCCTTCAACATCACCCGCGTAATCGCCCTGCCATTCCTCGTAATCGCTGTCGCCTTCATCCCATTCGTCGCCGTCGGAATAAATCTCCCATCGGGGCCGCTTGAAAACGGTCGCTTTGAGCTTTGCACCAGGCACTGGACCGCCGAAATAGTAGGAACAATCCACCTTGACTTGAATCGATTCTTTGCCAATGAAAAGCGGTTTGACAGGATTAACGACGATGCGAAATTCGGGCTTTCGGTAGCTGGTGGTGGTGACGTATTCGGTGCTGCGGCGCCCTGCGTATTCGGTGATGATTTCGTAGGTCCCCACGACGCCCGAGCGAGTCTGAAATGAGCTACTGTAAGATCC
This sequence comes from uncultured Chthonomonas sp., assembly GCA_964422285.1. Taxonomy (GTDB): domain Bacteria; phylum Armatimonadota; class Fimbriimonadia; order Fimbriimonadales; family Fimbriimonadaceae; genus UBA2391. The sequence continues at coordinate 5,401 of CAYRAX010000053.1, forward strand.
AAAGCTGCTCAGCGGCGTATTGGTCGTCTGAATCGTTTCGCCTTGCGGATCATGGATTTCGGTGGTGACGTTGCCGCCGGTGGGCAATTCCGGCCCCTTGTCCGTACGCTTTCTTACCGTAGCTTTGAACTCAACCTTGTCGCCCGGACGATACACTGGCCGGTCGGTCTTCACAAAAACATCGTATTGCTGCTCGCGATCGCCCACGTAGAACGTTGCGACGGCAAATGAGTCGCCCTTCGACGAAGCGCAGACGACTCTGCTTTCGGCGAATTGGGCGCCAACTTCCCAAGAGCATGTTCCGTCTTCGCTCGTCGTGCCAACCTCGTTCGTTTGAGTTCCTTGGGCGATCAAGAGCTTTGCTCCCGCGACCGGAGCACCCGTGTCAATATCGGCCACGAAGGCCATCGCGGAGCGGCCCGCCGCCTTGACCACCAGCGCATTTTGGGTTACAACAAGGTAGTTGCCCTGGTGAAACTTGCCCATATCCACCGCCATCCAGTAGACGCCTTCAGCGGCTTTGGGCAGCTTTATTTCTTGGCTAAAAACGCCTTCAGGGTCGCGTTGATTCAAGTCTAGGTCGAATTGTCTGACAAGCTTCGCGCTTTCTTGCGGGATAGAAGTCCCGCGCAGGGTCGCCATGTTCACCGGAGCAAGCGCCTTTTCCAGGCCCCCATCTTGAATCAACCTTTCTGGCGAAATCTTGTACAAACCAACCTTGGCACTGGGCGAGGGATCGACTCCGTGCAGCGTGATTTTGGGCTCCGCCGATGGTGAAACCACGTGCCGCGCGACATACAGCTCCACGTGGGGAATGGTTGGACTTCCCACCAATGCCACGTCGGCAGTTGCGCCTTCAACGATGTGCACCGTGCGCCGCTTGGTCTGGTGATACCGGCTTTCGACGACCAGCGAATACACGCCAGCCGGAATATTTTTCACCAGGAATTCGCCTTTGTCGTTCGTGCTCGTCGTGATGGGCTTCGTGATGATCTCACGATCCACCAAATAGGAAACCGGCACCAATTGGACGTAGGCGTTGCCGAGGGCGTGGTTGCCGACCTCGGTAGTTACCGTGCCTCGCAGGTGGCCCAGCGGGACTTCGGTGCTGACGCCTACCGAGAAAATACCGAACGCACAGATCGCAAAAAGGATGAGCGCGGCTATCGAGCCAAATCGTGATTTCATTCAGCACCTTCGGCGGCTTGGGTTCGCGGGGCTGGCCCGCCGATGCTCGCACCCAGGAACAAAATGGCACTCAGCGCACCAAGCGCCAGCATCCAGCGAACTCGGATATCGCGATCGCCTTCGAGTGCGGGCTGAATCCACGGCACGCTCGCGATCATGAACGCGACTGCTCCGAGGCCGACTGGCATCGCGGCGATCGTCCCAGAACCGGCTAACACTATCACCACTGGAGCGAGGCCGAGCCCCAACGCCAAACCAATCGCGCCCTTCATTCCCAAGTAGAGCGTAAGCAACGGGATCGCCGCGAGACCAGCGAGCCCCACTAACAGCGCCGCGATCGGTTTAGGGCGCTGGCGCAGGACATCGAAGGCGGCCATCACGCCCAGAATCGCGACGACAAAGCCGAGCGCCGCATAGTGATTTCCCGCATCGAACGCGGTGGTCGCATCGGGCAGAACATAGCGCACCACCCGGAACCAAGCGAGCGCAGAAACCCCAACGAACGCCATCGCCACCCTCGGCGACGCCGAAACGAGCGCGATTCCCACCGTTACGAGGCCGACCAACGCGATTCCCTGTCCGCGACCCGATGAAAACGCCCAATTCGCTAGAACGAGAGCGCATGCCGCGGACGCGCCAATCGGCAACGCCGACCGCGCAAAATCTGAGGACGTCAACACGGCGATGCCCGCAAACACGGAAGCGGCGAGGACAGCCAGGGCCAAATCGGACTGTCCACCGACTTTTCCGACCACACCGAAAGCGGCTGCGCCGACCAGAATGCCGACCGCAAATGGTGCCCACGAGTGCTGCTTTCCGTCTGTTCCTCCAACGTAGGTCATGATTAGCCCTAGAACCGCGATGAGAGCGGCGACCCATGGGCCAATCATTGCCGCTTGTGCTCCGTCAGCGGCAGTCGCAAGGATTTGCACTGGCGCGAGGATCGCCGTGCAGGTCGGCACGATCCAAAGGCTTGTGGCTAAGTCGCGTTTGGCGATTTTCACTACGCCAGATGCGAATGTTGCTCCGGCGACGGCAGCCACAAAATAGGGCAAGGAATCCTTGCTCGCCACCGCATGGCACACGCTGGCGAATCCAAAGCAAGCGGCGCTGACGGCTCCTCTTGCGCACAAAGTTGCTGGCGACCACGACAGCCCGGCAAACGCCAAAACGGCCGATGCGCCAACGATCCAGCCCAGATAAGGCACCGAGGCGAATTGGGAGGCGGCAAGCCCGATGCATCCCAAAAGCAGGGCGATCGGCTGGATTTTGATGCCCGACGAACGTAGTTGCGCGGCGACGAATCCAACCGCAATCAAGCCTAAAAATATTGCATTAACCATGTGCACAACCTATGCAATGATAGCGACGTTTTGACGCGAATGCAAGCTTCAAATATTTGGAATTCGCTGGGTCCTTTGGCGGTCGGGTGGTTTGTGTCCGGGTGGTGGGTTTGTGCCATTGCCATCGATCGCAGATCAATGGCAATGCTTGTAGCGATATTTGTAATGGTGAAATGCTGCCGCGGATTGGGTCTCCCCCTAAATCCCCCTCAACTTCGTGAGGGGGACTTTGCCGAGCTCTGCTGGTCAGAATTCGCTGCAAACAAGTCCGGTGTACGATCGAATTTCCCCCTCACAACGTATGTTCGACGACCCCACTGGGTATCCACTTCAGACAGCACATGGTATCCACTTCAGACAGTACATGGTATCCACTCAGGAGCCAACGCTATCGAACGCCGGCCGCGCAAAATAACACGGCTACCCAAACACGAGCTTGGTCCAAGGGTTGTTCATCCAGTGCTGGTGAGCCGAGAATGGCGCGTCGGAAGATGGTTTCACGCGGTGGTAGGTGCCCTCGGGCGACAAGTGCCACGCGTTCACGTTGTCTTTCAACGCGATCTCGAAAAGCTCCTGCCGGATCAGCCTAATGTGCTGCGAACTGCTCACCGGCACCAACGCCTCCACCCGACGATCCAAGTTTCGCCGCATGAGATCAGCGCTGCCAATGAATACTTCCGGCGAACCGCCATTTTCAAAATAGAACGCGCGGCTGTGTTCCAAAAATCGTCCCACGATGCTGGTGACGCGGATGTTCTCGCTTAGCCCTACGACTTGCGGTCGCAAGCAGCAGATTCCGCGCACGATCAGGTCGATCTGCACACCCGCGTTGCTGGCATCATAGAGCGCGTCGATGACCTCGGGATCGACCAGCGAGTTGAGCTTGAAAAGGAGCCGGGCCGGGCGGCCGCTTTCGTGATGATCTACTTCTCGTTCGATGCGCTCGATGATTCCCTCTCGCAAGTTGACCGGCGCGACCAGAAGCTTTCTAAACTTGTGCTCTTTTACAAATCCGGTCAAAAAGTTGAACAATTCGGCGATATCCAACGTGATCTCGGGATCGCATGTGAAAAGTCCAAGATCAGTGTAAATTCTTGCTGTTTCGGGGTTATAGTTACCGGTTCCGACGTGGACGTAGCTACGAATGCCGGTTGGCTCGCGGCGCACGATCAGGCACAATTTGGCGTGGGTTTTTAGCTCAGCAAAGCCGTAGGTGACGTGCACACCGGCGCGCTCAAGTTGTTTGGCCCATTCCAGGTTGTTGCTCTCATCGAATCGCGCCTTAAGTTCGACCATGGCGGCAACTTGCTTCCCTTCCTCGGCCGAGGCAAGCAACGATTCAACCACCGGCGAATGCGTTCCCACGCGGTACAGCGTTTGCTTCACGCCGATGACGGCATCGTCGGTGGAGGCGCTGCGAATGAACTCCTCGACCGACCGAAAACTATCGAACGGGTGCGCGACGATAACGTCTTCGCGCGCCACGGTATCAAAAATGGAGGCCGATTTCATCAAGTTTTCCGCTTGATGTGGGACAAATGGCTTGTATTTCAGGCTCGGTTTGTCGATCCTGGCAAGCTCCCAAAGCGCCTCCATTCCCATCAATCCGTCCAAGTCAAAAACGTCGTCTTGATCCAGCACCAGAATGCGCATCAGCGTCTTGCGGATGGCGGATGGCATGTCGGCGGCAACTTGGAGCAAAACGGGATCACCAAGGCGGCGCTTTCGCAGAGTTTCTTCGACCTTGGTTACGAGGTCGGCGGCTTCGAGTTCGCGAATCTCAACGTCTGCATCTCGCAAAACACGAAATGCATAAGCGCCACCGATATCGACGCCGGGAAAAAGGTAGGGCAGATTGTGCTCGATAACGTCTTCGAGCATCACAAACGTGTGCTTTCGCGGCGAAACTTGCACAATTCGCGGCACGACGCTCGGGATCTTGACTCGTGCCAGCCGGTTTCCTTGGACGGCATCGCGCAAGACGACTGCCAGGTTCAGGCTTCGGTTGGAGATGAACGGCACATTCGGCGCGGGCGACAGAATCAGCGGCGTGCAGACTGGGAATATGTCCTTGTGAAATTTGTTGTCGATGACTTCTTTTTCGGTCGGCGTCAGGTCCTCGTATCGCTTGATAAGGATGTTTTCGGATTCCAGCTGCGGCAAAAGGTCATCCTGCAGGATGCGGCCCGCCAGTTGGCGCAACGGCAGCGCGGTATGCGCGATCATGCGAAGCTGATCCTCGGCGGTCATGCCATCTGGCGACCGATCAGCCAGCCCGCTTTCGAATTGTTCGATGAGCCCCGAAACGCGCACCATGTAGAATTCATCGAGGTTGGATTCGAAAATCGCGAGGAATTTGAGCCGTTCGATCAACGGGTTCGCCGGATTTTTCGCCTCGTCCAAGACCCGAGCGTTGAATTGCAGCCAGCTCGATTCGCGGTTTAGATAGCGTTCCGGCGAACCTTCTTCGATTTCAATTCTCAAATGTGGCCGACTCATTTTGTCTCCTGTTGAAATAGCTCCAGAATTGCCCCTTCCCGCACGCCGAATGCGCTTACCGTGAGTTCATCAATATTGAATGTTCGGAGGATTGCATCGAAAATCATGGACCCCGGCAGCAGAGTCATCGCTCTTTTCTCCTTGACACCGTACCGGCACATTATTGATTCAACGTTAAGGCGGCCCGCCGACCAACCCAGAAAATCAAGCTCGCGCTGGTTGATGGTGGGTTCGCCATCGGGGTGCAGCGCCCGGACCATGCCCCGCGCGACACCGCCGCAAGCAACCACTCGCGCCACTGGTGGCCAATTGGTGATTGCCGACTCGATGCTGGCCTCAATTTGGTTCGAAAGCGATTCGATTTGATCGGTGTTCGCGGGTGCGGTCAGCCCGGTTGTCGCGATCAATCGGCCGGTCCCAAGCGGCAAAGACGCATCGCGCTCGACGACTCCATTCCGGCACCAGGCCACTTGCGCGCTACCGCCACCCACCTCGACGAGCAGCATCGGGTCTGGTCCTGATGTATCCAGCACGCACCCTCGGGCGCTCAGTTGGGCCTCGCGAAGCGGATCAATCAGTTCGACCGGCGCGTCGATGGTCGCTTGGATGCGGTCGAAAATTCGAGCGTGGTTGGTCGCCATCCGCATCGCTTCGGTCGCAAAAATGTAAAACCGGCGGCACCGCGCATCGTTCACCAACTGGGCATACCGTCTGAGCGTTGCGACGAGGCGGTCTTCCACGCTACGCGGCACGAGCCCACCGCGGCTAACCACTTCGCCGAGAGAAAGCCACTCGCTTTCGTTCGTGATGCGCTTGATCGACCTTCCATCGGTGCTCGCAATTAGCAAATGAACGGTGTTGCTGCCAATATCTGCGGCCGCCAAGGTCATGCGCATCCCCATCAGTATGACACCCGACCTCCCAAGTAAAATGAACCTATGAAGCCGATCGCAATTCTTTTCTTGGCATTGGCGACCACCGCGTTCGCCCAGGACCAGCCCGCGACCCGAAAGAGTTCGGTGACCGGAACGCTCAAGTACCATCGCGATTTTGAATCCAAGGTTCGCGGCAACAGGCGAAACATTACGGTTTGGCTACCGCCCGGATACGACAAAGAAGTCAATCGCCGCTATCCCGTTTTGTATATGCACGATGGACAAAACATTTTTGACGGCATGACCAGCTATCTCCCGAACAAGGAATGGCGCGTCGATGAATGCGCAACCGGCCTCATCAACGCTAAATTGATTGATCCAATGATTATCGTTGGAATTGATAATGCAGGCAAGGATCGAGGCGACGAATTCTTGCCCGTTACGGCGTCTTTCGGCGACCAAAAGACCGGCGGTAAAGCCGATGAATATGGCGACATGCTTTTGCACGAGATCATGCCGATGATCAACGCCACGTATCGCACAAAGATCGGCAGCGAAAATACTGCGCTTTGCGGGTCGTCTTTCGGCGGAGTTATCACGTGCTATTTGGGGCTCAAACACCCAGACAAGTTCTCAAAATTGGGCATCGTTTCCCCTTCGGTTTGGGTCGGTGACCGATACCTGGTGACTATGGTGAACCAACTCAAATCCAAGCCCAAAAGCCGCGTTTGGCTCGACATGGGCACGATGGAAGGCAGCGGCGCGGTGCCGGATTGCAACGCGCTTGCCGAGGCCTTTAGAATGAAGGGGTGGGTTGACGGAAAGGATTTTGCATATTACGTTGACGGATTTGCGCTTCATAACGAAGACGCGTGGGCGAATCGCATGAACGCGATTTTGCTTTTCTTGTATCGAAAATAGGCACTAACAAATACGCTCGGCACCAATTTCTTGGCGCCGAGCGTATTGCTTGTTTCGAGGAGAGTCTAGGATTTTTTGTTATCCGATATGTGATCGATTTTGGTGGACAGATCGCGCAAGGTTGCTTCGCTCGTATCGATGTTTATGTACTTTGCAACGACCTTACGCTTTACATAAACAAGGACGATGTTCCGGACGTTCCCGTTCAGAGGAAATTCGTAATTTTTAACAGCTTCTTCCGTCTTGTCCAGGTAGGCGAACGCCACGTTCGGGGCAGCAGAGGTCTTCGCGAGCTCCGTCAAGTGCGTTTTTGTAGCGGATTCATCCGATTTGTCGATCAACCAAACCAAAAATCCCTTGAAATCGTTGGGATCCTTTGAGTACTTGACCGCCGCACTCTGCAGAACCTTGGCGATTTTAGTGACGTTCTCATCGCTCTCGCCATTGATCCAAACCTGCACCATCGGCCGGTTGATATACTTGCAAACCGGGCACGTCGCGGTCCCCGCGTCAGGCCCTGTAACGTGGAATGGATCGTACGCAGGAACGTAGTCGCCGATCGCCAAGCCCACGTCGCCGACTGGTCCGGGGAGCGGCTCCTCTGCCTTAGCGGAAGCCGGATTGCAACTGACTGCACAAGCGAATGCCAGGGCAAAAAGTGCCCCAATCCAAATCGAATTCATTTTGACCATGGTTCAATATTCAATACGCACGAACCCCAAATTTGTTTCCACCTACGCGAGTTCGATACCGCTTTTTGCGTTGCGCAAATGGTGTTCTAGGCTGAAAATTTCGTCAAGCTCGGCGGTGGACAGCAGTCGTTGCACATCCTCGTCCGCGTAAACCGACGCCTTGAAATCGTGTCCATCCCAAGCCTTTGCCGCGTTGCGCTGGGCGACTTTGTACGCGGCCTCCCGCGACATTCCCGCGCGGATCAGCGCCACCATCACGTGCTCGCTGAAAACGAGGTCACCCATTTGTTGCAAATTTCGCATCATGTTTTCGGGCATCACGATGAGCCCGGACACGATTTTCAGCAACCGGCGAAGCATAAAATCGGCCAATTGGAATGTATCAGGGAACGCGATGCGCTCTAGCGAGGAATTTGTCAGGTCTCGCTCGTGCCAGGTCATCACGCTCTCAAGCATCGCGCTGGCGTTGCCTCGGATGACTCTGGCGAGGCCACAAACCGTCTCGCTGTTCCATGGGTTCCTCTTGTGCGGCATCGCGCTGCTGCCCGTCTGGCCCGCCGCGAACTTTTCTTGAACTTCCAAGATTTCGGTTCTCTGAAGGTTTCGCAGTTCCGTTGCGAAGCGCTCCAGCGAACCCGCCATGACCGCAACTACGCTGAGCAGATGCGCATGGCGGTCGCGCGCGACGATTTGCGTGCTGCTCGGGTCAGGCTTTAGGCCGAGCGACGCACAGATGGCCGCTTCCGTCTCCGGATCGACGTGCGCATGGATGCCCACCGCACCACTCACTTTTCCAACCGCGATCTCTTCCCTGGCTGCCTTCAGCCGCAAGATGGTTCGATCAAGCTCGTGCACCCATCCATTCAATTTGAACCCAAAAGTGATCGGCTCAGCGTGGATCCCATGCGTTCGGCCGATGCAAGGTGTCTCTGCGTGCTGTGTGCTCAGCCCGTGGATCGCCGCACGCAGTTCGGTTGCCGAGGCTATCAACACGTCCACCGAGTCGCGGAGCATCATGCCGAGCGCGGTATCGATCACGTCGTAGCTTGTCACCCCAAAATGTATCCACCGCGAAGGGGTTTGCAGGTCGCCTGGCTGCAGCCCGGCCGCATGCGTCACCGTCTCGCTCATGCACCGCACAAACGCCATCAGGTCGTGCCGGGTCTCTTTCTCAATCTCGTCGCAACGATCTAGCTCAAACCCTGCGCCAGCACGAATCGCCTCAAAATCGGCTTCAGGAATCTGGCCCCGGCGCGCATATTCTGCGCAAATGGCGACTTCTACCTGCATCCACCGCTCATATTTAGCCTGTCGGGACCATATTGCGGTCATCGCGGGAGTGCAGTAGCGCTCAATCATCTTTTGACAAGGGTACCCGCCGATCTGATACTTCCCGATGATAAACTCATGGGCAAGGCAACGGCGCTATGAAAATTACCGATCCAAAACAGTTTCGACCCGAATCGCTCATGATGTCCTATGGCTACAAGCCCGAATTGAGCGAGGGATCGGTCAAAGTCCCCCTCTTTCTGACTTCGACTTTTGTGTTCAAGACGGCGGAAGACGGAAAGAATTTTTTCGAGATCGCCTATGGCAAGCGCCAGCAGCAGCCGGGAGAAGAACTCGGGCTGATTTACAGCCGGATCAACAACCCCGACCTGGAGATTTTGGAAGACCGACTGGCGATTTGGGATGGGGCGGATTCGGCGGCAGTTTTCGAAAGTGGCATGGCGGCGATCAGCACCGTGTTGCTGGAATTCCTTTCGCCGGGCGACGTTATTTTGCACAGCAACCCGATCTATGGCGGCAGCCACCATTTCATTCGCCATGTGTTGCCAAAATTCGGCATCCAATCGCAAGCCTTCACCCACGGGCAAAGCGAGGAGGAAATTATCGCGGCGGCAGAATCGGCGGGCCACGCTGGCTCGGTTGCCGTG
>CAYRAX010000054.1:0-725 GCA_964422285.1 uncultured Chthonomonas sp.
CGACGCCGACTAATTTACCCGCGGTTCGTTTATGGTTCTAAAGTCTGGGGTTCTATTCGCTTAAGGCTATTCCAACCCGATTCACTTTTGGTCAAGCGTCGTCACGCAAATCTGCTTGGAGCCGAATTCCAAGCTCGCAATTGGAAAAGTTCACTGGAGTGGACAACATGAATCATCAAAATAGAATTCGAACAATGATCGTGGTCGCATCCGCGTTTGTGGCCGCTGCGGCCGACGCTCAAAACATCAGGTTTTGGCTCTCTTATCAAGATGCCAATAGCGCCGCGCTCAACGGCAAATCCGTTGGGGACGAACTGTCCAGTACGTTTATCACCGTAGGATTGAAGACTTTTACCGTGGGAATTATGGCGACGGCGGTCGCTGACGGACTGTACGGAGCGGGTGGTGTGATGCTCGCGTTCGACACTGTAACCACGAACGGTACCGGTAAATATGTCAACAAATTTGCTTGGAATGCCGCCACGAAGGTGAAAGCATTCAATATGGTTTCACTCGGAACCTCGGATTGGACGGCGAGTAAGGGGTTGCCGGGCGTTGATGCCAACGGAAATGACATCGCCGTCGATGTCAAAGTACTAGGGTCTCCATCATTTTCTGGATCAGCTGGCAGTGGAACTAGTCACCGTGTCGGGGGCGTTTGGACTGGCTTCTACTTTGGCACGGGCAAGCGCCTCAAGTTGACGAACGGTCAAACCTTTCTGCTT
>CAYRAX010000054.1:735-14718 GCA_964422285.1 uncultured Chthonomonas sp.
GCTTTACAAAGCAAATATGTCGATCGACCAAAATCGAATATTGTCGGCTGCAGACGGTGCCTTTGTCGGTGTTGGCTTATTCGCACTGAAGAATGCATCCAGCCGCACAACATACTTGGGCACCACCATCGGCTCGGGGCAGGGCACAAGCATATTTTACAAAGGTACGGTCCCCGAGCCAAGTTCGGTCATCGCCGTTGCGGCTGGACTATTCGCGCTCGTTGCTCGTCGGCGCAAGTAGCGGTTCGCTCGAAAACCGCCAGGTCGGGCCTCGTTTGTCGCACGCGAACTGGGCCCGACCCAGCAATTATGCGGTTCCGCTGGGCCGGGTCAAGCCTAGTTCCCGAAAACCAACACGTCATTTTTGCTAGTTGTTTAGAATGGTTTAGGTTCAAATCGTTAAATTTCGTGAAAGTTTCAAAAAAAGCCTTGCGAATTGGCGCGGGCTTTGATATAATCCTCTCGGTTGTTCACAAAGCTGTTCGTGGTCTCTATAACACGGCCTTTGGTTGAATTATTCTCATTTGAGGTAAAGGTAGGATGAAACTTAATACACGAGTTCTCGCACTCTCTCTGGCTTTTGGTGCCGTCGCGGCAGCAAACGCTCAAACTGTTAGCTACAAATTGGTTTTCGCTGATTCAGTTGGCGCCACTCTGAACGGTAAGGCCGTTGGTGACGAACTGTCCGCAATCACCAAGGTTGGCGCAATCGGTTCTTCGTTCCAAGTCGCTCTCGTTGCCACCGGCCTTGTCGATGGTCAATACGGTGCTGGCGGTTCGATGATCTGCTTCGACAGCGCTACCACGGGTAACACCAACTACGGTACGCAAGCTGTTGCTGAAACGGCTGGCGTCTGGGACAAGCTCGGCATGGGCACCACTTCGGCTTATGCAGCTGGTCAAGCAGACTATCCGCTCGTTACCAACGCTGGTGACGATGCTGGCACGGGCGCCCTGGCGTTCTTGAACCGAAACTACTCCGGTTCGTTCGGTTCGACGGCTGCTTCGATGCGACCGATCGGTATGTGGGCTGCTTTCAACTTCGGTACGGGTCTCAAGCTGAACCTGCCAGCAGGCACCAGCGTTGCTCTCACCAAGTTCACGCTCACCAACCGCGGCATCGCAGCTGGCGACATCTTTGGTGATGGCGGCGGCGAAACCGGTCTGATGATCTTCGGCGCAACCAACGCTTCGACTCGAAGCACCTACCTCGGTGCAACCAACGGTACTGGCCAACAGCAAGGACAAAAAGTCTACGCTATGCAAGCAGTTCCGGAGCCCGGCACGATGATCGCCATCGCTACCGGTCTGGCCGCAGTCGCTGCTCGACGCCGACGCAAGTAATCAAAGTCGCTTAGGCGAACTTTACTCAAATCTGGGGCTCCAACTGGTTTTCAGTTGGAGCCTTTTGATTTTTTGGGTAGATTCAATCCTGTTTATGAAGCGAGTCGCCATCTATCCCGGATCATTCGATCCGCCCACTCTGGGCCACCTCGACATCATCGAACGCGCTGCAGCGCAATTTGATTCCGTCATCGTCGCCGTCGGCGTAAACTCTAGCAAGTCGCCGCTATTGTCGGTTGAATGGCGATTGGAAGCAATTGTTGAGGCGAGCCGACACCTGCCAAACGTTACCGCAGATAGCTTTGATGGTCTCTTGGTGGACTACGCCACCGCGCAGGGTGCATCCGTAATTGTTCGGGGGCTTCGAGCGACCAGCGATTTCGACTACGAATTTCAGATCGCGATGGCCAATCGACGACTGCGGCCTTCGGTCGAAACCGTGTTCTTCATGACCAAGTGGGAGCACAGCTTTTTGAGCAGCAGCATCGTCCGCGAAGTGGCGCTTCTGGGTGGAGATTTCAGCGAATTTGTGCACCCAAGCATCGTTCCGATCATTCAACGTAGCCTCGCCGCGGGGTAAGCGCAACAATTTCCAAAATGACAACGACAAGTGTGCCAAAATCTAGGCATAACTCGTCTTCAATTATGTGAAGGAGGTTCGATTTGGACATTCTCCGAATGCTTGAACAACTCAATGATTTGGCCGTAGTGCGGCCTCGACAATTTGGACCCATACATTGGCGTGTCAATCGAGAAGAGATTGCCATGCAGATCGCTAAGATTCGTGCGTCGCTTCCGCAAGAAGTGAAGCAGGCCGATAGTATCACTCGCGAGTCAGTTAGAATCGTGGAAACTGCCAAGGAAGATGCGCAGCAAACGATGGAAAACGCGCGAAAAGAAGCGGCCTCTCACCTAGAGCAAGCAAAAAAAGAGGGCGAGCTGCTCATCGAGCAAGCGAAACTCGAACAGCAACGACTTCTGAGCGAAAATGAGATTTTGAAGCTCGCGAAAGCACAAGCCGAGGAAATCCGCAATTCAGCGGAGCGAGAGAGCACCCAGATGCGCCGCAATGCAGACGAATACGCGTACCAGGTTCTGAACCACTTGGATGCCGTCGTCGGCAAGGCGGTCCAGGCGATTGAACGAGGCAAGGCTGAGCTCAATCCACCGCAAGCTCGCGCGTTGGTCGAAAGCCAAACCGAGCAGAAAGAGCGCGCCTCCGTTCCGGCAAGGTGAAGGCACCACAACAATATCTAATCGTCGGGGTTGGTGCCGCTATCGGGGCCAGCCTCCGATTTTTTATCAACGAGCTGGCCAAGAAGCACCTGGCTAGCCCTTTCCCGTGGGCGACATTCGGCATCAACATTGCGGGTTCGCTGCTGCTCGGCGCATTTTTGGGCCTTTCGCAGAGGCATGCACTAGCCCCGCAGTGGCAATTGTTCGTCGCGGTTGGCCTGTTGGGGGGATTCACGACCTTTTCGTCCTACTCCGCCGAGTCTGTGCTCCTGCTTCGCCAAGGCAACATGCTGAGCTTTTTAGCGTACGTTTTGGGTTCAAACGTGCTCGCCATTGGTGCCGCGGCGGTGGGTTATTGGGTGCTCAGAGCGCAGGCTTAGCTCGTCCACCTAGCGCAAGTCGAAGAACCGCTGCTCGCGCTCACCAGATCGGTACAAAATAGCGGCTTCGATTTGCAGGTCGCCCGCATTTGATCGAACGTTTCCTTTTCCATCTGGCGAAACCAGCATGCCCCAAACCCCTTCGAGCGCCTCAATCGCCGCATCTAAGGTCTGCTTGCTTTTTTGAATTGTGTCCAATCGCTCGCGGACGCTGGGCGTCAAGTCTCCTTCGCCAAGCAAAACCGCCCAGCGTTCGCGCAGGCTGAAATCGCCGTCGTAATCCAAGATGTAGTACTTGTCTTCCGCGGGCTCGTCACCCACCTCGGCAAATAGCGCGCGCGCCACGAATGGTGCCGTATTGAAGTCGCCAAATGAGCGTTTCAGCGGCTGGCTCATCGCCATCACGATCCGCTGGATGGTCACGTCGGCCTCGCTACGCTGAAACCCCTCTTGATGAGCAAAGTCAATCGCCGCCACCCGCAGACTCTCGACATCCGATTGTTGGCCAACGGTTGCGAGCGCGAGCCGGTCATAGATCTCAAAAATCTTGCGGGCGCGGCGGCGAATGGTGACCATCAAAACGCCCTTCTCGTGGCTGATGGCGATGGCGGGGCTGCCCCCAGCAAGCCGTTGTTGAACGTAGCTCGCGCGATGCCGAATGCCTTCTTGCCAATCGTACGGTGTCACCATTACAAGTACTTTATACTCGCTGAGCACCGATCCAGTCGCACGCGGCGCGCAATCCACCGTCATAATTTGCATCAAGACATCGTCATGCACCCTATGCTTCGCCTATTGCGGCCAAAACAGTGGACCAAGAACCTACTCGTTTTTGCCGCGCTTATGTTCACCGCGCGGTTCAATCAGCCCGAAGCGCTGCTCCAGGCATGCTTGGGATTCATTGCGATGTGCCTTCTCAGCTCCAGCATTTATGTGGTGAACGATGCGATGGATTACGTGCGCGACCGACAACATCCGGTCAAGCGCAACCGACCCATCGCGAGCGGCCAAGTCCAGAAAAAGACGGCGATCATCTATTCTCAGGTTCTCGCGCTCGGCGGAGCAGCGATATTGGCGTGGCTTGGTCCGTCGGCGGTAGTTGTGGGTGGCGTTTACGTCGCGCTGCAGGCGCTATATAACCTGCGGTTCAAGCACGTCGCGGTCCTCGACGTTTTTATCATCAGCATCGGCTTCGTTCTGCGGGCTGTCCTTGGCGCAGCGGTCATCCACGCAACTATTTCCGGTTGGCTACTTCTTTGTACCGGGGCGTTGGCGCTCACTTTGGGCTTCGGCAAGCGTAGGGCAGAATTTTTGAATTCGAACGGAGCGCCCAATACTCGGCCCAGCTTGGTCGAATATTCGCGGCAAGCCTTGGATGTTTTGGTGGCGACGAGTGCCACTGCCGCCGCGCTATGCTATGGCGTCTACGTTTTGGAATCACAAACCGCCAAGGCCCATCCGGCTCTCATCCTGACGACGCCGTTCGTTTTCTATGGCGTCTGTCGATACCTGTTGCTCACGTTTCAAGATCAGCAGCAGGTCGAGGAGCCCGAATCCCTACTGTTTCGCGATGCCCATCTATGGATCAGCGTCGCTCTATTCTTGATTGTTGCGGCAATCGCGATGTCCACTTCGCGGCTGCCATGGGTGGAGTAAAAGATGCGGTGGGCTGACAAAAAAGTCATTGTCGTGGGAGCCTCATCCGGAATCGGTCGAGAGATTGCGCTCCAATTGGCGGCGGAGGGTGCGCGCGTCATGGCGATTGCGAGGCGAACTGAGTTGCTGGCTGAACTCACGAAGGCAGTGCCGACCATCCAGCACATGTCGGTCGATGTGAGCAACTTTGGCGATGCGAGCGCGGCATTTGACCTGGCATGCGATAGGCTCGGAGGTTTGGATGCCATCTTCTATTGCGCGGGCGAGATGAGCTTGGTCGGCGAATCGGAATTCGATACGCAAAAAGACGCCTCGATGGTCGAGGTCAATTTGATCGGCGGCATGGCCTGGCTGAACCCCGCGGCGGAGCGATTTGGTGCTGTCGGTAGCGGCATCATCGTGGGGATTGGAAGCGTCGCCGGCGCGCGCGGCAGGAAGGGCCAGCCAGCCTATAACGCCTCGAAGGCCGGTTTCCACACCTACCTTGAATCGCTGAGAAATCGGCTTTGGTCAAAGGGCGTGCGGGTGACGACGGTTATGCCCGGGCCGGTCGAAACCGCGATGACCGCTCACCTGGACAGGAAAAAAATGAGCGCGCGCGATGCGGCGAAAAAGATCATCGCGCTTGCACCCACGGGCAGCGAGCGGTACCTCTCCTTGGCGCATGCTGTCATTTTTACGGTCATCAAGTGGATGCCGTCGTTCGTGTTCAGGCGGCTGCGGCTGTGAATCGAACGGACCTTCGGCGCTTGAGCAGTTTCGGCGGCGCGATGGGTGCCGATGCGTACGTCTTCTCGCCGACCACCAACGCCGAGATCATCGCCGCGCTGACGACTGCAAAAGAGCAAAATCGACGGGTCGTGTTGCGCGGGGCCGGCCGAAGTTATGGCGACGCCTCCATTCTCGCCGAATCAGTGGCGATCGACATGACCCGGTATCGCGCGATCATCGCCTTTGACTCCAAATCGGGCGTGATTCACGTGCAAAGTGGCGTGACGCTCGACATGATATGGAAGCGCGCGTTGCCCGAGGGCTGGTGGCCGCCGGTCGTCAGCGGCACGGCCATCGTTACGGTTGGCGGCGCGATTGCCATGAACATTCACGGCAAAAACCAGTTCAAAGTTGGCGATTTTGGCGAGCACGTCGTCGAATTGGAGGTCATGGATTCCAACGGCAATGTCCACGCTTTGACCCCTGACGACGACAATTTTTGGGCCGTGATCGGAGGGGCCGGCGTCCTGGGAGTTGTCTTGAGCGCAAAGATCCAACTAGCGCGAGTTCCGGGCGGCGTGTTGTCGGTAAAGGCTGCGCGGTGCCGCGATTGGGCCGATCAGTTTCGCTGTTTTGAGCATTTTGAGCCTGAGGCGGATTACATGGTGAGCTGGGTGGACGCGTTCGGTGGCGGGCGCGGGCTGTTTCACGCGGCCAACTATCAGCAGGCGGAAAACGTCACTTTTGGGCTCGATTATCAGTCGATGAGTCCGCGCATTGCAAAATTGTTTCCCAAGGATCAACTCTGGCGCATCATGCGGCTTTTCACCAATCGCGCGGGAATGCACTACGTAAACGCGGCCAAATATCGTCTTTCGAGCGGGGCGACCGTGGGAAATTTGTCCGCCGTGAAGAGCCATGAGCAAACCCTCGCTGAATTTTCGTTTCTGCTTGATTCCGCGCCGAATTGGGAGCGTGCATATGACCCGGCAAGCATGATCCAATTCCAGAGTTTCGTTCCTGCGGAGGCGGCGAAGAGCATTTTTCCATCTCAAATTTCACGGTTAGCAAGCGAGCAATTGGAGCCATTTTTGGCCGTCATGAAACGCCACCGCGAGGATCGCGGGCTTCTGCGACACAGCGTCGACGGATATTCGCTAGCGCTCGATTTTAAGGTGACAGAGACGAACTCGGCGCGCCTCCATCGCGTGCTGAATGAGTTGACCGATGACGTGCTTCGCGCGGGAGGTCGCTTCTATCTCGCTAAAGATAGCTTGCTGACCGGAGAGCAATTCCTGCGTTCGGTTGGCACAGAGAACTGGCAGAAATTCTGCGAAATTCGAAGTCAAATGGACCCAGATGGTCGCTTTGGAAGCGCGCTATTCGACCGAATTACGACTTCGGTTCCACCAGCGAAGCCTGACGCTGAATCTCCTGGCTAACGTCCGATGCTTGCTTGGGCGTCATCAGCGCGAGCACGGCGGCGGTCTTTTTGGGTTCCAGCAAAGCAAGCACGCGCGCCAAATCCTCTTTGTCCCAACCCTTAGAAATTTCCAAAATCTTGGCCTCAGGCAAATCGGCCCAGAACTCGGCAAGCGCAGCGGCTCCCTTTGCGATATCGGTCTTGGGTGGCTCGGGCGCGGGTTGCTCGGGTTTGTTCTCGGCGGTGGGTTCTGGCTTTGGCGTAGCAGCGGGCTTGGGCGGCTCCTTCTTTTCGGCATAAAGGCTCGAAGCCACTGCGCCTTTTTTCAATTTCGATTTGGGTGTGATGCCGGAAATCTTCAAGATGCCCGCGAACGCGAGGCCGAATACGGTTCCGGCGATCACCAAGACCAAGATGATCACGATCAGAATGATCGGCTTCTTCTTCTTTTTGCCTGTGCCTTTGTCGCTTGCTGCCTTCTTAGCCATGGTTTTTCACTACTCAGCCGAGTGGGTTTTGATCGCCTCAAAATGGGCGAGCACCTTGTTGACGAAGTTTTGTGTGTCGCCCGCGGCGGGAACTCCACCAGCACGTTGAACCGGACCGGGGCCCAAATTGTAGGCGGCCACGGCGAGCCTTGGGTCGCCAAACTGGCGCACCATTTGACCCAAATACTTCGCGCCTGCGTTCAAATTTTCCTGGGGGTCCAGCGGATTTTTCAGCCCCAGCGCGGTTGCCGTTGTGGGGTCGAGCATGGTCAATCCTTTGGCCCCAGATTCGCTCGATTGGTTGGGGTCAAATCCGCTTTGAACGGCGACGACTGCCTCCAATAGCGCGGCATCGACGCCCGCCGAGTTCGCTGCCGAATTGATCGGTTCATGCAGCCAAGCCGGTGCTCGGTCGATCGTGTTTACCGATGCTTGCGAGCCAAATGGGTTCATCGGCGCGAGACCATTGGTGGAGGTCACGCCGGGAAGTGGGGTTGGCATGCCCGTTCCGCCGCCGCGACCGATGGGACCAATGAGGCCGAGAGCTTGATTCGAAGCCATGTCGAATCCCATGTTGGCTTGACTGGGTACTGCTGGTGCAGCCAACGCCGTGTCCATGGGCCGTCCCAGGCGGTCGTCGATCTTTGCTTGAAGCGCGGCCATGCGCGATTGGATGCCGTCCGGTCCCAGCGGGCGAATCATGCCGCCCTCCTTTGGTTGACGGCGAACTCGTCGAGTTGATTTTGCTCTTCTTGATTGGCCTTTGCCACCCATTCGGCGTACTTTTGATCCTTGAGAGTGGTCATCGCCTTGGTTTCTTGGCGGCACTTGATCCACTGCTCTTTGGTTTGCTCAAGTTCGTTTTCCAAAATTTGGTTGACCGCGGCCTGAGCGGCTTCGTCGTCATCCAGCTTTTCTAAGTAAGCGTTGAGCGCTTGAAAGTCTTGAAGCTGGCGCGGCGAGCTTGAGCGTATCAGTTCTTCGCGACGCTGGCGGATGCGCGCCGACTGCATTTGGCCTTCATTGAGCTGCGCCTGAGCCTCCGCGACGGCCTGTTTGGCCCAGTCTTCGGCCATGATTCGGTACTCAAGTACCTTTTGCAATCTGAACTTAAACCGCTGCATCTTGTTTCTCCGAAAGCTCCATCAGCTCCTGCACCGCCGATTCGTATCCGACGCTGCTGGACTTGTCTTGTCGCAAAAATGTGTTGATCTTTGGCCACTTCTCAATCGCCTCATCGCTAAGTGGTTTTGAACCGGGCTTGTACGCACCAATGGAAACTAGGTCCTCGACATCTTCATAGGCGGCGATGAGTTCGCGAAGTCGGCTCGCGGCGGTGACGTGCTCCGGGTGGGTGACCATGGGCATCACGCGGCTTAGGCTTTGTTGCACGTCGATCGGTGGATAGTGCCCCTTGCTGGTCAATCGGCGACTCAGTACCACGTGACCATCCAAAATTGACCGCGCGGCATCAGAAATTGGTTCGTTCGTGTCGTCGCCGTCGACCAAAACCGTGTAGATCGCCGTGATTGCACCCTGTGGGCCACAACCGGCTCGCTCCATCAACCGTGGCAGGATCGCGAAAACGCTCGGCGTATATCCTTTGGTGCTGGGCGGTTCGCCCACGGCAAGTCCGATTTCGCGTTGGGCCATGGCAAACCGCGTCACGCTGTCCATCATGAGCATGACGTTCTTGCCTTGATCGCGGAAATACTCACAAATTGCAGTGGCAGTCAGCGCCGCTTTGAGCCGCACCAATGCAGGCTCATCAGAGGTCGCGCAGACCACGACGCTTCGCCGGAGGCCCTCCTCGCCGAGGTCGTTTTCCATAAATTCGCGAACTTCACGGCCTCGTTCTCCGATCAGCGCAATCACGTTGACGTCGGCGTTGCCTTGCCGAGCAATCATGCCGAGCAACGTGCTCTTACCGACGCCAGAGCCCGCAAAAATACCTATACGCTGGCCCATTCCCATCGTCAGCACGCCATCAATTGCTTTGACCCCTGTTTGGAAGGGATGCTGGATCATTTGTCTCTCCAGCGCGTTGGGTGGAGATGCCAAAACTGGATATTGGTGGCTGGTGATGAGCGGGCCATGGTCATCAATGGGTTGACCGAGCCCGTTGATGGTGCGGCCCAATAGCTCTGGACCGACGCAAACGTTCAAGCATTCGCCGGTAGTGCCGACCAAGTCGCCCGCGCGGATCCCGGTCATCTCGCCCAAAGGCATGAGCAAGGTTCGGTCGCCGCGGAAGCCGACAACTTCAGCTGCTCGACGCTCGCCCGCCGCGGTTTCCACAAAACAAAGGTCCCCAATTTTTGAGTTTGGGCCGTTGGATTCCAGGACGAGGCCGACCACTTGGGTAACTCGACCGTGCATGTCGATGATGCGCGCGTTGGCGACGCAATTGCGCATCTTTTCGAGTTGGGGAAATGGAGGGATAACCGTGGTTTGCATTGCGGTTACGCGGCTTTGTTCCACGCCTCCTCCAAGTTTGAAAATTTGGTCTCGATGGTGCCATCGATTCGTCCGCCATCGGACTCGACGATGACGCCATCGGTCAGGCTGGCGTCCACCACGATTTCTAGCGACTTCAAGGTCTTTGCGAATGCCATCAATTCGGCTTCGCGACCCTGAATCTGCTTGAACCCGGCCAAGTTGACCAGCACGCGCGCGGCATGAGCGTGGTTGATTTCCGCTACGCACTCTCGGGCGATCGCGAGTGCAACTTCGTTCGTGGTCGTTAATTCCGTTGCAACCACGCGCCGGGCGATTTCAAGCGCGAGTCCCGCTAGCTCTTCTTCCATCTTCAAAAACCAGTCTTGGACCGCGTTATGAAACGACGATCCGACCGATTCTAAGTCCGTCATGAAGGCCTGGATCTGCTGCCTGCCTTCTTGTTGCGCCAACATCCGGCCCTCGATCATGCCTTCGCGGCGGCCCGCGTTTAGTCCATCCTGAAATCCAGCGCGATGGCCGGTCAAGTAGCCTTCCTCTCGGGCTTCTGCGCGCAGCCGATCGAACTCCTGCGACACGCGCTGGAATCCCGTGATGGGTTTGCCACGCTTGAGTTCGCGCGGCAGCTTGCCCACCACGTCATCAATCGTGGCGTCAATCTTTGCTTGATCGGCCGGGATTAGCTTGCGCTTAGACAAGCACGTCCTCCTCGCCACGTCCGATGGAGATTTCGCCAGTTTCTTCCAGACGTCGGATGACGGCAACGATCTTGGATTGTGCCTCTTCGACGACCCGCATCTTGACGGGACCCATAAACTCCATATCCTCTTTGAGCATGCCGATGGCGCGCTCGGACATGTTCGAGAAAATCTTCTTGTTGACTTCGGGGCTGACGCCTTTGAGTGCGGTCGCCAAGTCCTTGACATCGACTTCCTTGAGAATCTGCTGAATGGCGCGGTCATCGAGGCTGGTGACGTCTTCGAAGACGAACATCATGTTCTTGACCGAGTCCGCGAGTTCTGGATTGTTCTCGCTGAGCGTGTCCATGATCAGTCGCTCGGTGGACCGGTCGACGCGGTTCAGGAGGTCAACCAGTGCCTTCGGGCCGCCCGCTTTGGTCATTTCCGTGCTGAGCAGGGTGGAGACTTTCTTTTCCAAAACCTGTTCGACGCGGCGAATAACTTCTGGCGGTGTCTGTTCCATCATCGCGATTCGCTCGGCAACCTCGGCGCGTAGTTCGCCCGGTAGCTTCGTCAAAACGGTCGCGGCCTGAGTCATGGGCATATAGGCCAGGATCAGTGCGATGGTTTGGGGGTGCTCGTCTTGAATGTAGCTCAATAGCTGGGCGGGGTCGGCTTTCTTCAGAAACTCGAATGGCACGACCTGCATGGCGGCGATGATGCGCTTGCACATGGCGTCGGCTTTGTCCGCACCGAACGCAGTTTCCAAAACCTTTCGTGCTTGTTCCAAACCGCCTTCGGCGATATAGTCCTGAGCCATCGCCATGTCGTGGAACTCAAGAATGATTTGCTCGCGCTGCTCGCTCGTCACCTTTTCAAGCCGAGCAATCTCGACCGAAAGGGACTCGATCTGCTCTTCTTCAAAGTGGCGCACAACTTCGGCGGCCACATCTTGGCCTAAAATCGTGAGCATAACGGCCGCTTTTCGGCGGCTTGTCAATGGTTCTACGGATTTTCTCATTTATCGCTCAGGAGCCAGGTTTTCAAAAGCATGGCAACGGTCTGGGGCCGTTCTTCGGCCATCTTCTTAATCTGTTCGAGTGGAATGTTGATCCGGTCGGGGATCGAGCCGATGCGCACGTGCTGTTGCTGCTCGTCCGCCATTTCGCTCAATGCCAACGCGGCGGCGTTCGTCTTCACAAAGTCTTGCGCCTTGAGCGAAGCGATGGGCTGTCCATCTTCGCCGACAACCTTGCCCTCTGCGTTGACAGTTGCTCCCGGGGGAAGCGCAACTTTTTCGCCGTGCTCATTGACAATGGTGGGCAGGTGGTGCATTTCGCTGTGGCCCAGAGCCTTGGTGACGTCGCCGGAACCAAGCGGAATCACTTGGCCACCAGGAGTTGCTGCCACCAAAACGTTGCCCGCACCCGCGGTTTTCTTGATCGCTTTGACGACCATAAATCCCACCACAAGCAGGGCCGCGATCGGCAGAATGCTCAGCATTTGCTGCATCTTTGCGCTGCTGGCGGCAGCGGCGTCTGCTTTCGTTTGCTCGTCCTTCGCCTTGGTGTCGAACGCCACTGCGGTGACGGTGGTGCCGAAGTTGGCCGTGTCTTTTACAAGCGGACCGAGTTCGCCGTCAATCACCTTCTTCACGTCTGCGGAATTCGTGATGTTGGTGGAATTGACGAGCACGTTGATCGCCATGCGCTTGAGGGCGCCGGGCGCATAAACCGTTGTCGTGTGGGTCTCGGTGGTTGCCATCGTTTTGGATTGCTGCTCACCTTCGTAGCCCTTTGCGTTGGCGTCTGGGGTTGCTGGTGTTGCCGCGCCGCCGGGGGTGTTGCTCGCGGTTCCAGCCGCGCCGCCAACCGACGCTACTCCTGAGCCCATCTTTTCGGTGTTGGTTTCAATGGTCAGCGGCTTGGTCGGCAAAACTTCGTTGCGACGTTCGTCGCGTTGATCAAAATTAAGTTCGAGGACGGGAATGCTGACGACCGTGTTGCCGCGACCAAACGCGTTATCCAACAGGCTCTGCAATGCAACTTCTCGACGCCGGGCTTCGCTGGATTCAGCCTGGATCTTATCCGCCGCCGATCCGCCTTCTGCGTCCGCGCCATCGAGCAGCGTCTTTCCTTGGCTACTGATGACGGTGATGTTTTTGGGGTTCAGCCCGTTGACGGCGTATTGAACAAGGTGCTGAATAGCCCTCGCACTTTGACCCGAAACCGACCCTGCGCCTTGCTCCGAAACGATCACGCTCGCGCTGGCTGTGTTGGCTTCTCGCGCAAACGGTGAAGTCTCGCCAAGCGTAAGGTGAACGCGGGCAGATGAAACGCCTTCGATCGATTCGATGGATTTGGCGAGTTCGCCTTCCAGCATCGTTCGCAGCCGTTCTCGTTCGACGGTGGGCGTATTCATGATGCCCATATCCTTCAAGCCGTCGTAGCCCACGTGGCCTGTCGAAGGCATCTTTTGGGCGAGAGCCAATTTGCCTTGAACCTCCGCGATCCGGTCAATCGGTACGCGGATTGCTCCTGCTCGATCCTGTTCGAATGGCACGCCAAGCTTGGTCAGCTCGTTGGCGACCATGCCTTGGTCTTGTGGCGAAAGCTCACGAAAGAGCACATCCATTTTGGGCTTGCTGGCAAAGTAGAATGTCCCACCAATCAGCAGCACCAAGAATAAGGAGCCGAAGATCGTCACCGTCTTTTGGGTGCGATCCGCGGTTTCCCACCACGTTCTTAATCTTAAAAATAGGCCTTGCATATTCCGCTAGCTTTGGGGCCGTGCGGTCTACGGTTATGGCTTGATTACTCTTTAGACCTGCATTCGGCTCAGCTCTTGATAGGCTTCAAGAACCTTGTTACGAACTTGGATGGTGAGTTGCATGGCCGTGCTGGCACGTTCCATGGCGATCATCAAATCATGAACCTCGATCCCCGGTTGACCCGCCAGAAATTGGTTTTGCATCTCACGCGCTTGCGATTGTGAGTTGTTCACCTCTTTCACGGCGTCCATCAACATTTTTCCGAAGTCATCGGAGTTGCCACCAGCGGCCTGCGCTGCTGGTTGGGGAATGGACTTGGCAAGGTTCGAATCAATACGCATTTTCAGCCTCAGATTCTGCCGATGGTCAAGGCGGCTCGAACCATGCTCTTGGCACTATTGAATGCGGCTACGTTTGCTTCGTAGGCGCGGCTCGCGCCGATCATATCCACCATTTCATGAATCGGCTTGACGTTGCTGTAATAGACAAACCCGTTTGAATCGGCGTTTGGGTTGCCCGGCTCATAAACCGGACGCAGCTCGGTGTTGTCGCGCTGGGTTCCGACGATCTTTACTCCGTCGTCGCCACCGCTCAAAATAACATCTTGTCGTCGATAGGCATCTTGTTGCGGAGTTCGAATGGTGTCGGCGCCAGCAATGTTCATGCTGATGACATCCATTCGGAATCGCTCGGCGGTCATGCCGCTGGAGCTGATCCGCATTGCAATGGATAAGGACATTATCTACCCTCCCTAATCACGTTTTTGAGTCCAGAGAAGTACTTGTTGACCATATCGGAAACGATTTGGTAGCGCATCTCGGTTTCTGCGATGGAAAAG
>CAYRAX010000055.1:0-7205 GCA_964422285.1 uncultured Chthonomonas sp.
GCAGAATCATGATGTAAACCGCCGGGTGCGAGTAGAACCAGAACATGTGCTGGAACAAGACCGGGTCGCCGCCAAGCTCGGGGCTAAAGACTCCGAGGTGCAAGCTGCGTTCGGCCGCCACCAACAGCAGCGTAATCGCAACAACCGGCGTACCCAGCATGACGATCAGCGACGTGGCGTAGTGGCCCCAGACGTAGAGTGGCAATCGGAACCAGGTCATGCCCGGCGCCCGCATCTTGTGAATCGTAACGATGAAGTTAAGACCCGTGAAGATGGAGCTGAATCCCGCGAAGAACGCCGCGACAATGGTTAGCGTGACATTCGTGTTGGAATACATCGAGCTATAGGGCGTATAGAACGTCCAGCCCGTGTCGATGCCCGTCGTGAACACAACTGAGATACCAATGATGCCCGCGAGCATGTAGATGTACCAACTCAGCAGGTTCAAGCGAGGAAACGCTAGGTCGCGCGCTCCGATCATCGGAGGTATCAAAAAGTTGCCCAAAACCGCCGGAATCGCCGGAATCAGGAAGAAGAAGATCATGATGACACCGTGGGCGGTGAACATCTTGTTGAACGTATCCGAGGACAAGAACTGTCCTCGTGGAGCGGTCAATTCGATTCGAATCAAACCCGCCGCGATCGACCCCAGGAAGAAGAAGAACGTAACCGAGAACAGGTACATGATCGCAATGCGTTTGTGGTCTTTGGTCAAGAGCCACGAAGCAATGGTATGCCCGTTTGTTAGGTAGTTGTCTTCGGGGTTGGCTTGATGAGTGGTTGCGGTCGCACTCATGATGATGATCTCCTCGGTGTAGGTTGATTCACGGTATTGCTAAGTGGGGTTTGCGCTGGCGCGGGTGTTACGGCCGCGGCATTGCCCAAGGTTTTGATGTATTCGATCAGGGCCCGAATTTGTTCCTCGGTGACTTGATCCTTATAAACGTAGATGGGCATCGTATTTCGGTAGCCCTTTAAGATGGCATCGTAGGGGGCGATGATGGAGCGTCGTATATAGTCTTCGTCAGCTGGTGCGGTGCCGCCGGTGGCGAGTGGCCGCTGGGAACCGACGATGCCATAAAGCGATGGTCCTCGTTCGTTGTCCTTGACGCCGTGGCATGAATTGCATGCCAATTCTGTAAAGATTCGCTCGCCTTGTTTGGCTAGGGAATCAGGGATCGGCTTGAACCGGTTGCCGCCGTTTTCTTTCCAGCGGTTGAATTCGTCCGGAGTCAAGACGTTGATGTATCCACCCATTTCGGAGTGCTGGGTTCCACAGTGGATCGTGCAGAAGATGTGGAATTTGCCCGGCTTGGTGGGCGTGAACCATTGCTGCGTGTATCGTCCTGGAACTACCATGTATTGCACGCGCATCTCGGGCAAATAGAACCCGTGGATGACGTCTTGGCTGATCATGGTCAGCTTGATCGGCTTGCCCAAGGGAACGTGCAGTTCGTTGTTTTCGCGGATGCCATTGGGATGCTGCATGTGCCACATCCATTGCTTTCCGATGACGAAAACTTCGTAGGCACCCTTCGGCGGGGTTCGCATGTCAATGTAGATCTTGGTGGACCACAAGAACATTACAATCGCCAGAACCGTGGGGGCAATTGTCCAGCCCAATTCGAGCTTGAGGTGGTCGTTCACTGGGTTCGATCGATCTGCCTTCTTTCCGCGACCATATTTGACCACACAGGTCAAAACAATCGCCATGACCGCGATCGTAAAGAAGATCGCAAGGCCACTAATCGTGTAGAACAGCAGGTCGTGGGGACCAGCGAAATTCGACGCCTTATCGGGAGCAAAAGTAAAGTTCATGACTGATTTGTTGACAGGTCCGAAACGACCCCCCCATTTGCTTGGATGCGAGCACCCAAATTCTTTTCGCGATATTTGAAGCTCATGAAGATCACCGATCCGAGCAGGATGAGCACCGTCGAGGTGCCGGCAACTTTGAGCACATTATTGATGACCAGCGTGTAGCCGCCCGTCATCGCGTCCATTTCCAAGCACCCAAAAAATATCTTTTGAGCTTCTGGCCCCACGCGCTTAAGCTTTGCGTCTTTCAGCGCGTCGCTCACCAGCTTCGGCACGTATTCCATGCCATAGAAGTAGCGGCTAACAACGCCATCCGGCGTGAGAATGATGATTCCCGCCGGGTGCTGGACTGTGTCTTGCGCGTGGTTGTATCCGTAGCGGTACCCCATCGCATTCGTGATCTTGCGGATGTTCTCTTCCGTTCCGGTCAGCAGGTGCCAGCCCGTTTCCACGTTGGGGATTTTGGCTAGCTCGCAGACGTGACTCAGTTCGTCACGTTTGGCTAGCGCGTCTCGAACCGTTTCCGAAGGCTTGATACCGAGCGTAATCACGTCGAAATCTTTGCCCAGCTTGAGCTCCTTGAAGTTGCGGATGCACTCCAAAACGCCATTGAACATGATCGGGCAAGTGCTCTTGCAAGTGTAAAACGCGGGCAATACAATGACTGGCTTGTCTTTGACCAGGTCGCGTAGCAGGACTTCATGGCCGCGCGCCGATCCGTCTGTTTCCATGAACTTGACCGATAGCGGCACGACTTTACCGAGCCGCGAATCGATGCCTATGAGCTTCGTGATGTTTTCGGGCGCAGTCGGGCGCATGTCAGGTGCCGGCCCCGTGATGTTTCGGGACTGGGCGAATACGCTACCGGCGAGGGCAACCGCAAACAGGAAGCTCAGCTGCAATTTCATTGTGGCAGCCCCTGCTTAGCGAGCTTCTCCATCGCTACCTCGACTGGAATTTGAACATATCCAGGCTTTGCTTCAAGCTTTTCGAATCGCTCGGTCTTCTTCACGTCCTCGGAGCGCAATTGCACCATGTCTTTCTTTGTCGTCAGGTTGCTTTGAACCAGCGGTCCTGGCGGCAGAGTGCGTCGCACGTCGGCGAGCTGCCGATCTCGCGTGTCCTGCTTGTGACCAAACGCGTCAACGAACCTCAGGTAGACGATGGTGAATCCGATGGAGACAAAGAAGAAGATAAACAAACCCGCGACAGCCCGACCGATCGCGCTGGTCGGCAGATCGCGATGCTCATATCCTTGCTCAATCGCGTGCTGAAGTTCCTTTGGGTCCTCGTCGTGACTATGCATGGTTAGTGTGCTGCCTCCAGCTTGGCCATTTCAAATAGCCGGGTGTCGTGCTCTGGAATCGTTGCCGCGCGTGGCATCATTCGTCCCATCACCGCAAACCAGAATCCGCCGAGAGTGATCATGGCCAGGGCTTCTGTCCAAACCAGGTTCACACGGAAGTAGGGGATGATGTTCCAGAGCCAGTCGGTCGCTCGAATGATCAGGATCGCCCACGCGACATTTCGCAAGGAATTCGCGTTGGCCTTAACCCTTGGCGAGAGCAGGAATCCCCAACAAACGAAGAATCCGACGATGATATTGAATCCGCCTAGCGCGTTCCAAAAGTCACCGCGCCGATTCACGTAGTAGCTGATGTATTCAGGCAAGTTGCCGGACCAGATGATTAGGAACTGGCTGAGAGTCGTGTAGGCCCAAAGCATGCTGAACGTGAACATCATGTTGCCCAGGTCTTTGCCGAGCTTCGGGGTCCAAACATTGGCGTAGGGCTCGATGCCCTTCAGCGCGCCGGTGGTGACGATAATCGTGCCGACCGCGAGTGCGGCTAGCGCGCCATTGATCGCTGTCCAAACTCCAAAAATGGTGCTGGACCAGTGCGGATCGATACTCATCACCCAATCGGTGACCGCGAACGTAACGCTGAGCATGAAAATGACCAGGCCAATAGCGCCCACGCTAGAGCGTTGCCGGCCGAGAGCCGTATCCTTCGTCTTGTCTTCTTTTTGCGAAGAACTGGAAAGAACATAGCCCAGGAAAATCCAGATTAAGAAGTAAGCGACCGTGCGGCCGAGCCAAAATGGCTCATTCAACCACCACTCCTTGGCTTGCAGGACCTTGTCAGTTGCTTCGGGATGCAGCCAGTGGTGATAGATGTCGCCGCGCGCGAGCAGGATGGGGATGAACATGATTGCTTGCATCACGAACATCACTGGACCGCCGCCCGCTTCATACAGCCGAACTACCGATAGGCTCCACGAACCGCGAACCGTGTGGTGCAGGGTGAGAAGGCCGAGGCACCCAAGCGAAAGCCCAAGCCAGAAGATATAGGCGTACATGTAGGACGCCATAAAGTCCTTTGGCATGGAGCTAAATATGCCCGCGCAGGCCGCCGCACCGACGATGCCGATGAGCGCGCCAGTGCTGCCCCACTTGTTGAAATCAAATACTTTCGACATGTTTATTCTTCACCCTCGGCTTTGGGCTTGGCTGCTTCGGCGTCGGCCTGCTTTTGCTTATCCCATTTCTGCATGTCCTCAGCGCTTAGGCTAGCTTCTGGCGTTTCGTGGCTCATTTGAAGCGCGCGAATGTACGAAGCAATTGCCCACCGGTCGTCAACCGAAACGCGAGCCGATTGGCTGTACATCACGCCAAAACCGTTCGTCATGACATCGAAAAAGTGACCGATGGGCATCTTGCGCAATCGATCCGTGTGGTAGTTGCCCGGCGGCCGCTTGAGTTCAAGTCCACGCTGGGCAATCATGCCTTTGCCGTCGCCGGCCTCGCCGTGGCAATGCGAGCAGAAGATGTGGAACCGCTCTTTGCCGCGCTTGAGCACGGCGAGAAGGTCCGCGCGCGTATCCACTTGCTTTCCTTCAATCGTGAGCGTGGCCGGAATGGTTGTGGCCAATTGACCGTTGATCCGGCCTTTGAATCGGAATGAATCGGTATTGGCTTCGCCGCGAGCGACCGTGCCCGGCATAAGTGGCCTGGACGCGCTCCCGTCCGCAAAAATCGCCGACTCTTGATACGGATGGTGGTGCTTCGGCTGAACCCACATATCGGTATGGCATCCCGCGGCAAAAATTGTGGCCGACAGGGCAAATAGGGTCGTTGATTTCACTCTCATGATCGCGCCTCCGGTTCGTCGCCAAATACATCGTTGACCGCGACCACGCCACCACAATCGTTCAGCAATTTTTTCACGTCGCCGTGGTCAAACTTTGGATCTTTCGCTTCGATCGCGAGGAAGAAGCTCGTTTGACTTGCCTTGTCAAAGTTGGGCGTGTTGAAGATCGGGTGATACGGCTGCGGCAGTTTGTTCCAGAACAGGACTCCGATGAACGCGGCAATTCCCGCGCACAAAATGCAGCACTCATAAGCGACCGGAATGAACTGGGGCCAGCTGATCTTCGGACGCCCGCCCACGTTGAGCGGATAAGCCTGAGTGGCAACCCACGATTCGAGGCCAAAGCCGAGAACCAGCCCGCCTACCGCGGCGATAAAGATCGTCCACTGCACGCTCGCATCCTTGAATCCAATCGCGTCATCAAGGCCGTGCACGGGGAACGGCGTATAAGCGTCCAGTTCCTTATAACCCGCCGCATGAACCTTTTTGGCGGCCTTGAGGATGTCGTCCGGATCGGTGAACTCGGCAACCATGCCGTGATACAGTGGGTTTTCGGGATTTGCGGTAATGGCTGCCATTAGTGCGTCTCCTTCGCTCCCGCAAGCGCGGGTTCATCGTCGTGTTTTGCGTGGTGATCTTCGTGGTTGATCCGTAGCAGCAGGTCTTTCACTTCGAAGATGTTGATGAGCGGCAGGAACCGAACGAACAGCATCATCATGAAGACAAAGAAGCCCATGGTGCCGATGAACATCATCCAGTCCCACATGGTTGGGAAGTACATGCCCCAACTGGACGGAACGTAGTCTCGGTGCAGCGACATCGGGATGATGACGAATCGTTCGAGCCACATGCCCACGCTGACAAATTGGCTGATGATCCAAAGTACTTTCAAGTTTTGCCGTACTTTTGGAATCCAAAGTAGCTGCGGAATCAAGCCGTTGCAGAGCCAAAGCGACCAGAACAGCGGCCAATACGGGCCGGTCATTCGGTTTTTGACAAGGTAGATTTCGGCCCAGTTACCGCTGTAGTAGGCATAAAAGACTTCGAGAATATAGCCATAGAAAACGATGAGGCCGGTGGCGAGCATGATTTTCGCCATCCAGTCGAAGTGCTTCATCGTAATCACGTCTTCCAGCTTGTACCAAGCTCGAATCGGGACGGTAAAGGTGATGACCATCGCAAAGCCGGCAAAGACGGCGCCCGCGACAAAGTAGGGCGGGAAGATCGTCACGTTCCAACCGGGAACGATGGAGACGGCAAAGTCGAGGGACACGATTGAGTGGACCGATAGAACCAATGGGGTCGAAAGACCAGCCAGGATCAGGTAGCCCGCTTCGTAGCGATGCCAATGCTTGACCGAACCGCGCCAACCCATGGCCAGCATGCCCCAAACCTTTTTCAGCCAGATGGGCTGGCTTCGGTCGCGCATGGTGGCAAAGTCGGGGATCAAGCCGATGAACCAGAATAGCGCCGAAATGGTGATGTAGGTGCTAACCGCAAAAACGTCCCAAATCAGTGGGCTGCGGAACTGCGGCCACATCGCCAGGTAGTTGGGATAGGGGAAAAGCCAATATGCGACCCACGGCCGACCAGTGTGGAGCAGCGGATACATGCCCGCGCACATAACCGCGAAAAGCGTCATCGCTTCGGCAAATCGGTTAATGGAGTTGCGCCATTGTTGTCGCAAAAGTAGCAGAACTGCCGAGATCAGCGTTCCCGCGTGGCCAATTCCAATCCACCAAACAAAGTTGATGATATCGAAGCCCCAGCCGACCGGCTGGTTGTTACCCCAGATGCCGATGCCTTGATAAAGCAACCAACCCACCGCGAGCAACAAAGCGTGCACCACGATGAAGCCGATTCCAAACAAGGTGACCCAGTTCTTTTTATGCTGAGTTTGGTCGAGAACGATATTGCCGAGCAATTCGTCAATCGAGGCAAAATCATGCTTTCCGGTAAGAAGCAGTTTATTTTCTGTCGGTAATGCTGACATGCTTAAACGGCCTCCAGTTCCTTGTTCGGGTTGCGCAATCGAGCCAGGTAGCTGGTTCGGTTTTGAGTATTGAGTTCAGGAAGCATTAGGTAGCTTCGGGGCTCCTTCTTGAGTTTTGCAACCGCGCTGTTTGCGTCTGCAATGTTGCCAAATGTGATGGCTTGGGTTGGGCATGCTTGTTGGCAAGCCGTGATCACTTCGCCATCGCGAATCGCTCGGTTTTCCTTTTTCGCTTCAATCCTTGC
>CAYRAX010000055.1:7215-14561 GCA_964422285.1 uncultured Chthonomonas sp.
GCAGTTCGTGCATTTTTCCATCACGCCACGACCGCGGACGGTCACGTTGGGGTTATTCATCAACTTGAGCAGCCCGCGACCGCCTGGTTTCTCGGTCGAGATCACGCTGTGCGGAATTGCTCGGTTTTGCTCCATGAACTGCAACATGTTGTCGGTGTAGTTCAAGAAGTTGAATCGGCGAACCTTGTAAGGACAGTTGTTGCTGCAATACCGAGTGCCAACGCATCGGTTGTAGACCATCTGGTTCAGTCCCTCGTGGCTATGCACGGTGGCCGCGACCGGGCAAACGGGTTCGCAGGGCGCCTTTTCGCAGTGCATGCACGCGACTGGCGAAAAGACGGTTTCAATCGCGTTCGGATTGAGAACGTCTTGCTTGCCTTCGCTCGGATCGGTAATGTCGCGCGAATTGGTGATCTCCGAATTCTTTGACATCACGCCGCGTTTTTCTTCCTCTTCCGACCTACCGTGAACGCGGTAGTAGCGGTCGATTCTGATCCAGTGCATTTCGCGACCTTTGATCACCTGTTCTTTGCCGACAACCGGAATGTTGTTTTCTGATTGACAGGCAGCAACGCAGGCGTGGCAGCCGGTGCAAAGAGTCAAGTCGATCGTCATGCCCCACTTTGCGCCGTCCCACGGGAATTCTTCGTCGTTGGTCGGCCACATCGAAAGGTTTTTCTCGGCGATTTCGTCGCCTTCAACCTTTAGGTTGGGGTTGTTTTTGAATTCGGCTACCGTCGCCGCTTTCAAGATGTCGCGACCTTCCATGCTGTGGTGGGTTTGGGTGAGAGCAAGTTCAGTTTTGCCCGAGTCCTTTTCGACGGTTCCTGCCGCGTTGTAGGAATGCTCTGATGTGCGCAAGGCGTTCACGTTGGTGCCCCCGCCGTTGCCGACTGAACCAACCATCTTGCGGCCGTAACCCATGTGCAAGGTCACCACTTCGTCGCTTTGGCCAACGAGCAGTAGCGCCGGAATCGTCACGGACTGGCCGCCGACGGTCACTTTGACGTGGTCGCCGTCCTTAATTCCCAGTTCGCTGGCGCGGTTGGGGCTAATCAAAGCCGCGTTATCCCAGCTGAGCGTGGTCATCACCTTGGGAAGTTCTTGCAGCCATCCATTGTTGGCGAACCGACCATCGTAAACGGTGGGGTCGTTTCGGAAAATGACAACGGTTGTCGCGTCGGTCTGAGCGGGCCCGAGCGTGAGCGTCGCATTGACTGCGGGGCTGATCGGAGTCGCCGCAGCATTTTTGACCACGCCTTGGTTGAGCCATTCGCGCCACGAGTCTTCAAATGTTGCGCCGCCGGTCGATTTCCACGTCTCGCGAACGATGTCGTATCCGCCGATCGGGTTATTCAGCAACAGGCTGAGGAATTCAACCGATGACTTGGAGTCGTGCATCGGCGCGATCAAAGGCTGGATGATGCTCACGGTGCCATCGCTGGCGGAAACGTCGGACCATTGCTCCAGGTAGTGCGAACACGAACCAACCCACTTACAATGCGCGCTCGTATCGTTCGGTTGTGTCGTCAGGTGGGCAGTGAACTTTGCCCGATTGAACGCTTGATCGAACGAGAGGTCGGCAGGCGAATTGTAAACAGGGTCGCCACCGAGCACGATGATCGAAGTCACCGTTCCCGCTTTGGTCGCATCGGCCAAGATCGCTTGAACGGTCGTTGCATTGGGACCAAATTCTGCGATGTTGGAAGCGTAATGGGCAACCTTGGTTGATGCGAGCTTCGCGTTGATCGCGTGGGCAATTGCGTGAACTCCAGCAGGTGCATAGGGTCCAGCGACCACGACCGCGTTGGCTCCGGCGCTGCGCAGGTCATTTGCGACCGCGGTGACCCACTTGGCGGGGACCTTCGCGCTT
This sequence comes from uncultured Chthonomonas sp., assembly GCA_964422285.1. Classification (GTDB taxonomy): domain Bacteria; phylum Armatimonadota; class Fimbriimonadia; order Fimbriimonadales; family Fimbriimonadaceae; genus UBA2391. The sequence goes on from CAYRAX010000055.1 coordinate 9,089, forward strand.
TGCGGAACGTCCATGACGTCAATTTCGAACTCCTTTGCCAGTTGGCGTGCGAACGCATCGAGCGTTGCAGGAGACGCCGCTAGCCGGTGATCGGCCATTGCTCCAGTGGGGGTTGGCGTGCATTCAACGCAATAGAGCCGGTTCATTGCGTCTGCGTTGGTGCCGGTAACCTTTCGACCCGCCATGAAGTCGCGCGCCATCTTGACGCTGTTGGGCATGCTGTGCAAAAAGTCGCCATCAAGCGAGAGGACAACCTTCGCGCCTTTCAGTTCGTAAACCGTGCTGACTGGTTGACCGAACGCAATCTGCGCGCCTTCGCGAATCTGCTCGGACCCGCCGCACTGGTATTGGGCAATCTTGGCCTGCGGGAATTTCTTGAAAAAGTCTTTAAGCAACCGAATTTCGGTCGGCGAATGAATCTCGCCTGCGATGAACCGGATGCCTGCGCCACCATTCTGCTTTTCTTCATCCAGCGCCTCGCGCGCCTTAGCGATGAAGATGTCCCAGGTCGATTCGTCTCCTTCGTTGAGGACGCCCTTCATGCGATCGGGGTCATACAGGTCAAGGATCGACGCTTGCGCGAAGAAATCGGATGCGCCGCCGCTGATCGAGTGACTCGGATTACCTTCAACCTTGATCGGCCGGCCTTCAAAGCTCTGAACGAGCACTCCGAGCGCGGTGCCCATCATCGGGTACGCGGTCGCGAAGTACTGCGGCTTGCCGGGAAGCATGTTCTCCGGCATCTTGACGTAAGGAACTGATTTCTCGGAAGGCAAGAATGCGCTACGGCATCCGCCGATTCCGGCGAGGAGCATCGAGGCTCCCATAAACTTAATGAAGCTGCGCCGGTCGATTTCGGCGATCGAGCGCCGGTTCGGGAATTCATCCTCTACCCAGGCTTGAAATTCGCGAGTTTCCGCAACTTCTTGCAGGCTACGCCAGTATTCTGGCCCGTTCGTCGAGCGGAGCTTCTCTCGGACGTCCGTCAGATTGATGTCGGGTTGATCTTGGGTCTTCATATCAATCTTCCTCACCGGTGGCACACCGTGCAATCCATCAGCTGGTCCTTTTTCACGCCGCGCGCCTTCAAGAGCTCGTTGCCCTTCTTGATCAATTCAGGATCGACCGTCATTTGCTCGCCGCCATTCAGCAACGACTTTTCCCTTGCTTCAAGGTCGAGTTCGTCCGGATGGGCTTGCGCCTTCATGTACAGGTTGAAAACTTGCTGCTTAGGCGACAGGCCAGGGTTCTTCGCGTCCTCGTAGAGGTAGTTCTCTGGATTTCGGTGGCATTCCAAGCACCATTGCATCGAAAGATTTCGCCCCTTCGAAGTGATTTGTTGCTTGTTCATCGCGCCATGGCACTGATTGCAGCTAACACCACGGTCGACGTGGATGGAGTGGTTGAAGTACACAAACTCGGGGAGCTTGTTGACCACTGTCCAGGCGATAGGCTGATTCGTTTCGTACGACTTGCGCACTGGCTCCAAAAGCGGCGAGTTCGTCCAAATCTGCGAGTGGCAGTTCATGCACGTTTCGGTTGTCGGCAACCCGGCATAGCCCGAAGTTTCAACGCCCGTGTGGCAGAACCGGCAGTCGATGCCGAGTTCAATCGCGTGGTGCTTATGGCTGAATGGCACTGGCTGATCGAGCGGATTATCGACACCCGTGTTGGATGGCGAGCGGCTGATGGTGGAGCCGCTGAGCATTACCGCGAGCGGTAAAACCACGCCCAAAACAAGGCTGATTTTAGCCAACGAGTTTGCCGTAGGCTTAAAAAGCTGAGCCATTATGTCGATCCTCCATGAACCACGCTTGCATCATTGCGTCTTGCCTCAAACAACCGACCGTCGCCGCAGATAACGAAAAGTCATCCGAGCCAAGCCGTTGCGATTTCGTGCGATTATAACTTGCAATCATCTTAAAAAACCTGTGACCGATCGATGGCGATCACCAAAAACAAAAGCGCCAAATAGACCATTGAGAACTTGAAAAGCTGTCGAGCTTGAGTTCGCTCGGGCAGTTTCACAAGTTCGAAAGTGCGAATAAACAGGAATCCGTTCAGGGCGATGACCGTCAAAAGGTATAGCCAGCCCGCTTGATTGAGCGCGAGCGGAAGCAGCGAAACCACCGCAGTCAGCACCGAATACATCGCGATCTGCACGACCGTCGCGCGATCACCATGCACCACTGGCAACATCGGGATGCCAGCCGCCTTGTACTCGTCCTTGATGAGCAGCGCTAGCGCCCAAAAGTGCACGGGCGTCCAAAGGAAAACTATCGCGAACAACGTCCACGCCATCGGATTGAGCGTATTGGTGACCGCCGCATAGCCCACGAGCGGGGGAAACGCGCCCGCTGCTCCACCGATTACGATGTTCTGCCACGTTCGCCGCTTGAGCGCCATCGTGTAGACCAACACGTAGAACAGCAACCCACCGAGTGCGAGCATCGCGCTCAATACGTTACAAACCATCGTCAAGACGGCGAAGCTGATGGATTCGAGGACGAGGGCAAAAAGTAGTGCGTGGGTATTACTGATCCGCTGCGTCACCGTCGGCCGAGTCGCGGTTCGCTCCATACGAACATCGATGTCCCGGTCATAAACCATGTTGATGGCGTTGGCCGCGCCCGCAGCGAAATAGCCGCCGATCGTGATGGCGAACATCACCCAACCGCCGGGCCACCCCCTCGCACCAACAAACGCGGCCGTTATCGTCGTAAACAGCAACAAACTCACCACGCGGGGCTTCGTGAGCGCAACGTAAACCTTCCATAGCGGCGCGGTTTCTTCGCACAGGCTCGCGGTTGCCGGTTCTTTTTGAACAGATTCCGCAACCGGCGCGGCAACAGGCTCTTCCACAACAGGGATCGGTTGCGAAAGCGCGGATACCGATAGGCCGATGAACAACAACCAAAGCACGTCAGCGATGAATAGGTGACCGATCTGCATCGCGACCGGCGCATGGCTGAGCAGATTTGCCAAACCAAACAGCATCTGGAACGCGAACACGGAAACCACCCACGAAGCGTATTGCTTTACCATCGGGTGCGGCCGAACCTTGGACAGGAACGATGAGATGAATACCGCGAACACGCCGACGCTCATCGCAACCAGCGGGTGCATGAACCGCAACCGCACCAAGATGTCGGAAGTAGGATCGAGGTCAGCTTTTAACCCGTCCACGAGCGTTTTCGCCGGATACAGCATGTCGCCGAGAGCTGCCAACGCGCCGGTCACACCAAGCAAAAGCATTCCCGCCGCCGCGAACGTGATTCCGAACATCACTGCGCCTTGCTTTTTGAACTGCGGTTTCGGCCGCCCCATGGCGAGCCACCACAGCACAAACATGCTTGCCAGCAGGATAAACGTGTTCACCAGGTGAATCATCATCCAGAACGCTCGAGCGACGGATGGATTGCGAGCGACCAAACTTTGCAGGACCAGCTTGGCTCCGATCGCGCCTTCCACGATCGTAAACGCGAAAGCTAGGCTCGCGGCCCAGCGGGCAGCAGAACGTCGTGGGAAATATTTGAAGCCAACATAAAGTAGCCCAATGGCGATGAATCCGCTCAACGCACCACTCAACCGGTGGCTGAACTCAATCATCGTCTTGGTGCTGGCACCCAAGGGAATGATTTCACCTTGACAAGTCGGCCAGTGCCTGCCGCAACCGTCACCAGAGAAACTGGCTCGAACGAGACCGCCCCACGCAATAACGATCAGCGTGTAAACGAGACTAATCAGCGTGAATTTTTTCACCCACTCGGGGACTCGGGAACTTTTTGAGCCAATCTCTACATTTCCGTATGTTGAACTCAAAAGATCATCCATTTGTGGGGAACCATCAACACAGTCAATCGGTTCGCTCAAAATGCCAGTTGGGCTGGCACAATCAGGGCGTAACGGCCGCTCAGACACGACCCCACAAATTTATCCGCAAGCCACCACGACTTGCAAGGGCCTATGCCGTATATTCGAGACAATTTGCGAAAATTCCCTGATTTTCCGCAAAAAACTACTGTTTTTTGATCGACCAGAGCACATTGGCACGATTTCGGTGTATCGTGTACTACTTTTGGTTGGGCACCGGTTTGGGCGTTCACCAATCTCAATTGGATCAGTGACCTATGAAGCGAATCACGGCTATCTTATCAATGGCGGCTTGCATCGCAGCACTCGCTCAGGCGGGACAAGAAGAAGCGGTCAAGTACTACACGTTCAAATCGGGACGGGCTCACTACCACGTTGTGGTGGCGGACCTCGCAAACAAGGACTTGAGCGTAGAGACGGTGCTTTCGAAGCGAGCGAAGTCCTTCTGGGACCTCGCCAAGCCAGATGTGCCGACAATTGCGATGACGGGAACGTTTTTCAATCCCGCCGATAGCCAACCGGTCGGTGACGTCATCATTGACGGCGAGCGCGTGGCTCGCGGTAGCCGCGGATCAGTCTTCGCCATTGACTGGGAAGGCCGCCCGCACATTTTCGATACTGGCTTCAATCGAAGCTGGAATTACATCGACTACCGCTTTGCTTTGCGCGCCGCGGTGCGACTGATTCGCGATGGAAAAGTTTGCCCCGATCCGCGCGCTCAAAAATTCCGTGATCCCCGCATTTGGGGCCGCGCATCGCGAACCGCAGCGGGCATCACCGACGACGGTCGACTGGTGCTGATGGCGACGCGCAGCGGAGTGACTTTGCGCGAATTGGGGAATGCGATGCTGACGAGGAACGTGGAGAACGCCGTGAACCTAGATGGCGGCAGCTCGACGGCGTTGATGGTTCGTGGATCGGTGAAAATCGCGCCGAGCCGCAAGCTTTCGAACCTGGTGGTCCTGCGCGATCGCTCGCCGATGTCCTCCCAGGTCGCCACTTTGCGGTAACCCGGGCCAAGGATCCAAGGGTATCATCGCGGCACCTTGAGTACTCCGCGACTAGCGGTCATCGTGCCGGCATACAACGAAGAATCGCGCCTGCCCAAGACGCTGGAACGGCTTCAAGAGTACTTGTCGGCGCAACCGTATTCCTGGACTGTGGTCGTCGTCAGCGATGGCAGCAAAGACTCAACCGTGGATGTCGTCACGCGCTTCGGTCAGCAGTGGCCCAATTTCAGCGTCATCGACTCGCAACCCAATCGAGGCAAAGGCTATGCCGTGCGCCGCGGGATGCTCGACGTTGATGCCGAATATTTGTTGCTCTCCGATGCAGACCTCGCCGCTCCGATTGAAGAAATTGAAAAGCTGTGGCCATCGATGCATGAAGAAACGGCGGTCGCCATTGGATCGAGACCACTCAAAGATAGTCGCCTAGAGATTCGCCAGCCCTGGTACCGAGAAATGGCGGGACGGACATTTAACAAGGTTGTGCAGCTGCTCGCGATTCGCGGCTTCAAAGACACGCAATGCGGGTTCAAATTGTTCACGAGAAAATCGGCCCGCGAGATTTTCTCCCGATGCGAGATGGACGGTTTTTC
>CAYRAX010000056.1:0-12589 GCA_964422285.1 uncultured Chthonomonas sp.
CTCACCGACGACGTTTATAAGCTGGTGAAGAGCACAAGCGGCGTCACCGGATTCGTTCAGAGCGGTAACAAACCGCTCCCGCTGGAAGATTATGAAGTCAAGCGGATCATGAAGAACCTGGAATCGAGCCAAGAAGCTCCGAGGGTCGCCTTCAACCGCGCCGACATTATTCGCGTGATCGAAGGACCGTTCAGCGACTACACCGGCAAGGTGGAAGAAGTACACGCCGATAAAGAAATGCTCAAGGTTTTGATCAATATCTTTGGACGCGAAACCCCGGTCGAGCTGGAATTTACTCAAGTTGAGCGGATGTAAACCAGTTAGGTTACCATTCTACTTTTGAGCCTGCGGGCGAGCACAAAGTGCTCGCCCGTTTTGCCATCAAGCACTTCATTTGTCAGTGGGTGTCCGAACAATGTCTTCATTCGTAAACCGAATAGTTTGTGAACCGACTGTTCGTCGATAGCTCCATTTTCGATGCAAATTTCAATCCGCTCGAACAGAGCGAGGTAGGCATGAAGCTTCGTCCTTTGCTCGATGGTGAGTGCGTCGTAATCGTGCGGCCAGACTTCCCCGCCCCCCATCAGCGATTGGTGCACGCCGATGAAATCGTTGGTTTCGCGGTCCAGTTCAGAAAGGAATCTCGACCGGACGTCCTTTCGTTGAAGCTGGATTTGCCACATAACGCCGACAAATCCTAGCACGGTCGCCACGGTTGTTACCAATCTGAGCCAAAAATCGGTCGGATGCATTCGATAATGCTGGCATAATCAGGCCATGATCGTTGCTGCCTTCTGCCTAACCTTGAATGCTCTCGCCGCCCCGATGGTGAACGAAGCCAAGTTTGATCGCATCCTTGCCAAAGCCGAATCAGGCCACTGGAGTTCCAAGCCGATCGGCGAATGCGTTGGTTTGGTAGCCGAACAGTTTCTTGGCACGCCTTATGTGGGTGGCACTTTGGATGGTTCGGCAAACGAATCATGTACCGTCGTTTTCGAGGGACTCGATTGCGTTACTTTTGCAGAAACTAGTTTGGGTTTCGCACGACTGCTACGCCGTGGTGGCGAATCATTTGATGATTTGGTTTCCGAAGTAACCTACACTCGTTATCGCGGCGGCATCCTAGCGGGATACGCCAGCCGCCTGCACTACACTAGCGACTGGATCCGCGATAACGATAAGAAAGGCACGATCCAGGCGATGACGAAAATTTGGTCTGGCGCAAAGCCGTTGAAGGGTCCTTTCGATTTTATGACCGCCCACGCGAGCCGCTACAGCCACCTTGCCAACGATCCGGAGATGGTCGAAAAAGTGCGGCATTGGGAGCAGGACCTTTCCGCGAGCAAGCCGCAATACTTCCCCTTCGAAACCGTTCGCAAGATTCAGGCGAAGCTGCAAACCGGCGACATCATCGCGATTTCCGATACGCGTCCCGGACTCGATTTCGCCCACGTTGGGCTGATTATTCGGCGCAACGATGTACCTCACTTTGTCCACGCGTCGTCGGCCGACAAAAAGGTGGTTTTCGACGTTGCGATCGCGGATTACCTGGCTAGGTCGGGCAAAAAGCAAGGCATCGCAGTTGCGCGGCCGCTTGAACCCAAGCCTTAAATTTCGAACTCTTCGCGAATCACTCCTGCTCGTTCGTGGCGGGCGGTGATGCGGTATTTTCCGGATTCGCCAATCACATATTCTGCCACCGCGACATCGTCGGTCGCGTTCATTTGCCATCCAAAACCGCTGCTCGGCACGTGGTTCCAACCTTTGAGTTGACCCGCGTCCTTGCGCAATTCGCCGGCGAGGAGCCACGCTGGCTCGGGCTGCCCCAAAGACTGCGCTGGCTCGCCTAATTTTTCTATTTCGAAGACGACGCCCCGGCAAAGGCCCTTCTTTTTGGCCAGCTCGGTAACGTGGGTCGGCAAGAATCCAGAATTTTGCACGGCCATGCGCACGCGATGGGCGCCATTGATCGGCTTGACTTCCATCATCCTCAATTCCAGTTTGGGAGACGCGAGCGCTTGCCACAAAACCCAGTCCACGAACGGAGCAATTTCCTTTTCCAAGAAGTTTGGTGGCGGATTTCGGAATGCGTATTGCGCGTCCCAGCCACCGAGTTCCACCGGCCCAAGCTGCGGATGATCGTAAGGATACCAATCTATATGCCCATTCCCTGAGAGCTTTTCATCCGACCATTTCAGCATCTTCACATCATCCTCGAAGGGGTGGTCGCGGAACCAGTCGATGTACTTGTAATCCGTGATTCCCGCTTGGCGCTGCGGTGACCAAATTTCCGTTGTCCACGCGTATGCACCGCGGTGCTCAAAAATCCAGTCGTCGCCAACGCCGGTGATGACTTCTTTTGGATGGTATTTGAAGTCGTGGAAAACGCTGATCGCCGGGTAGCCGGTGATTTCTTCGCCCTTCTTGCCCATCGCGTTGTAGGTCCAAACGTCTTCTGGCGGATACTCATCTTCCGCATGCCGCCCAGGTGGTCGCAAATTCACGCCGCTGAAGGTGTGATACAGCACCGCGCCGCAAATGTTTGGCCTGTCCACAATGGCTTGGACCCCGGCGCGCACTTCCGGTTCGCTGGTGGGAAATGGCCCCGCACCATATTGCTCGTGGTCTGGTCGCCAGCCATTGGGAAAGTTGCGATTCAGGTCGAGGCCCTCCTTGATTTTGCGACCACGCATCGTTAGGCCATCGAAGTTATGAAAGATACCCTCGGGCATCAATCGATAATATTGGCCTCCAATATCGTTCGGTTCCCTACGCACCATCAGCCGGGGTTCTTGTTCGGAAACCTTCCAAGGTCCGTTTGGATCTGGCACGCGCATGTTCAGAATTCGTCCGTCACCGTCCATATCCACCCGCTCCAAACCTTCCGGATCGTCTTCATCGAAGGGGTATGGTCGGGTGCTGCTGCGAATGATCTTGGGTTGATCGGCGAGCGCCCATTCCGCTCCGTCGGGGTTCAGGCGCGGAACCAGATAGAATGCTCGCGTTTCCAGCGCGCGTGTCACCGTGTCGTCTTTGCCAAATTTGGTGCACAGCGTATGAAGGATGTGCAGCACGGCGGTGGAGGCGCTCACTTCACTCGCGTGAATGTTGCCATCGCACCAAAAAGCGGGCTTTTCGCTCGCCGGGCCGGCCAGCTTGTGGGTGACTTCGAGCAGCCAAATGTCGCGACCTTCGTAGCTCTTACCGATGCTGATCAAGTCGATCAGGTGGGGAAATTCCTCGGCAAAGCTCTTGAGTAGCGAGGTCAATTCGTCATAGCGGTAGTAGCGATCAAATGCAATCGACGGCATAGCGCGACTACGTTACCTGAATTCAAATCATGCCGCGCGCAGGATCGAACAGTTATCGTATTCATGCACCAAGCAAAGAAATTCCTCGATAGGCAGCGGCCGCGCGAACAAATAGCCTTGACCGAAATCGCATTCCAGTTGTCGCAAAACTTCGTAGTGGTCGAGGGTTTCAATTCCTTCGCCGGTGACCCGCAGGCCGAGCGCGTGGCAAAGCGAAATGATCGACCGGACAACCGCGAGGCTCGTATCGTTCTCTGTCACTTTTTGAACGAACGACTTGTCGATTTTGATGATGTCGAACGGCAATTCCTGCAGCGACGAGAGCGAGGAATACCCGACGCCAAAGTCATCCATGGCGAGCCGAACTCCGACTTCGCGAATCTCATTCAGCACCTTAAGCGCCGCGTCCATGTCGGCGATCGCCATGCTCTCGGTGACTTCGATCGTCAACTTGCTGGGGTCGATGCCGGCACTCTGAACGGTCTCACCCAGCCGCTTTGCGTAGCCTTTTTGCACCAATTGTCGCATGGAAACGTTGATGCTAACACCGGTGCTTAAGCCAAGCTCGGTCGACCAAGCACGCAAATCGCGTAGAGCCTGCTCCAAAACCCATTGACCGATCTCGACGATCATTCCGGTTCGCTCTGCCATCGGAATGAACTTGAGGGGCGACACGAGACCAAACTGCGGGTGATCCCAACGCACTAATGCTTCGGCACCATAAACGTGCGCCGAATGCATCGAAACGATGGGCTGGTAATGGAGCCGAAATTCTTGTCGCCCAACCGCCCGCCTCAGCGCAAACTCCAGGTCAAGCCGCTCAATCGCGCGCTCCACCATGCCGTGATTGAACATCGCCACCTGGCTTGTGCCGCGCGATTTGGCCTCGTGCAGCGCGGTATCGGTCTGGCGCAGCACGTCGTCCACCGTCGTATTCGACGCGAAAGCAACCGTACCGCCCGCACAAATGGATACGTCCATCAGCCGCTCACCGACCGTGATCGGCGTGGAAATGAGTTGCACAAGTCTCCGCGCTTCAGCTTCAACCGCGACTTCGGTGGTTGCCTGATTCAGCACCAAAATGAACGCATCGCTTCCCGCACGGTAAATGTGTACGCCGTCGCCGCACAATCCGGCCAGCCGCTGGCACAGTGCGAGAAGAAATTCATCGCCAAAGGGATGGCCCAGCGTCTCATTAACGGTTTGAAAATCGTCAACATCGAGTAGCAAGACACCGCGATCGCCGCATCCCTGCTCCTGCGCACACCGAAAATCGAGTTCAAACTTCGTTCGATTGGGCAAGTTTGTCAGCGCATCGTAATAGGCCAGGATCTCCACGTCGCGATTTTGGGAAATGATACGCTCCACCATCTCTTGCATCGCTTCGCCCAAGTGTGAAATCTCGTCGTCGCCATCCACGCTGACCGCTCCTTGCCCTTGCGTAAGGCGCACGTTGTCAATCTGGCGGCGCAGGCGCAAAACGCGCGACAAGACCAATCGCTGAACCACAAAATAGAGTGCCGCGACCAAGATTGTTGCCAAGGCGGCAAGCACGCTGATACAAAATGCGGCGATACCTTGAGCGCGATGCATCAATTTGCGGTTATCTTGAACCGTGAGCATCGCGACCGGTTGGCCCTGCAACCCGACTAGTCGCCCTGTGGCTTCGATTTTGTTCACAGAAACAGGGTTGATGGCGAGGCTGTTCGGGGCACCTGTTGCTGGCAACCCGGCCACGCGCATCTTCAAACCCGTAATCGCGTTGACCTGGTTGATATCCGCCGCCGTAAAAAACCGGCCCCAAATAAGCCAGCCGTTCGGCGATTTTACGCGCTCTGTGTCGATGACCGGGCGCATCGAGATCGCCATAAGCTGCCCTTTGACCTGAACAATGCCGCCCTTCGGATGGTTTGCCGCGTTGCTCAGCGCAGACTCGATGCCTGCCGCATCCCAAATCTGCTTTGCGGTCGTGCGAGGCGCACCATCATGCAACTCGGGCAGGCATTCAAATACAACCTGACCGTTCGGGCGAACATACGCCGCGTAATGCACGCCGAGGTCCGCCTGCGCAGTCTGACTTAGGTTGGACTTGATAAACCGCTCATTGCCGTTCTGCAAAAAATCGTAGGCGTCGTCCCAGGCTGCCCAGTCGGTAGAACGCTCGTGAAGCTCGCTCGCCTTGACGCGGATGGCGCTTGCGACGCGGTGGAAGTTGCGATCCAGCTCGTGCGCTTCGACGCGCTCAAAACCTCCGACAAGCAAGGAGTATGAACTCAGCGAGAGGAGGACTATCGCCAGGCCCGCGATCAGACCAAATAGCCATGTAATGCGCTTCGCTAAGCTTCTGGGGCTCCCTCGATCGTTCATGTTCCGGACCTCTATTGGGTCGCGATGCTGGTAAACAGGACCTTCAAAATCGGTCCTTCGTCGCTGTCCCAATCGGGATGCTCCATCTCATCAGGAGCGGGCATCTTGGTAATCTCTTCCGGTCGTTCTTCGCCTTCCGGTTTTTCCTCTTCTTCGTGCTTGCCCTTCTTTTTCTTCTTCTCGGGCTCCGGAGCAGGCGCTGGCTTGTGCTCAAATTGCTCGAGCTGCCAATTTAGATCCTGGGCGAGTTGGCGCTTCAACAGGGGCACACCGTCGGGACCATTCAGCATGGCTAGGCTAGTGCGGCGTAGCCGTGTGTAAATCGTGTCCACGAGAATCGGCATCAAATGCTCGATTTCCTCTTTCTTTGCGCCCTTTTTCGGCAACAGAGAAATTTTGGCCTTCATGTAGTTGTTGCCGCCAGAAAGGTTGACCAGGAACTCATCCTTGATCTCGACGATGCTGGCCGCCTCGCCCAGTTCAACTGGTGGGATGACCGGCTTTCCGCCGCCCTTCATCTTCATGTATCCGCCGCCACCCAGAACGAGTACGGCCACGATGATGATCGGCAATTTGCCTTTTTTCTTGGGTTTTTCGGTTTCGGCAGCTTCAGACATGGCTATTCTTAAGCCAATTATCGGCGGAAATGCCGGGTTCTCAACCCTGAACGCGAACGTTAGTGTTGACCCAAGCCCTTCGGCACATTGCTCGACGACCGCATGAGCGTCAACGCGACGAGCGTGGCGACGTAGGGAAACGCGGTATAGACCTCGGATGGCACGTGCGCACCCATCGCCGAGCCGCCTTGGAATAGCAATTGCAGCGCCTCGATAAACCCAAACGCGAGGCACGCCACGAGTGTCGGCAACGGCCGCCAGCCACCCAGAATAAGCGCCGCCAGAGCGATAAAGCCCTTGCCCGCAGTCATGCCGTCGTTGAATTGCCCCGCGTTGGTGACGATCAATGCGCCGCCCAAACCGCAGCAGACACCGGTTGTCACAAGCGCGCGAAAACGAATCGGCAACGGTTCGACGCCGTTTTGCCGGCACTTTTCCGGATCATTTCCGACCGCGAACAGCCGCAAACCACCGCGAAAACGTGCAAGAAATAGGGCCAAACTTGCAACGATCATCACGCCGATGACCACGTAGTACCAGACTGCGATGGTCATAAAGCCACCCGATTTGGTTGCCCCATACTTTTCAGCCAAGAACTTCGTGCCGCCGATCGAAAGAGCGTTGATCGCCATGCCGCTCACGATGTGATCCACTCGGTACGCCTGGGTCAATACCGCATGCAGAAGCGATAGAACGATGGACGCGCCGATACCGGCCAAAATGCCAAAAAACGCGTTGCCGGTGGCGACGGAAACGATAAACGTGACGCATGCCGACGCGAGCATCTTGCCTTCCAGCGCGATGTTCATCACGCCCGATCGCTCGCTGGTCAAGCCGCCCATCGACGCCAAAATCAGCGGCGCACTCAGGATCATCGCGGTTTGAATAAATACGGTGGTGGTCGCTTCAGCCATTGGACGTCCTCACATTGCGATATCGAAACGCAGCAAACACGATGATGAGAATGCCCAGCAAGATGCCGCTGATGCCGCGCGGAATGCCGACAAGACTGAGTTGCACGTTGCCTTGGGCAAGGATGCCAAAAACGAACGCGGCCGGAATCACTCCGTACGGCGACGCGCCCGCTAGCAGCGCGACCCCCAGCGCGTCAAAGCCATATCCAGGCGAAAAGTTGGGATAGAACCTACCTTCGTAAGCAAGTACTTGGCACGCCCCTGCAAGGCCAGCGATCGCGCCAGAAAGCAGCATCGATCGCAACATCACCGACTTGGTTTTGACCCCTGCAAACTCCGCGGCGGTGGGGTTTGCTCCGGTTGCTTTGAGTTCAAATCCACCAAGCGTTCGGGCAAGCCACCAGCCAAACCCGAGTAGCAAAACGACGCCGACCAAGATGGATAAGTTGACTTGCATCAAATCGCGCCCGCTGCCGTTGTGAATGAGCCATGGCATTCGAACCTCCGGCGCGAGGTCGGCGGTCGTTGGGCTTTCTGTGTTTGGGCTCTGCAGCGGGCCTTTAACCACAAACGCGGTTAACAACAGCGCCAGTTGATTCAGCATGATGGTCGAAATGACTTCGTGACCACCACGATAGACCTTGATGGCGGCGGCCGGCCACGCCCAGAGCGCGCCTGCGACCATCGCGGCGAGAACCGCCAAAACCATGCCGACCCAATTGGGCATCGCCAAGCCGATCGCGGCGGCGGCGCAAGCGCCCACCAAAAGCTGCCCTTCGACGCCGATATTGAACAGTCCCGCGCGCAAAGCGATATACACGGCGAGGCCAGCGATCAAGAGCGGCGTCGTTTCCTTGATCGTGCCAGAAATCGCCTTTGAAGACCCAAAACTGCCGGAAATTACGGCGTGCCATGCATCGCCGGGTGCGGCACCGACCAGTGCCAGCGCGCCCATAAGCATCGCGAACGCGGCGACGACCAGAACGATAAGCCGTGCGTTCAAGCGCCCACCATCAACTCGCCGAGGAGTTGCCGATCCCGTTCCCGGCCAGCGGGCGGCACATGCAATTCACCGTGGTTCATCACGAAAACCCGGTCGCAGTTTTCGATGAGTTCATCTAGGTCAAAACTGGCGATGAGCGCGACCGCGCCCTGATCACACGCCGAACGAATGGAGCCGAAAACTTCCTGCGTCGCGCCGATATCAAGGCCACGCGTCGGTTGAAATGCCAAGATCAATTTGGGTTCAAACTCCATCGCCCGCGCGGCGACAATTTTCTGCTGGTTGCCCCCGCTCAAGCTGCGCATCGTCGCCCGAATTCCGTCGCATTTGGCGGCGAATTTCTTCACAAGTCGCTCGGCAAGCTCCAAAATCGCTGCCCTTTTGAATCCCGCGCCTTGCCGTAAGGCGCTCTCGTGATGGTGACCTAGCAAACCGTTGTCGGCGATGGACCAATCCTCGACGACGGCCTCGATGTGCCGGTCTTCGGCGATCAGGCGCACGCCGTGGCTGATGCGATCCTTGATCGAAAGCTCCGAAATTTGAGCATTGCCCAGCGAGATGGAGCCACCAGCGAGCGAACGATGGCCGACCAAAGCGTGAAAAAGCTCGCGCTGACCATTTCCATCAACTCCGGCAACCCCGATGACTTCCCCTTCAAAAACGTCTGCGGTGGCCGATTTCACGGCGTCGTTGCCTCGGTCGCCCCGGACCGTGACCGAATCGAGCCGCAAGGCGATGGCGCTTCGCTCGCGCGGCGCCGGCGGCTCGGTCGGCGTGTACGATCGACCGACGATCATCTCGGCGAGTTGGTGGACCGTCGTGCTCGTGACGCTCTGATGCGACACCACTTTGCCCGCGCGCAGGACAGAAATTTGCTCGCAATGGCTCATGACTTCGGGCAAGCGGTGGGTGACCACGATGATCGTCGCGCCAGCTTGGGCTAGCGACTTCAGATTCGCATAGAGTGCCTCGCTATCGGCGGGCGAGAGCATCGCGGTTGGCTCGTCAAGAATCATCACCGCGCTCTTGCGCCAAAGCAGCTTCAGGATTTCCAGTTTTTGCGCGCTGGCGGGGCTGAGTTCGCGCGCGCTTTGGCCCCAATCGAACTGCACACCCAGCCGGTCGGCGACCTCTTGAGCACGCGCTGCGGCGATTGTGGGATCGATGATCGCGCTCGGCTCCGTTCCCTGCATCAAATTTTGGAGGCAGGTCAGCTCCGGGATAATCGTATAGTGCTGCGAGACCATTCCGATGCCGTGCGCGTATCCGTCGGACGTGCTGCGCAGATTTTGAACCTCGCCGCGGATTCGCACTTCGCCCGAGTCGGCTCGATAAGTCCCTTGCAAAACCTTCATGAGCGTAGTCTTGCCCGCGCCATTTTCACCAACGACGGCATGCAGTGTTTGCGGGCGAACGCGCAAGTCCACGTTGTCAAGCGCCACCAGCGAACCAAATCGCTTGGTGATACCGCTCATCTCGACGATGAATTCGCTCAATCCGCAAACCCCATTTCCAGCATTTTCGCATATAGGGCGCAGGTGGTCCAATCGGCGTGGCCCTCTTGCTCCAGTTTTTCCAACAATTGCAGGCAAAGCTGGGTCATGGGAACGGCGGCGTCCAGGCTCTTTGCTTCGGCGAGGGTGTATCGAAAGTCCTTGTTTTGGTGGGCGATTTTGAATCCGGGCGACCAGTCGGCGGCCAGAATCTTCGGTCCGTAATTTTCGAAGGCCCAACTTCCCGCGGCGCCTTGCGAGAGCATATCTCGCGTTTGCGCAAGGTCGAGGCCCGCGCGCTTGGCAAAAGAAAGCGACTCGCACAATCCGAGCAGCGCACCGCCCACCGCAATCTGGTTTGCCATCTTCATTTTTTGGCCCATCCCCAGTTCGCCGACGCGCTCAATTCGCTTCGCGTAAGCAGACATGGTGGGCTTGGCGCGGTCGATGATCGCCGCGTCGCCGCCACAAAATACGGTCAAAGTTCCCTTTTGCGCGCCAACGTAGCCGCCCGTCACCGGAGCGTCAACATAATGGACGCCCAGCTTCGCGAGCTTTTCACCAATTTCTATCGCCGCGCATGGCTCGATAGTCGTGTGATCGACCAAAATCGATCCCTTTTTCAGCCCGGCGGCGAGAAAATCGACCACTTCGCGCGAGTCATCCGATCCGCCGACACACATCGCGACGTATTCGCATTCCTGAAAATCGGCGGCACTTGAGGCGACCGTTGCCCCATGCGGTCGAAAAGCCTCCGCGACTTTCGTGGTGCGATTCCAGACGGTCAGTTGGTGCCCCGCTCGAAGCAAGTGGCCCGCCATCGGACCACCAAGCGTACCGAGCCCGAGGAAACCAACTTTCATGCTGACAGGTTTACCTGCTGGCGGGTCGATTTCGCCGCTCGGCCACTTTGGCGTCAATTGGGTTCAAATACGGCATGTTTTTGCGCAATCGTTCGCCAGTTTTTTGCAACTCGGTTTCCGCGCTGTCACGCCACAACCGGTCCAATTCGCGGCAACCCGCTGCGTTTTCGGCGGCCCATTTGGCGGCAAACGTGCCATCGCGGATCTCGCCCAAAAGTGCATCCATCGCTTGGCGTGAAGCCTCGCCGATCACTCGCCCAGCGGCTTGATGCGCGCCCCAATGCGCGGTATCGCTGATCGAGGCCAGCATCCCCGCGATGCCCCCGCGTTGCATCAATTCCGCAAGCATTTTGACTTGGTGCAGGCATTCGAAATAAGCAACTTCTGGCTGATAACCTTGACGAATCAATGTGTCAAACCCAGCTTGGACGAGTCCCATCAGACCACCGACGAGCACGGCTTGCTCGCCAAAAAGGTCGGTTTCGGCCTCTTCTTCAAAAGTGGATTTCACAATTCCCGCGCGGCCGCATCCTAGCGCCGACGCATACGAAAGCGCGCGATCCCACGCCTGATTCGTGGCGTCCTGTTGCACCGCGACCAAACAAGGCATGCCCAGATTTTCGCAATAGAGCTGCCGCAAACTTGCGCCTGGCCCGGACGGAGCAACCATCACCACATCGACCGACTCGGGAAATTCGAAATTCGAAAAGCGGACGTGGTAGCCGTGGCAGAAAACGAGCATTTGGCCAGGCTTCAGATTTGGCTTGATCTCGGCGTCGTAGACCTGCGGCGTTGCAGCATCGGGCAAGCAGAACACAACTGCGCTAGCTTCGCGGACCGCCGCAGCAATCGTCGTTGGCTCGAATCCGTCGCGCTTGGCGGCATCTTGACTGGGCCCAGGTCGGACCGCCACTTGGACGCTCACTCCTGAATCGCGCAGATTCTGGGCGTGCGCGTGACCCTGGCTACCGTAACCCAAAACCGCGACTTGCTCGCCCAAAATCAGCGAACGGTCGATGTCGGCATCGGTACAGATCGTGGCCATGCGATTTCTAGTCCAAGCCGACCAGTCGCCTGAGTTCGTTGACTTCGGTCTGCGAGAGCGTTCGGGCCTGTTTTGGCGCAAGTTTGGTCAACTTGAGCGGCCCAATGCGCGTCCGTTTGAGTTCAATGACCGGGAAGCCGACGGCTTCGCACATCTGGCGCACTTGGCGATTTCGGCCCTCGCGAATTGTAATACGAAAACGAGTGCGAAACTCATTGCTCGCCTGGAATTTGGCTTCCATTTTCACTTTCGCGGGGGCGGTCATGCGCCCTTCGATGACGACGCCCGCTTGCAGGTGGGTTAGCGCGCTATCTGTCAATCCACCGCGCACGATGACCTGATACTCTTTTTCGACCTTGTATTTGGGGTGGCCAAGGCGAAACGCGAGCTCGCCGTCGCTCGTGCAGATCAGCAGCCCCGAAGTATCGTAATCGAGGCGCCCCACTGGCTTGAGCGTTGCACCCATTTCGGGCAAAAGGTGGGCGATGGTCCGCCGTTTTTGCGGGTCATCCATCGTCGTGATGTAGCCCGTCGGCTTGTGCAAAACGATCGTAATCAGCGGCTGAGCGCGAACTTCGATCCCATCGACGGTGACTTTGTCGTCGGGGCCAACCTTGACGCCCATCGTGGTGACGCGTTCGCCGTTCACGAACACGCGACCATCGGTGATCATGGTTTCGGCTTTGCGTCGGCTGGCAACTCCACAATGGGCCAAAAATTTGTGCAAACGATCGGAATCGGTCATAGGCGGGCTAGCGACTTGGCTGCATATCCCATGGCAGCAACCAAACTTAGCGCTAGGGTACCCACGATTGCGTAGTTCGGGGACGATGGCTCGCGCATTGCGAGCTCTTTGTACGATTCCTGGGCGACCGCATCGACGGTGGCCAGTCGTTTGCCATGATCCCACGCGGCGATCGTTCCGACTTTTTGGCCCTTCGCGATCGGCATCGCCCGCACCGAGGGCTCAAACTTC
>CAYRAX010000056.1:12599-14451 GCA_964422285.1 uncultured Chthonomonas sp.
TTGAGCGTGTTGACGGGGAGCCGCAGCGATGTTTTGGGTTCAAAATGAACGCTTTGGCCTGCGATGGTCAAACCATCTTCGGTCGTCGGATTCACGGGCGCCATTTCAAAATTGTTATACGCCCAGTCGGTGAGGCGCGCGGTGTCCTCTTTCCAAGATTCGCTCTTCAGAACGACCGTAATCACGCGCATGCCGTCGCGCTTGGCGCTGCCCACAAAGCAATGGCCCGCCGGCTTCGTGTAGCCCGTTTTGATGCCGTCTGTGGTCGGGTCGAGCCAAAGCAACTTGTTACGGCTCGTGAGTAACGTGTCCTTCGACTTGGTGCTGCGGATGATCGTGCGCGTTTTGGTGTGGACAATCGATCGAAAGCGCGGGTCACTCATCGCGGCTCGGGCGATCAGCGCCAAATCCGATGCGCAGGTGTAATGGAGCGCGTCGTGCAGGCCGTTGGGATTGGTAAAGTGCGAGTTGGTACAGCCGATTTTTGCGGCTCGTTCGTTCATTCGGTCGGCGAAAACGGCAACTGAATCGCTGACGTGCTTCGCAACCGCATAACAAGCATCGTTTGCGCTTCGCAGCATCATCGCGTAGGCCATATCGTCGGCGCTGATGACCTCGCCAGGCGCCAAATGCAGGCTGCTTTCGCCCACCTTTTGTACGTCGGAAGGCGCGGTTATCTTGTCGCTGGGCTTCGTATAGTCGAGCAACAGCAGCGTGGTCAAAATCTTCGTGGTGCTCGCCGGAAATCGGGCGGTGTTGGCGTCTTTTTCGTAGAGCACGCGGCCGGTTTCGAATTCGATAACGATCGTACTCTCGGCGCTGAGCAGGGGCGGTGAGGCAGGGTCAATCGCTTGAGCCCAGTCCACCGAGCCCAATGCACTGACTGCGTTTGCCACACCCACACACAGGGTAACCAAGATGATTGCGGTCGCTCGAATCATTGCTCTTCCCTTGCTACTTTCTTAATCTAGACGCACACCAATCCATTTTCGGCGGAGAAAATGGTTCAGCGCATGGTTGCCCCCAGTGCTAGGATGGGTTGCAAGATGCGGTCTCGAACCTCGTTCGCTTGCTCATCGGTGAGGTTTTCGCCCAGTTTTCGAATCTGAAGCGCGATAGCGAGGCTGTGACTGCCATCGTCGATGCCCTTGCCGCTATAGACGTCGAATAACCAGTGCTTTTCCAGCTCTGGCCCCGCCGATGATCGGATTGCCCGGTCGATTTCGGCGTATGGGACATCTTTGGAAATGACAAATGCGATGTCGCGGCGAATGGCGGGATTTCGGCTGATGGAGCGCAACTGCGGCTCGGCATTGTCGTGTATCGCGAACACGAGCAAATCTAGCTCCGCAAGCACCGTCTCCAGAGGCAAGCCCAATTGTTCGGCAATATCGGGGTGAATTTGGCCGATCGTGCCCGCCCAAGAACGGTTATTGTCCAGCAACACACCGCTTTGGCGCGTGGGATGGAACCGCGGGTCAGGATCGCGCGGATAATCGAATGTGACATGGTCGCCTAGGTCCGCAGCGAGTTCTTCGACCACACCCTTGAGGCTGTAAAAATCCGCCTTGGCCGGATTTTGCCCCGTCCAATGACCATAGTCGAGTTCGCCAACCGACAGGATGGAAAGCTCCGGACTTTCATCAATTTGGTAATCGCCCTTGACGAAAACGCGCCCCAATTCGAACAAGTGCAAATTACGCCCGCCGTTGCGCTGGGCCGTCTCCGCCAATCCCGGTAGCAGGCTATCACGCATGAAGGCGATTTCCGGCGAATGGGGGTTACGTGGCCCAACCCGGCGTTGCGGCCGAAAATCGAGTGGGTGCCGGCCTCGAAGCGTGTGATTCATGAC
>CAYRAX010000057.1:0-14313 GCA_964422285.1 uncultured Chthonomonas sp.
GAATTCCCCTCGCCATACGTTGTAAAATCATACTACGCCAGCTTCCGACCACCGCAATAGCAGCCCACAGTGGCGTTGATGTCCGTTTTGATATGAATGCTGAAATGCGTCCCAAATGATCGTGCTGGTAAGTTTCAATCTCCAGTCAGGTCAAAACTACTATTGAGGAGCAGATAATCATCCGTTCCAACGTATTCATCGCCGTTCAGGTCCGCTCGAGCGTCGAAAGCCGCATCACCCAAAAGAGTGTCGAAAGAACTGTTAACCAATAAGTAATCGTCGGTGCCTACGAGGTTATTTCCATCGCAATCTCCATTGATCAAGCTGACGTTGACCACTTGTGTACCGCCATTAAGCGCTATACTTTCTGCTCGTTTGCGTAACCAGTGAGACGCTTTGACGCCTACCGCAAATTGCCCGTGCGAACTTACCGTTACCGAATATTTGCCGTCGGCATCCAGTACAGTTGAAACCTCATCTAGTGGGCATGGCCCACCCCAAACGGTGATAGTCACCGGAATTCCCGCTTTGGGTCCGACGTATTCCGGTCCAAGGTCGACGGTTCCTGAAACAACAGTAGGCAGCGCTGCGTTCGCAACGACGTTATCCACGTAGTTAGTTTCGGAACCATTGCGATATTCGGCGCGTATCCAAACGCGTTCCACATGACGAAGGACATACTGGAATTGCTCTGTTGTTGCGACTGGACCTGTGTGAGAGCCGAATTTCCAGTATTGATTTGGTTGTAGCGGCACATAGAACGGAGCAAATGTAGTAGGCAAGTAGGCATTGAGCGCCGGGTTAACATTTATCAAGCTTTGGCCGCCGCCGCTGATAACCGCAAATGGATATAGGTCTCCAGCAAAGACGGTTGCAGATCCGGTAGTGAGTAGATCCCACTTTAATGTTCCGCCGTATAGAGCAGCGAGATTACCAGTGAATTCTTGATTAGCTTGAAAATAGGTAAGGTCGCCAGTGGAATCGGTAAAGCTGATCGCTCCGCCAGGGTTGCCTTGGGTCGCTGAATACGTTGCCGCTGCCGGAGTGCCTGTTCGGGTCGTGAATTCAGTCAAACTGGTTTCAACTCTGCCCCATCCTTCGCTACTCGCGTCGAACGACGACTTTGTACTGGTTGCAAGCTGGGGGCCAATGCGTACGTTGTCCATTTGCGTCGTATCCAATGTTGAACGATAATCTGCCATGATTGCTATTTTTTGCACGTTTTGCAACTGGCTAAAGAAGTCGGTGTCGGTAGTGACTGGCGCCGTGTCTGAGTTCTCGCGCCAACCTCGCGATCCGACCAACGGAATTCGGATTTTCTGCCAATAGGTCATCGGTGTTACAAATGACTTGTAATACAGTGTTTTGGTGGTCCCCTGAATCGCAACCGAGTAGGGATAGGTTGCGATAAAGCTGCTCATGCTATTGATTTTCAGATCGAATGAAAGTTCTGTTTGGTTGAATGCTTGCAGATTGCCCTGAAAGGCCGACGGTGCTTGAAATGCGAACCAACCTGAACCGAAGTCAGTTGCAGTAACCGATCCAGGTGGATTACCATCGGCATTGGTCCACGAGGCTGATGCGGAATTTGAAAACAGCTTGGTTGTTTCATCCCATGTGATCGCTGACCACGATTCATTGGTTGTCAAAAAATCACTTGAGATTTGAGCATGAGCGCTAACGCTGACAAGGACAATGGGCACGATACTTGACTTCATCTGATAATTCTAACACAGGTTTGTTCGAGTTTCGAAAATAGAACACACAGAAATCGAAATGCACGTTGGGGCAGAGTCTGGTCGAGCACAATGTGGACACCAAGTTGACGAAAGTCGAACGAGTACTTTACTATATCGACGAGTTACGACTGTCACTCATGCGACGAGCAATCGCATGCGAGGCATATCTGGCATCCGCGAAAGAAATCTTGGCCAAAATGCGCTAGCTAGCGCGATTTCGATCCAGCAGCTATTGGCGTCGGCGGCGGAAACCACAAAGCGCAAGCCCGCCGCAAAGTGCTAGCCAGGTCCCAGGTTCTGGCGCGGCAACGACCGCCAAACTGGCGTACTGTGCGCTTGGTACGGAAGTATTAATGGGATCATTAAACTGCGTCGCAGTATTGTAGCGAAAAACCGACGCGTTGCCGGTGGAAACGTCGGCACCCGCAAGGTACAGGGTTGATCCGTGGCCACCAGCGATCCCCAGCAGGTATGTAGTTTTCGGTGAAATGTCAACTGAGGTGATGGTAGCAGGGTCAGCTGAATTGAATGACGTTATTCTGCTCAGGCTCGTTGATGAAAAATACACAACATTGCCAACTGCTCTGGCGTCGCCGCCCTGCACCGTCAAGCCTGGCACAGAGTAAAAGTTTGTGAAGTTTCCGCCCGTTGAAGCGTATCGGTAAATGCCGGGATTTGCCCCAAATCCGCTAATGACCCACACGGAACCGTCCGCGGTCTGCGCAGATGAGTAGACATTGATACCGGCAGGAATATTGTATGTTGCTTGCAACGACCCTGTCGGGCTGAACCTGCTCATCACGCTGGTGCCGGCGGCGTCCGCTCCGCACGCGATAATGTATCCCGAAATGTCAGTGGACAGCCACGTGTAGTACTTGCAGGTGGTCACCCAGTTTTGGATGTACTCGCCTGTGTTGTAGTTAAAGGAAAAAATGTTGCGGGACTGGCGGTCGAAAACATACGCTCTTCCGAGGGATTGGTTTATCGTGATCGCACCAGGGTTGGCCATGTAGTTCGCGCCAAATGAACCCAGCGCTGCGCCGGTACCGCCGTCAAAGCGACGCACGATTTTGTTGGTGTAGTCCACGGCTAACAACATTTCGAACGAGCCATAAGACGAAGCGGCGGCAGCGAGTGCCAAAATCGAGCACGAAAAACTCTTATTGAACATAAATTCCTCTCCAGACCGAAACAATTTGCACGGCCAAACAAGCTTCAGACATTTTACAACAGGTTTAGGATAAGAACAAGGCATGCACGCGAAATTGTTACCGCGTTTACGCGTTTGGCGCTGGTCGCAACATCACAATCACGAGGTCTTGGGTCGCGGTTCGGGCAAAGTTGATGCTGATATAGCCGCGCACCGGTTGACCGTTCATGTCGAGAAAGGTGATGGCGCGGCCACCGCACAAGTTCTTCTTGGTGGGAGATTGCAAATACTCTTCGCGATACAGTCGGTGGGCCTCGCGTAGGTCGGCATCCATCAATTTGCCGACGCGGGTGCCTGGAAAGTCGGTCACCGCGCACTTAAGCAATTCGGCGGCTTCGTTGTTGCCATAAACAATTGCACCTTCCACATCGACGAGCAAGATGGCTTCGGGGGCGAATTCGATGAGCTGTTGCCACGCCTCCATGTGGGCGGACAGTTTGTTCAGTTCTTCTTCGCGTCGCTCCACTTCGCGTCGAAGCGTTTGAACGGTCGCAAACGCCTGCAATTCAACGTATTTGGCGACTAGCTCTGGGCGCGGATGGTGGCCCAGCTTCGCTCGAATTCGAGACCAATACGTGATGACGGTAGTGGGTGAAATACCGAGCTCATTAGCAATCCCCTTGTCGGTATTTCCGTCTGCGGCGAGTTCGATTACCTTGACCTCTTGAGCGGAAAGCGTATCAATCATAGTCCTGTCCTATGTTCTGAGGACAGCAAACTTAGGATACCCTCAAGAGCCAGTCCCAGCTTAAAATTAACGTTGTGAGACTACAAATTCACCGAAAACGCGAAGGAGGACGGTGAAGCTATGTTCCCAGTTGCTGATCCTATTCCCATTCCTGCTCCCATTTGGTTGCTAAAGCTCCTGAGTTTGCTGACTTTGGGGCTTCACTTTGCCGCCGTCATGATGCTCATCGGAAGCTTGGTCCTCGTGATCTGGCTAAATTTCCGAGGCCGAGCGAGTGGATCGCTCGATCAAGTGCGCGCATCATGGGTACTGGCAAAGCGATTACCGGTCATCATGACCTACGTCGTGAACTTGGGCGTTCCGCCGTTGCTCTTCTTGCAAGTCATGTATGGCCAGCAAATCTACAGCAGCAGCGTGCTCATCGGCCTTCCATGGATTTCCGTGATTATCCTGCTGACGATCGCTTACTGGTTGCTTTATAAAACCACGTGGATGATCGAGCAGCGTCGCGCCGCATGGATCCCTGCGCTCATCAGCTTCGGAATCATCTTTGGCGTCGGGCAAATCTACGCGATGAACATGACGCTGATGCTTCGGCCCGAGCTTTGGAATCAGATGCACGCCGCGAATCCGCACGGAACGCAAGGTTTTTCGGGCGACCCGACAACCATGCCGCGGTTCCTTTTCGTTCTCGCGGGAGGACCGCTGGTCGGCGGCCTCTGGACCGCGCTCATCGCCAACATGCAGTACCTGGAAGAATCTGTCCGAAAGGTTTTGCATAAGGCGGGTAGTTCGATGGCTGTTGTCGGCGCAGTCGCGATGGCGGGATCGGGCGCTTTGGTCATGTCGAAGCAACCGGCTGAGATCATGCAGAAGCTCGCGACTATGCCGCTCGCAACTTATGGCGCATACATTTGCATCACCACAATCGTGCTCGCCGGCGTTCTCGCAATCGTTCTCGCGCTTCGCAGCCGAGAGAACTTTGGGCTAAGCGTTCTGGCGTGGGTGGTCAGCCTGTTGGCTCCCATCACCGCGACATTGCCGCGTGATGGAATCCGCGATGCAGCGCTTTCGAAGTATGGCTTCGACGTTTACAAAGCAACGATTTATCCAAACTGGAGCGTTTTGATCGTGTTCTTGCTCCTGTTTGTCATCATGCTCGGCGTGGTCGCTTGGCTTCTCATGGTCATGCGTAGCGCCGAAGCTCCAAAGGAGCAAATAAGCTTATGATTAACGAGAAGGGTACTGCGGCCCTTGATTCCGAAATGTCAAGGCGCGGCTTTGTAAGAGCTTCAGTTTGGGGTGTGGGGTTGGCGTATTTCGGAGCCATTGGCTATCCCATCTATCGCTACCTTAATTCGCCAGTCGAGAAGTCGATTGAAGAGTCGCTGGTGAAGGAAGTCACGCTCAAGGATGCCGGAAAGCTGGCGCCAGGAACGGCGCTCGTGTTCAAATTTGGCGTTCGACCCGCGCTCCTCATTCACCACGATGATGATTCTTGGGTCGCGCTTGATGCGGTCTGCTCCCACTTGGGTTGCACCGTCAAGTTCGATGAGAACATGAAGAAGATCACCTGCGCCTGCCACGGCGGACAATACGACGCGAAAACCGGCGACAACATCAGCGGACCACCACCAAGACCGCTGACAAAGTACGTCGTCACCGTCGAAAAGGAAGCCATTAAGGTGAGCCGAACATGAGTAAATTAGCTGAATACCTCGTTGATCGCCTTGGCATTTCCGAATCCGTTGAATATGCCAAGAAGAAGACCGTACCAATGCACAAGCACACGCTTTGGTACTACTGGGGCGGCATCTCGCTCTTCTGCTTCATATCGCAGGTAGTCACGGGCATTTTGCTCATGGTCTACTACCGGCCCGGTCCAGAATCCTATGAATCCGTCCGGCAAATCACGTACGAGATTCACTTTGGATGGTTGATCCGGTCGATCCATAACTGGAGCGCGACGGGCTTCCTGCTCTCCGTGTTCATCCACATGTTCTCCGTGTTCTTCATGAAGGCCTATCGGCGTCCACGCGAAGTCGGCTGGTTCTCCGGGATCCTGCTGCTTCTGCTCGGCCTCGTTTTTGGGTTCAGCGGCTACCTGCTTCCCATGGACGAAACCGCCTTCTTCGCCACCAAGGTCGGATTGGAAATTCCAAATACGATCCCGATCATTGGCCCGCCGATCGCGAACCTGTTGCGCGGTGGATTGGAAGTTGGTCCAGTGACCGTGCAGCGATTCTTCGCTCTCCACGCGGTTATCCTGCCCATCCTCTACTTGCCGCTCCTGTTCCTGCACCTTTGGATGGTTCAGAAGCACGGTAACGCGCTGCCCGAAAGCGAAGAAGCCAAGCCCGCCGAGCAAAGAAAGACGATTCCGTTCTTTCCAAACTTTGTCGCTCGCGACTTGGCGGTCTGGCTGATCACGCTCAACGTGATCGCAGTTTTCGGCGCGCTGTTCCCCTGGCAGCTCGGCCCGATGGCAGACGCGCTGAAGCCTGCGCCGGCGGGAATTCGGCCGGAATGGTTCTTCATGAGCCAATTCTCGACCCTAAAGATCCTGGGCAAGGTGATTCCCGGTGCGATCGGCGAAGCGGTGGGCATGACGCTCTTCACGCTTGGCCTCGTGCTATGGATCATGATTCCATTCTTTGACAAAGACCGGGCGAATAGCCGACGTGCTCGCCAGGTGACTTACTTCGGTCTCTTCGTTGTAGCGGTTCTCATCGTGACGACCATTTGGGGCTACGTCGGAGGCTAACGGACTATGAATTATCCAACTTGGGATGTACCTGGAATCGGTGGAGCATGGGTTATCGGCATCATGTCGATCTACCACGTGCTCATCGCTTGGTTCGCGGTGGGCGGCGGAATCTATTTGCCGGTCGCCGAAAGCAAGCTTTACCGCGAAGGCAGAGAGGACTTCGTGCCGGTGCTCAAAGAGCACTCGCGATTCTTCTTGCTGCTTACCGGTGTATTTGGTGCCGTATCTGGCGTGGGCATTTGGTTCTCTATCGGACTTGTCCACCCCGAAGCCACTTCAACTCTCATCCACAACTTTGTGTTTGGATGGGCGATTGAGTGGGTGTTCTTTGTAATCGAGCTTTCTGCGGCGGCGGTTTACTACTACACGTGGGACCGCATCCCGCGAGCCTTGCACCTAAAGGTCGGCTACCTCTATGCGATCTCATCGGTGTTGACGCTGGTCATCATCAACGGCATCTTGGCCTTCATGCTGACCCCTGGGAGTGCATGGCTGAGCGTCGCTGGAACAGGAACCGAAGCCAGCAAGTTCTGGTGGGCGTTCTTTAACCCGACGTATTTCCCGTCGCTTTTGATTCGCGTTCTGGCCTGCCTCTCGCTGGCGGGAATCTATGCGCTAATCACTTACTCGCGCGTGGAAGACGAAGACAAGCAAGAGTCGAAAAAGGTCATGGTCCGCTGGAGTGCCCAGTGGCTCATGCCAATGGTTCTGTTGCTGCCCGTGTTCTTGCTGTGGATGTTCGCCGCGATGTCGCCGGATAGCCGCTCCATCTTGACGCTTGGCATGCAAACCATCGGATCTGGAATGTTCACCGTCGTTACCCGCGTTGCGATGCTGACGATCTTGACGACGATCACGATCGCCGGTGCGGTGTACGTCTTCGCGTACAAGTACCCACGAGACCTGACGCCGGGATACGCGATATCGCTGCTCGCTCTGGCCGCCATCGCAACGGCATCCACCGAGTTCGCGCGCGAAACGATCCGTAAGCCCTACGTCATCCACTCGCACATGTACTCCAACGGTGTTCGAAAAGGCGAAATCGAAAAGTTCAACACCAACGGCTATATGGCTACCTCGATCTGGGCGCCGCAAGGTGGTTCATCGATTGAGCATGGCCAGACGATCTTCCGCGGCCAATGTATGTCTTGCCACACGACCGACGGATATCGGTCCATGCGCAAGCTACTCCAAAATCGAGATGGGCGAGCGATTAGGTTGTTGCTGCAAACGTTGCACAACATGCCGGCCGATTCGCCATACCGCAAGTACATGCCTCCCATTGTCGGAAAGGCGGACGAAATGGAGCAATTGGCAACGTACCTAGAGACCCTGTCGACCGGGGCTGCCAAATCCTCTATGGCAAGAAAGTAAGACGCTGCTCATCCTATAGGCGCGGTCCCTTGGCAAATCGAATTGGGCCAGGGGACCCTTTTTTGATAAAAGTCGCACCTGTACTATTGGGTTCGAATTGAACCTGTGTTACAATATTTGTTCATTCGCCCGTTTGGGTGAATTCCTGGAGGGGAAATGAAAAGATTTTATTTTCTAGTTGCGCTATCGCTTGGTTCAACCTATGCATGCGCATCGTTTGAACTCGCCTTGGTTCTTGACGCCAATACGAAAAAGGTGCATCGCTATGATGCAGTCAGCGGTGCATACTTGGGTTCGTTCGGGGCGTTTTCTGATCCTCAGACGATCACGATTAACAAAGCAAAAAACGAGGCAATTGTGTGGGACAGGTCGTTCAATGGCTCTGCCACCGCCGGCGCCGCGTTTCACTTCAATTACAACACCGGTGAACTCAATTACATAGCTGGGAACATCTCCTCATCCGTAGATTGGGTTTCGGGTCGCAGCGATGGAACAGGGTATTTCTTATTGAACTCGGCGGCGGCGGGGTATTTTGACTACAATAGCACTTTTACTTCGGGCGGCCTTGTGCCGCTTGCCGGCGTGACGGGAGCCGCCCGCGGGGAAGTATTCAATTCCACGCGACTGGTATTTCAGAGCAACACGAACAAACTGACGATGGCCGATACGGTAGCAAAAGCTGCGGTCACTACCGTTACCTCCGGATTTGCTGCCATTGGTGATGTGACAATCAGCCCTATCGCAGCCTTCGGCGGTACCATTGGCGCGGTTTCGACAGGCAGCGGTGCGCTGCAATCGGTTCTCTTCACGGACACCAGCATCGGTTTTGGCACTACCGTTAGCAGCGTGAATTCGGGTTTCACGCAAATTTCGGGCATCAGCGCGACCCACAATGGGATTGTAGCGGTCGGCATCAATGCCGGCGGAGCGGCGATGATGAAAAACTTTGCGTTCGCTCGGGCATCAAGCTTCGGCTCGTCGACCTTTGGTGGAACCACCGCTTTTTCCATTCCCCAGGCAACACTGCCGATTGATGTCGCGACGGTAGTTGCCCCCGAGCCGTCATCCATTTTTGGTGCCGGGCTTGGCCTTGCGCTGCTCGTTATTCGGCGCAAGCGATCACGATCATAAGATTTTTAGCTCAAATGGAGGTGAGGACATGAAAAAGTTCATTGTATTACTGGCGATCGCGCCGGTTATGGCCCAAGCAGGGTCATTTGACTTGTGGGGTTCCGCCCGCGATTTTCGCATGCGCGGTACCGATGGCGGGCACCCGGATTTCGAATGGACATTGAGCGGCTTCACGACCGGCATGGTCAAGCCAGATCTTAATGTTTCAACAAAGCGTCCGGAGTTTGCTGGCGCGCCTGGTTACGGAGGCGTCACCGATGCTTCGACGTTTGACCAGTGGTATCAAGACGTAACCGATGTGAACATCAATCTTCCGGTGAAGCTGACCTTTACGGATTCTGGTGTGCCAGGCGTTTACACCTATAGTAACAGCGACTTCTTTCCTATTGACGGGCTTGGATACGGCAACCAGGGCCAGGCGCACAACTACGCATTCACGTTTGCGATCAATGCCGGTTTCGTGTACAAGGCAGGTCAAACATTCCACTTTAACGGTGATGACGACGTTTGGGTGTTTATCAACAACAAACTCGTCGTAGACCTGGGCGGAGTTCATGGCGCGCTTAGCGGTTCGGTCGATTTGGACACGCTGGGCTTGACGACCGGAAAGAGCTATTCTCTGGATGTCTTTTTCGCGGAGCGCCACACATCGGCTTCCAGCTTCGCGATGGAGACGAATTTTGAGATCGTTCCCGAGCCGTCGAGCTTGGTCGCGATGGGGTTGGGATCATTGATCTTTGCCCGGCGGGTTAAGCGTCGCTAATAAAAGCGCAGTCAAAATTGGTTTGAGGGCAAGCCGCGGACGGTGGCTTGCCCTTGAATTTTTGTCACCACTCGCTGGTGACAAAAATAACTCTCCCGCCCGATGAATCGAGCGAGAGAGAAGTTGTTTAACTTTCCTTTACAGGAAATTATCGTGCGCGTCGCTTTCGAGCAACGAGAGCAGCACCGATACCGAGCGCGATGAACGTGCTGGGCTCAGGAACTGCATTCAGTTCGAAGTCGTCGGCGACAAATGCTTGACCGCCACCGAGTGGGTTGCTCATCGCACCAATCATGGAAACTCGTGCGCGAACCTTGCTGGTTCCTGCAGGAGCAACGCCCTGTACCGAGTACTTCTTGTAGTCAAACGGAACGTTACCGATGTCAACGAACAGGCCAGACATCAAGCTGGTGGTGGACGTTGAAATGATTGCGCCCGAAGCGTCAACGAAGTCGAGAGCATAATCGGCATCATCAAACAGTGCGTTGGCCTCTGCGCCAGCCCAACCCGTCAATACATAGGTGTTGCCAGCAACACCAGCAACGTCTTGATACAGGTGGCCAGTTGCCTTACCATCGGCCGCGTTGCCGCTAAATGGTTTGAAGAAGGCTGCCCAGTCGTCGCCGGCAGCGCCGTCGGTGGTTACTGGAGTTGGTGCAGGGCCAGCCCAAGGCTCGGAAGACATTTCATCTTCGTAAGCACCGGTATTGGCTCGAAATCCATCGTTCACCCAGTTCTTGGGCTTGGGCAGAAAGAGAGTGTCGTTGATCTTCTGCAGATAAGTCTTGTCGAGATTGCCGTTTACCAAAAGATTGGCTTGTGCCGCGGAGCAAACCACCACAGCCATGCCAACGAGTGCAAGTTTGTTTTTCATTTAATATCCCCTCCGGATAAACAAATGCTGAAACGATTCAGCAAGATGTATTGAGTATAAGATGCCGCCGCAAGAAATGCAAGGGCCCCGGCGATAATCCCATAAAAATGCTGGTATTTGGTCCGTAATTTCGGGCGCAGGGAGCCGTGTCAGAACTCGGCACAAGCATCAGCCATTCGCGCGCAGTGCAGGGAACTGGGCGAGGATACGAAGCCTTGCAATTGTCGTTGACTTGGCTTTGTCGTGCTTGGGCTTGCCTCACCCTGCTTTGTGGTTAGTTCGTCTCAATTTTGCTACGGTTGGTCCCCCGGTTGGCATAAATGGGGGGGCCCACTTGCGGACACGTCGCCGCGCGAGCGTCACAATTCGCCGACTTTACGACAATGGGCAATAGGAGTATAGTCAGAGCCCTTTTTGGGGGACCGTGCTCCAAGGAGAACTTCTTGAAAAATCTAGCTCAGATTGTTGCAATTTCGATTTTAGCGGGAGCGACGAGCGTTGCCAATGCGTTCATTGCGTATGACAGCGCCGACGACGCGGTCTACACGGGCGGTAACGTCGACGGACTTAACGGCGGATATGGGTTTGGTCCGTGGGTTGCATTGCCCAATTCCAACTCGGGCACGGCAGGCAACTTCCAATTCACTTCCAGCCAAAATGGCGGCGGCGCCAGTGGCAACATTGACTCCTCCGGCAAGAGCTGGGGCCTTTACGCCAACAGCGGCAGTGTTTCGCAAATTTATCGAAACATCACCGTGCCTATGACCGGCGTACGGATCGTTGAACTGGATTTCGACAATGGCTGGATCGACGTGGGCCGGACCGTGTATTTCTCGATAGGTTCGGGCTACCACTTTGGGTTCACGGGCGGGCAAGCCAACTATTTTTATGATACGGGTGCCGGCCAAGTTGATTCGGGTCTTCCTTTCAGCGCCGATGGATTGCACGCGAAGTTGGTTTTGAATGGCACGGGCGGCTGGAATTTTTCGGTTACGTCGCTTGCCACGAGCAGCGTCTGGGCGTCCGCTCAGCCAACTGGAGCAACGATTCCCACGTTGATCGCCGCGGTGAACGTGAATGCGGGCTTCGGAGCAAGCAACAACGTTTACATCAACAACCTACGCGTGACGGCACCCGAACCAGGATCAATCGTCGCTCTCGGCTTCGGCGCGGTGGCCCTGTTCCTTCGTCGCAAGAAGTAGGCAAGCGCTTCCGGTTCTCCACGCACCAATAGAGCAAAAAGCCACAGTTCCGCCTCAACATATTGAGGTAGAACTGTGGGGCTGTGTGTCAAAGCTAAAATTTGCGGTGCTATCCCGCTCGTCGAGCACGCCGCATGAGCGCCAAGCCTCCAAGACAAAGCGCGGCAATCGAACTTGGCTCTGGGGCAACAACTACTGCCAATGACCCATACTGCGAACCCGCCGCCATGCCAGCGCGACCAAACTTGATGTGCGTGGTGAACGAGGTGCCAAGGTCAGAGAACGCTTGAATTGCTCCGACATTTGATTGCTTTCCCGAAACATAGCGTCGAGTGGTGTGCCCCACCCCGATACCGAGCATGTCAACGAGCGATGGAGTGTATCCTGTGCCAAGCACCGGGACCGAGGCCGTGGTATTGAACCTAAAACAGGTCAGATTGTCCGTTACGTAACCTTGGGTGCCAGCGATAGCAATTTGCCACTGCAACGAAGTGCCACCGCCCGGAGGCAACCCTACCGCACTTTGTAAGGCCTGACCGCTGGTGTATCTTTCTAGCGCATCCGATGTTATGTTGACCGCGAAGTATGCCCCATCCGCGCCCTGCTCGACACCCGTATAGGTGACTCCAACATTTCCAAATGTGGAAAGTAGCGCAAAGTTCGTACTGCTAATCCGCCGGATCCCGGTAGTAGTGCCCAACAGTAGATTGCCAGAATTATCAATGGCGATGCCGCGCACGGACCCGTATGTCGAAGTTGAAAATTCGTTCAGAAACTGCCCCGTGTTGTAGTCCCAAGCTTGGATTGATCCAGCGTTGAAGTTTGAAATGTAGCAGACTCCCTTCGATTGGTCGATGGTCATGGCCGTGCCAGTTGCTTGGCCTGTCGCAAAAGACCCTAGATACGCGCCAGTGGAGCCATCAAAACGATCAATCGCGTCGGTGTCTGAAGCGATTGCCATCACCAATTCAAATGAAGCATGCGCACGAGCGCACGCAGAAATAGCCGCTGCTGTAGCGACCGCACCAAGAATTCTCATTGTTTCCTATCCCAGTAAAAAAAAGGAGCAAACGCTCCATGGGGTCATTATATGCGAAGTTTGCGAGTTTGAGGCTAGTAAAAATCTCTGGTTTGAATGGCTCGTGGGGCCGAGTTTGGCGGAGAAAATTCAGGATGCTTGAACCAACGAACGCCAATTGCGCGTAACATCTTGCAATGCAATTCTCACGCGCTTTTCTTACGATCGCTGTTTGCCTTTCCGGCCTTTCTAGCTTCGCCAGTGGAGTGCCGCGCTCGGTGGATGAGTACCTGAAAGGGGTCGTAGCGGCCAAGCATACGCCGGGGATTTCGGTCGCGGTTTGCCAAGACGGCAAGCTGGTTTCTGCCAAGGGTTATGGGTTCGCCGACTTGCAAAACAGCGTTCCTGCGACCGCGAAAACGGTTTACCGAATCGGTAGCGTGACCAAACAATTCACGGCGACGATCATCATGCAGATGGAAAGGGAAGGCAAGCTTTCCTTGGACGATGCGGCATCGAAATTTGTCGACGCGCTACCCGAGGCTTGGCGAAAAGTTACGATTCGGCAGCTGCTGACCCATACAAGCGGCATCCCCAGCTATACGAATCAAAAGAACTTCCTCGCTGAGCATAGCCGCAATCCCACAAAGCCCATGGGAATTTTGGACACCGTCGCCAAGGTGCCGATGGACTTTGAGCCAGGCACAAACTGGAGCTACGACAATTCGGGCTACGTGCTGCTCGGCATGGTGATCGAAAAATTGGACAAGCGCCTGTTCGGCGAATCACTTAAGGCGCGAATTACCGCCCCGCTGGGCATGTCGCATACCTATTTTACGGGCGAAAACGTGATCGTTCCCAATCGTGCACAGGGTTACCAATGGGGGCCTGGTGGCTATGCCAATTGCCTATATCTGAGCATGGATTGGCCGTTTGCCGCGGGCTCCATGGAGAGCACGGTGGAGGATTTGGCGAAATGGGACGCCGCGCTTTACACCGACAAGATCCTGCCCAAGGCAAGCCTGCAACGGATGTGGACCGCCTGCAAATTGCCTTTTGGGACGGATACAAAGTACGGCTTTGGATGGAGCGTTGAGACTCGCGATGGCATCAACTATGTCGAGCACGGAGGCGGCATCAACGGCTTCACCTGCAAGATCATGCGAGTGATGAGCAAGGGGCTGACCGTGATTGTGCTCACAAATTCGGAGATGTCCAATCCCAGCGAGAACGCCACCGCGGTTGCAGAGTTGGTTGATCCGTCTTTGAAGCGAAAGCCAGAAGCAACGATCAAGGACGACAATTTGGCGATGACCGCCCAGGCCCGGGAGATGTTTGCTGGTGTTCTGACCGGAAAACTAGACCGCTCGAAGTTGTCGCCGGAATGCAGCGCGGCAATCTCGGAAGAGATGTTGCAACAAGTACATACTCAGCTCGGCTCGCTGGGTGAGTTGAGTGCGTTTGAACTTGTGTCTTCGACCAAGTCGAATAGCCATTTGACCCGCACCTACCGAGCGAAAATTGGTGCGCATGTGTTCAAAATCACG
>CAYRAX010000058.1:0-14131 GCA_964422285.1 uncultured Chthonomonas sp.
CAAGCGCGAACCAGCGCAGCAAACCTGTCCTTGGTTGAACCAGATCGCGTCGACGAGGCCTTCGATCGCGCCGTCGAGGTCCGCATCTTCGAACACGATATACGGTGATTTTCCACCGAGTTCCAAGCTCAGCTTCTTGCCCGAACCCGCCGTCGCCGTACGAATGATGCGGCCAACTTCCGTGCTGCCCGTGAACGCAATTTTGTTGATGTCGGGATGGTTGACAATGTGCTTTCCAGTTTCGCCGTCGCCGGTGATGATGTTGACGACGCCCTTGGGAACGCCCGCGGCATGGCATAGCTCAGCAAAAAGCAGTGCGGTCAGCGGCGTGAATTCGGCAGGTTTGAGCACCACCGTGTTGCCAGCGGCAAGCGCGGGTGCGATCTTCCAAGCCAGCATCAGCAATGGAAAATTCCACGGAATAATTTGGCCGCAAACGCCGACCGATTCATAATCGGGATACTCTGATTCCAGCAACTGCGCCCAACCCGCGTGGTGGTAAAAGTGGCGCGCGACCAGCGGGATATCGAGGTCGCGGCTTTCGCGGATCGGCTTGCCATTGTCCATCGACTCGACCACGGCCAGCAATCGCGAGTGACGTTGCACCGTGCGCGCCAATGCGTAGAGCACTTTTGCCCGGCCCGGCCCACCCAGAGCCTGCCATTTTGGCAATGCTGCCCGCGCCGCCGCCACCGCTTTATCCACGATTTCAGATCCGCATTGCGCTACTTGGGCGATCTCTTTTCCCGTCGCGGGGGCAAAGGTGGCAAAGGTCTCGGCAACCGAGGTCCATTGACCGTTCACGTAGACGCCAAATGTGCGCTTGTGCCCGTCCAGCCATTCGTTTGCTAGTCCGGCGGATTCTGGAGCGGGTCCATATTCCAGGGTTTCAAATGCTTGTTTTACGGTCATTGGAGAGCTACTTTGTATATTGCACTTTTACGTGCTGAAGACTTAAAGACGAAAAATCCCACGGCTTCAAATTCGCAGCATTATTTCCCAAGACAATTTTGCATGCCACATCATCCCTTGTGAACGTGCTAACAATGTCATTGTCATGGCTCACTGCCCACTTGCCACCTTCCTTGCTGACGACTAAGAAATGCCACTTTTCTGGGTTCGTGACCCGTTGATGATTGTCACCAGCCACAAGTAGCGCTCCATTTAGAGCCGTGTCCGCGTGGACGCGAGCATAACACGTTTTTCCATCGTGGCTTTCCACTGATACACCAGTTCCATATGGCCCGACCTTTGGAATTCGGTAGCAAATCTCAACAGTAAAGTTAATGCTCTTAGGTAGTACTTCCGGTCGCGACCAAATGCACGGAAACCCAGTTTGGCTTGGGTCACTAACCATCTGAAACTCTTTACCGTTCCATCTCGCGGTTCCGCCATTTAGAACGTATTCCCACGTCGAGCGCGGCAAACGCAATCGAAAATTCTCCACAAAATCAGGCCGTGGCGGAGACGACATTAGTACAACACAAAGAGCGGCGACAATCATTTTCTATCCCAAAGGCTGTTTGTACGACGCCGCGTAGCGCTGCGTCACGTGGTGCTCAAGTTGGCGCTCGATGTCGTTGATGAGCGCGGAAGCACCGAGGCGGAACAGGTTCGGCGAAAGCCATGCATCACCCAGTTCCTCCTTCATCAAAATCATGTAATCAAGCGCGGACTTTGCGGTTCGAATGCCGCCCGCAGGCTTGAAGCCAATCTTGTATCCCGTGCGTTCGGCGTAATGGCGAATGCACCGAGTCATGGTTAATCCGTAGGCCAAGGTCGCGTTCGCCGTCTCCTTGCCCGTGGAAGTCTTAATAAAGTCGCTGCCCGCCATCATGCAAACCATGCTGGCTTTGGCGACGTTCGATAGCGTTCCCAGTTCGCCAGTGGCCAAAATCGACTTGAGATGCGCATCGCCGCAAGCCTCGCGGAACTGCTGCACCTCATCATAAAGTTCTTGCCATTGACTATTGAGCACCAACTGGCGATTGATGACGATGTCAATTTCTCTCGCGCCAGCCGCGACGCTCGCTTGAATTTCGTGAATACGCTCGCGAAATGGGCTCAGACCGTGCGGAAATCCGGCGGCCACTGCGGCGACCGGTATGCCCGTTCCTTCCAACAGCTTCGCGGCGAGACCAACGAACGAATGATAAACGCACACGGCGCCAACTTGAAGCGGCTCGCCTTCAAATCCCAGCGCGCTCAACAAATCGGCGCGAACCGGCTGTCGAGCCTTTACGCACAAACGCTGCACCGTGCCGGGAGTGTCGTCGCCGCCGAGCGTGGTCAGGTCTGTGCAAGTGACCGCATGGAGCAACCACCCGGCTTGCCAGTCCTTTTTCACGGTGCGCCGAGTGACCAGTGTGGCGGCGCGGCGTTCTGTGGCGCTGCGGTTGACCCGGCAGGCGGCAACCCATTCCAAATCGAGCGGCATGCCCGGGTTACGCGCTATGGATTCTTGTTTGCTGGAAACCGTCGCCATGCCTCATTATATCAAACGTCGAATTTGATTCCTTGGGCTAGTGCTGGTTTTTCGCGACCAAAGTAGGTTGTGCTCGTTTGGCGGCGCATGTAGGCCTTCCAGCTGTCCGAACCCGATTCGCGTCCGCCACCGGTCTCTTTTTCGCCGCCAAAGGCTCCACCGATCTCGGCGCCGCTCGTGCCAATGTTTACGTTGGCGATGCCGCAATCGCTATGCCGCTTGAAGTACTCGGCCTCGCGAACGTCGGTCGTCATAATCGCAGAACTCAGCCCTTGCGGAACCTCGTTGTGGACCTTCATCACGTCATCGAGCGAATCGTACGGCATGATGTAGGTAATCGGCGCGAAAGTTTCGCAATGAATGACAGACGAGTGCTTTTCCAGCCGCACCAGCGCGGGTTTGACATAGTACGCGCCTTCGCCTAGATCGAGCCGCGTTCGCTCGCCGCCCACAATCTCTTTCGCTTCTGGTCGAATTCGGTCCAGTGCGTCCTGCATTCCTTTGAATGCTAGGTCATCGATCAGCGGCCCTACGAGCGTTGCCGGCGCGAGCGGATCGCCTACCTTCGATTCGCCGATTTGTTGGTACGCAGATTTGAGCGTTGCGTAGACTTTATCGATCAAGCTTGCATGCACAAACACTCGCCGTGTGCTGGTGCATCGCTGACCGGCCGTGCCGACAGAGCCGAACAAAATGCTCGGGATCGCGATGTCGAGGTCGGCGCTCGGCGCGATAATCATGGCGTTGTTACCGCCCAGCTCCAGCAATGAGCGCCCGAATCTTTCGGCGACTTTTTGCCCCACAATTCGGCCCATGCGACTGCTCCCGGTCGCGCTGATCAGCGGCACGCGGTGGTCGGTGACGAGCTGCTCGCCCTCGGCGGCAAACCCAATCATCACTTGGCTCAGGTTTTTGGGCGCGCCATCAAATTTTGCGCAAACTTCATCAAACAGGTGCTGGCATGCTAGCGCGGTGAGTGGCGTTTTCTCGCTCGGCTTCCAGATGCACGAATCGCCGCAAACGATGGCGAGCGCGGCATTCCACGCCCAAACCGCCACCGGAAAATTGAATGCGCTGATGATGCCGACCGGGCCAAGCGGGTGCCAGTTTTCTTGCATCACATGGTTTGGCCGTTCGCTGGCGATGGTGAGGCCATAAAGCTGGCGACTGAGGCCAACCGCGAAGTCACAGATATCGATCATCTCCTGCACTTCGCCGCGGCCTTCTTCCCAAATCTTGCCGCATTCCAAGGTGACGAGCTTGGCCAAGGCTTCCTTGTTTTCACGCAATTTCTCGCCATAGAGCCGGATGAGTTCGCCGCGCTTGGGGCCTGGCACTTCGCGCAACTGCAAAAATGCGCTTTGGGCTTGCGCGATAATCGTTTCGATTTCCTTTTTGGAGTTGACTTTCAGTTCGGCGAGAACTTCGCCGGTCCCCGGGGATGTGACTTTCAGGTCGCTACCCGACCATTGGTGCAAGTTCGGGATCAGTTGCGAGATGACCGCGTGTGTTTCGCCAGTGGCTACCGTGCTCATGCTTCATGGTGTACCAGAATGGGGGCACGCGCTGTACCCCGTGCGATTGCTTGTCTCGTTGCTATGCGGCCAGCAAACAACGATGTTCAGCTCATCATGAAGTCAATTACCGGTAAGCTCTTCATGGGACATGTGTCCCAGCTACTTTGGAGAGTGACATAAATTGGAGCGTGTGACTGTTCGATTGGGTGCGGCGCACTCGGTGTGTGACAATTTCGACTTGGTGGGTGACGAATGAAAAAGTTCCTGCTTTCTTCCTCGATTTGTGCTTGGGCGGGCTGTGCCGCCCAAGCACAAATACGCTACCGAATCGACGACGTTCCGATGCCAACCGACGCCGGGTTTACGGTTTACGAAATCCAGCCTAATCGCATCAATGATCACGGTGACGTTTTCACGCACATTGTGGGCGCCACGGCTGACGGCAGGTTCATCGCGCGGCCGTACATGTACCAAAACGGTGTCATGAAAAAGATGGAGGTTCCGGCAGACATCGGTGAAAGCTACGCCGCGTTGATGAACAACAACGGGGACGCGATCTCGCTGGAATACAAAACTTTCGATGCCCCCATAACCAATCGTCTTTTTAAGGGGACCAAAAGTGTTGGAGTTTTTAGAGAGGATACCGCCATATACCCGACGTCCATAAACGATGCGGGGATTTGGGCTGGCGGATTCCCGAAGACTTCGACGAATTTCGAGGAGGGGAGACACGCGGGCATCTACGTCAACGGCCAGCGCATTGACCTTGGAACTCTTGGTGGTCAATATTCCAATGCGTATGACATCAATAACCGAGGCCAAGTAATCGGGACGGCGTCGGATGCCAATCGATATCGCCGTGGATTCATTTGGGAGAACGGTGTGATGCGGGAGTTGACCCACCCAAAGGTTCAAGAGATAGGGCCGACATCGATTTCGGATACGGGCTGGATCGCCGGCTTCGCCAAGACCCTGCAACGCGATGATATCATGGTGACAATGAGGGGAGACGAGGTTTATCAATACCCTGCCGAGGAAGGATATCTAACATGGATTCGGAGCATTAATAATTCAGGCGTTGGCGTAAGCATGCTTCTGAAAAATGGCACACCCCAACTGTTAGGCGCACTTATCTTCGAACGCGGCCGCCGCGAGTTTCTCGGCGAAATTTCCGACGCCAAGGCTAAGGGTTGGTCGATCTTACAATCTGCAGCGGACATTAACAATTCGGGGGTGATCTGCGGCTTTGGACTCAAAGGTGGAAAACTCCGGGGCTTCATCGCAACACCTGTCCCCGAGCCAGCCAGTTGGCTCGCTTTGGGAATCGGGGCACTGGTCGTTGGGCTTCGCCGTTCGCGCAAGTATCAAGGATAACAGTCTGGATCAGGTGAGCGGACCAACAGAGCCCTACGGACTCTGCAAAAGCCAGTCATCCCACCGTGTATCCATGCCGAATTTCATCAGCCGATAATCCGCTTGCGAGCCCGCAAACCTCGTGCCCGGAGTCGTGTCAATCGAAATGCCCGTGCTGTTCTTGGAATTGTCGTTCGCCGCGTTCCAAACAATCGCCGCCTGGGTCGCGGCTACGACCTGGTTCGCGGCCGCTGCGACTGGCGCAGGAGTGCCAGCCTCCGCCGCCAACAGGTTCGAAAGATGGATGATGTCGCGGTAATATCGCGTCGCCGACGGGCTATACGACTGAGCGTTCGCCCGCGCGTTTTGCCAGGGAGTCGTCACAGATGCGCGGTTTTGGATCAGCTGATCCGCGAGGCTATCAACGGCCGTCGCGACACCCGGCAACTTGGTCGTATCCAAAACGCTCTGAGTGATCTTGCGCGAAACATAGTCCGGGTTGTTGATCATGCCCGTCACGAAGCCTTTCGAGAGGTCCTTAGTCGAGGCATCGGGCGTATTGCGAAAGCCTTGAAAGACCGCATCGTACGGATAGCCTTCTCCGGGAGGGCTCTCTTCGCTGCCCGCAATGAAGTCGGCATGCGACCGAATTTCGTATGCCACTTCGATCATCTGCATCAGGCTCGCGTCAAAAGCAATGATATCCAGGTGCTGGTTCGCGAGTGCTCCATCGAGCTCCCATGTGTAAATCGTGTTGCCGGTTTCGTCATCATAAGAAACCGATCGCGAGGATTCTTCGCCCTTTCGGCTCCAGCCCGAGCCATGGTTCCAGATCACGAGCGCGTATCGGTCAGCCGGATAGTTGCGCTTGCCCCATGCGATGAAGTCGGCCAAGGTCGCTGGCGCGCCCATGTCCACCGACGTGCCCATGTTTTGGATCAGCTCGCTTTGCACTCCCGCCGCGGTGTTCGATTTCACCAAATACCGGCGAGTGCCATCGAAAGTTGAATTCGGGAATATGGCCTTGGATTGCTTCCATTGCACGATGAATCGAACGTTGCTGTCGTCGCCCACGCGCTCCATTTGGTCCACATTCGTGGTGCTATAGGTGTAAAGGTCGTTTGCCGCGTTCAAGTAGACCAGCACCGTCCACTTGCTGTTGGTGGTCGAGGCTTCGGTGACGCCAATGGGGAATGAGCCGAGTGCCCCACTCGCGCGGTGGGCGGCTCGAATGCTACCGCTACCCGCCGCTGTACCTTTCGCGATTCCCGTGGCATCAACGCTAGCCGCGCCGCCAAATGCCGCCCAATCGAAGGCGTTTGCCTCAACAAAAACGTTCCGCCCAGCTGCGTCCACTGCAGCGGCATACAAATTCGTGGTTTGATCGACCGCGATTGATGCCGTCCATCCAGTCACCGCCACCGAAGTCGGCGCGCTACCCACCGCCGAAGTAAAGCTCGTCGAGTCGCTAATGTAGGCAATTCGCTGTATCGACCCCAGTTTTGAACCCGAGGTGTCGGCGCCCGCGTAAAGCTCCGCGACGATCAGATAGTTGCTGGCCGCGATGCCCTCAAAACTGAGCGTCGAACCATCGCTCCGATTGATCAACTTTTTCGCAACTTGGGTGCCGTTGGCGTCATAAATCGCCACCAATTGGGATTGCCCCGAACCAGAAGCCGGATCGCTGCGCGTTGTCCAGTCGGTTGTGTAGGTCAGCGTTGCCAAGGTCAGGGCATCGCCGCCCCCGCCGCCACAACCCGAGCACAGCATCAAAATAGCGGTAATGACGATCCAAGGGAGCGATCTGAGTGTTGGCACGAAGGTATGACGTTGCATTCCCCCTGAAGTTACCCGCCCGGCACCACCTGAATTTGGCAAGTTTTCCGGCAATTGGTCCGTTAGGATTCAACCCGGCGAACCCGATTATCTAACTAGCACGTGCTCGAACCATCCTTTTCTGATCAGCTCGAAGAAGTCTTGCGGCACCTCGGCATGAGGTTGCACGACGGATATACCTTCGAGGGCTTCCCCATCGAGTTGAGGTCGTCTGAAGGCGAACTCACCGTTGTTGAAACTATGGTGCCGCCCGTCGTGGGTTCA
Source organism: uncultured Chthonomonas sp. (assembly GCA_964422285.1). Classification (GTDB taxonomy): domain Bacteria; phylum Armatimonadota; class Fimbriimonadia; order Fimbriimonadales; family Fimbriimonadaceae; genus UBA2391. The sequence continues at coordinate 7,456 of CAYRAX010000058.1, forward strand.
ATGGACCCCGAAAAGGTGGGCCTGGCCATTGTGGACGCGTTTGGCGTGGTCCAGCGCATTTGGGGCGTCGCCCACCGAGTGCCGACCCTAACTCCGGGCCAAGCATTGATGAGCACCGATATTGCGCGCCTGGTTGAAAGCGCCATCGTTGGGGACACAGGAACTTGCTACGTGGCTGGCTTTCGGTTCTTTGTCTCACCCATGACCGCCGGCAATCGGCCGTTTACGCTGCTCCTCGTGACCGAAGCGGGCGAAGAGCAGAAGATCCGTCATGATGCATCGCTCACGGGAATTTCGTCGCACCTGCTGACTCAAATTGGTAAGGTTCTTTCGAGCAACCAGACCGTCAGCCCATTGGCGACGACGGTTGTGCACGAAATCGCGTCGGGATTGAACCTGGCTGCCGTGCTACTTTGGGCCGCTAATCCAGAGGACTTGAAGCTCACGTTGCGGGCCAGCGTGGGCGTGACCCGCGATGGAGCCCAATTGGTCAAGGAGATTGACCCCGCGAGCGAGGGATCGTGCCTTGCCGAATTCGTAGCCAAAACTGGTCAGGCGGTTGCCCTTACCGCCGTCCATGATCACGTCTTGACCGAGCAATTAGAGGCGAAATTTTGCTACCTGGAGCCCGGAGCGGTTGAGGTTGTACCCCTCGTTGTCAGCGACCGGTTGGTGGGAGTTTTGGAGTGCATCGCCCGGCGCGGCGACTCCAAATTCCCGGTGCACCATCGCGTGCGAGCAACTGTGGCAGAGCACCTATCGCTTGCGCTCAACTCGGCACTGCTATTTGAAAATGTCCAGCGGCTAGCGACCCACGACCCACTCACGGGCATCGCGAACCACCGTGCGCTACAGGATTATCTCCAGCGCAGCCTTTCCGAAGCGGTTAGAAAGGGCCATCCCGTCACCGCCATCATGCTCGACGTGGACAATTTCCGAAATTTCAACGAGGAAGAAGGCCACGATCTTGGCGACCAGGCACTGCGGATGGTTGCCCAAGCCCTGAACGATTGCGTGCGCGATTATGACCTTGCCGCGCGCTATGGTGGCGAGGAATTTACGCTCATCATGCCGCACATCGACGCCATCGCTGCCGCGCCGATCGCCGAGCGAATTCGCCAGCACATCGAAGAGATTCGGCTGGTCACCGCCACCGGCCACCTACGACCGGTCACCGCCAGCCTGGGAATCGCGTCGTTTCCGATGCACAGCACCGATAGTGCGACCACCTTGCGAGCCGCCGATCTTGCCCTTTATGAAGCCAAACGCGAGGGCCGAAACCGAATCAAGGTCTACGCCGGACAGAAGCTCTACGGCGGAACGAGATACGTGTACGAGCCGAACACGCTAGATCATTGGGTCGCCGAGCAAGACCGGCCCGCGGCGCGAAACCGCTGCCACGTTTCCAGGCCATTCATCGATTTTCTCATAGAGCGGCTCGGGCTGCCGCATGTGTATTCCGATGCGGTTTTGGGGCTATTGCACCTGGGTCAAACCTATGCGCACGCCATGGATTCGGCCGACGTCGCGCTTGTCCAGCGGATGAAGCAATCCGAGGAAATCGCCCCGATTTGGTCTGCGCTGCAAGCCATTCAAGAACGGTTTGATGGAACGGGTCCCTTAGGCCTGGCTGGTCACGAGATCCCGGTTTTGGCCCGGGTCGCGCTGGTCGTCGATGCGATGATCGAAGGCGCAGGACTCCAGTTCGTGCAGGACCCCAGCAGGTTTGATCCCGACCTCGTGATGTTCATCGCTGAATACGGCGAAGCAGCCTAATAGGGTCGCGTGCCGACGGCGACGACCAAGACCTCGCCACCCAAGATTCGCTCGTCTCCTTCGTCCGGCGAATAGACCACGTCCAGCCGGTAGCTTCCCGCCGATTGGAATTCGAAGCGGTCATCCCACGGCATAGGCACCACGAGAAAGGACCGCATAAGCGTCCCGGGCGGGCCATCGCCACATTCGAAAAGAGCCCTCCAAATGGTCAATGTGTGGCCGTCTTCGTCAATCAACCGAACCTCAATGGGAAACTTGCGCCGGTGCTCGGTGGGGTCATTTTCGAATTCAATCGCTAGGCAACATTCGTCAAGACGCGTTGGAAGTTGCTGCGCGATGAGGCGATTGAATAGCCCAAATAGCACCGGGTTCCCGGACGAAGCGAGTCGGTCCGCACGCTCACAAATTCGGCACAGGGCCAATCGCATGCCCAGAGTTTAGCCGATTGGTCCTCCGTTGAAAAGCTCAGCTCGGCGCTCGCGGTCCCAATAGGTTAGCGCCATGCCCGCGCGCCGTCGAAGGGCGTCGGCTTCGGACAAAAACCGCCTTGATGATTCGTTATCGCCTCGCCGCTTGGCGATCACCGCGAGGCCCTCCAAGCTGTAGATTTCCATGGCAAACGAATCGAGTTCGTCGGACTGCCGGAACACACTGGCAAAGGCCACTTCCGCTTGGTCATTTTGGCATTGCGCGCGGAGAATCTCCGCCTGAACATATTCGCAGGTGAGGCGCAGGCGGGTGTGCTGCAAACGAGTGATGCAGGGTGCCAATTCCTCCAAGATGCGCGCCGCTGATCGCGGTTTACCGGCGGTGGCCAAGAATAGCGCTTCGTGAGACCGGAAAATCGCCCAATCGATCTCGGCAAGGCGCCCGGTGGGAACGCTCTGCAGTTCGTTATATTCGCGCAATCCTTGGTCCGTTTTGCCCAGATGGATGTGCGCAGTTGCCCGTGCGTGAATCATGCGCGCACTTTCGGGCAGATCGGGATTTCGATAAGCGGCCGCCACGCCACGGCGCATGCTTTGCAATAGCTCGTCTCGCGAGCCCATCACCAAAGCATTCAGCGACGCATGGTAATCGGAGCGCAGCATGAGAACAGGGTCGTCGCCTCGATCGCCGTATTCGCCAGCCAAACTAAAATGCGCCTGCGCGTCGGCGGCGGAGCCACTATACGCCGCTGCCAAGCCCATGAAGTAGTGCGCCCAGCCTGCTTCCGGCGCCGACGGAGACATTGTCTTCACGATGGTCTCCAGCATGCCGTGGAGCTTGCCCAACTCGAAATCCTCGCTCAAGATTGGCACCGCGCGTAGCACATCGACGACCTTCACGGGATCGGCATCGAACGTAAATCGCGCGAGCGAAATGAGGGCGTCCATTTCTGGGCGAACGAGTAGCGTTGATCGACTGTTCGGAACCGCGGAAAACGTTCGGGTGCGCGCTTGGGGCAGCGGCACCGACAGCGCGGTGGGATCGAGCCACCAATATTCGGTCGGCGCGGCGCAGTGGTCCAATCCAATTTGCAGCGCATGTTCATCGCTGACGGCTCGCCGCAAGTGTTTGAGCGCTTGGCGCAGGTTAACCTTAGCTTGCGGACCTGGTTTATCCGGCCAACCAATCATCGCTAGATCATCGCGAGAAACGTGCTCGCCACCAGCTCTGGCCAAAACCAAGGCTACCAAACCAACCTTTTGCGTGACGAGAGGCACGGCGCTGCCGTCCGGCGCAATAAGCCGGATTGAATCACCACCATAGAGCTTCCAAGTGCCCACCATCGCCTAATTCCTTTTGTGGTCGCCCGATTTTTTGCGGAGGCGACCCATCCGCCCCAATAATTGGGCGGGGAGGCAGAAAATTCCGCCTCACCCGCACCTGTTTTGTGTCCTCTCTCGCTTAGTAGTGAGGGGAACTTCCAATTGAAGGTCCACGCTCACGCGAAAGTCAATTCGTTTGCGATCTCGCAACCTTATTGAACTCTATTTCCGTGCCGAAGTTGCCTATACCCCCTAAATCCCAGTAGTAATACTGGTCCCAAAACGGTATTTGAGCGGTGCTGGTCCCGGGACTTTTAGTCGTCGGCTACAATAGGAGCGTGTCAAAGATCGGACAGGCTCGGCTCGCCATATTAGTGGGTCACCGGGGGCGCGGGTCCAATATGGCAAATTTGATAAGACAAAGCCGGGCCGGCAAACTTCATGCCGCGGTCGGCGTTGTCGTATCGACGGGTCGTGATTCGCCAGCGCTGGCAATCGCGGATGCTGAACATGTTGCCACGAGAATCGTGCCGACCACCGCGCCAGATTACGAACGCATGTTGCTGGATGCGCTCAAAGAGCATCGGGTTGACCTGGTTTGCTTGGCGGGATACATGCGACTTCTGCCCCAAAACATCTTGGACGCTTATCCGCACCGCGTTTTGAATATTCACCCGGCGTTGCTGCCCAAGTTTGGCGGTCAGGGCATGTATGGTGCGCACGTGCATCGGGCAGTGCTTGATTCGGGAGACGCCGAATCTGGCTGCACGGTCCACTTGGTCAACGAGCGCTACGACGAGGGCCCGATCATTCACCAGTTACGGTGCCCAGTGCTACCTGACGACACACCGGAAACTCTTGCGGCGCGAGTCCTGGAGCTTGAGCACGAGGCCTACGTTGTCGCGATCAACCATGTCATTGACCACTTCTCCTTGGCCCACTGAGCGGGCGGTTTCTCAACGGTTGCTTGCTCCGGTCGTATATGGGCTCGGCAAGGTACTTCTTTTCTTTTTGGGTCCAGTTCGGTACGCCAACAAACGGGCCGTGCCCCGAGCAGGTGGCCTGCTGCTTCTAGCGAATCATATTTCCGATCTCGATCCAATCGTCGTGCAGGCGGCGTGTCCTCGGCACGTCTTCTTTATCTCGAAGAGCGAGCTTTTTGAGATGCCGTCGATCGCGTGGTTCTTGCGGTGGTGGCGCGCTTTTCCGGTGCGGCGCGGCGAACCCGACCGCGCATCACTCAAGCACGCAATACACTTGCTCCAGATGGGGAAGGTCGTTTGCATTTTCCCCGAAGGCGAGCTGAGCGAATCGGGCAAGCTGTTGCCGTTCCTGCCAGGCGTGTCGCTCATCGCACGCTCGGCCAAGGTACCGGTTCAGTGCGTAGGACTTATTGGCACGACCCGTATTCTGCCCTATGGTCGCGTGGTACCGCGGATGGGTTTTGGTGGTGTCAGCGCGGAATTTGGCGAAGCAAAGGAGTTTGTCGAAAAATGCCCACCCGAAGAGATCCTCGGGTGGGCAGAATCGGAACTTAGGCGCTTGACGAATCAATAGCGCGGAACAGTGCCGATCTTCTTGCTACCAGGTGCAATCGTCTCTGGCGACGTTTCTTCCTTAAACCGGCGCATGCCAGTTGGCGCATCCTTTTCCCAACCGACAACCGGCTCAAATCGGCGGCTGAAATAGTCGGTGAATAGGATGAACATGGTGAAGAACCAAACAAAACCAGCGAGTACCCAGAGTTGTACGAGCTTGGAGCTGTATTTTGCGCCCATGAAAATCATCACGACAAGGGTGGCCTTGATTGAAGCGACGCCCAAATTGATCGTGTTTGCTAAGTAGCTGTTGTGATTGATCGAAGGGATCAGTGCCGCGCCGACCGTAATCACCATGAGGACGAGCAACGTAATAAAAGTCGCCAAGAGCGTGCCAAACGAAGCACCGTGGTGCTCGTGCGCGTGGTCATCTGCGTGAGAGGTTGCGTGATTTGACATAGGCTTATCCGGGCATGAGATAGAAAAGTGGGAACAGGAAGATCCAGACCAGGTCGACGAAGTGCCAATACAGCCCGACCATTTCCAAAGTGATGTAATCGTTGCGGGTGTACTTGCTATCGCGCCAAACCATGATCATCATGGCGGTGATAATGATGATGCCGACGATGACGTGGATACCGTGCAAGCCGGTCATTGCAAAGTACAGCGAATAGAATAGCTCAGCCGGGCCCGCGGTGGCGGGATCGTTCCAGCGGAACCCGAGGGTTGGCAAGTGTCCGGCGTGAATCTTGTGGCTATATTCGAAGTATTTGATGACCAAGAATCCGAACGCGCACAAATTCGTAAATCCAAGCGCGGCAATCACATTCATCTTCTTGCCGCGTTGAGCGAAATACACAGCCAAGGCGACGCTGAACGAGCTTGCCAGCAGAATCGTAGTATTTGTCGCGCCCATGGCGACGTTGAGATCCTTATGCAACTCGTACCATATGGGTTGGTACTTCCAGCGATAGAGCGCGTAAGTCACAAACAACGCACCAAAGAACATGATTTCCGTAACCAGGAATGTCCACATTCCCAGGATATAGGATTCGTTCTGTTGCTCTAGCGTTTCGTACTGTTCATACACGGCTCCGGGCTCACCAGCCGGAACTCGAACCTTTGCGTGAGCGGACATTTATTCGACCTCCTTGCCAGCGTGCGACAATTCCCGTTCGCGCTCGGCGACCAGTTCTTCCGCCTGGGCGTCGTACTCGTAAACTTCGCCAGTCACCACCGGAATGCTATGGAAGTTGTGGGTGCAAGGCGGTGAATCCATTTCCCATTCCAACCCTTTGGCGCCCCATGGGTTAGCACTCGCCCGTGGACCTTTGAACCAGGACCAAGCCAAGTAGAAGAACGGCACGATGAACCCGACCGCGAGGACGCTTGATCCGGCGGTGGACATGATGTGCCAAATCTGGAATTCGGGGTTCAGATAGTAGTAGTGATATCGGCGCGGCATTCCCATGTAGCCCACGATGAATTGCGGAAGGAATGTAACGTTAAACCCAACGAAAACAATGATCGCGTTGAATTTCGCTATTGCTTCTGGATACAGCCGACCGGTCATTTTGGGCCACCAGAAGTGTAGGCCCGCCAAGAATCCCA
>CAYRAX010000059.1:0-14012 GCA_964422285.1 uncultured Chthonomonas sp.
GAAATTCTGATCCGTCAAGCGACGACGGACGCCATGACCGGGCTGCCTAACCACGGTGCGTTTCAAGAACAGCTTCGAAACGAGATCATCACATTCACGAAGACTGGCCGCAATGTCGCGCTCCTGCTGGTTGATGTCGACTTCTTTAAGCACTACAACGATACCTATGGGCACCAAGCCGGTGATGCGGCCTTGATCAAGGTGGCCATCATCTTGGCGCAAGCGGCTCGCGCGGCTGACCACGTGGCGCGATATGGTGGCGAGGAATTTGCGATCATCATGCCCAACACGAACGCCACCCAAGCAGCGCAATTCGCCGAACGAATCCGAAGCGAAATCGAAGAGGCCACTTTTGCTTGTCGATGGATCACCGCGAGCATCGGCGTTTCGGCGACCGACATTGTGCAGGCAGATGCCGCATCGCTCGTCGCGGCAGCCGATTATGCACTTTATCAGGCTAAAAACGAGGGCCGAAACCGGTTCATCGTGTATGGTGCGGCCAAATCTCAGGCCAAGCAAGCGGCCTAAATTTAGACGCTCCAAAAGCTGGCCCTTGTCCGTCAAAATATGATGCGGATACTCATCGATCCGCGTTCCCATGTGCACCGATTTCTGCCATTTGCATAATCACAGCGAGTTCAGCCTATTGGACGGGGCCACCAAGATTCCTGATATGGTTTCGCGTGCAGTTTCCATGGGCCACCGCTCGCTGGCGATTACGGATCATGGCGTCATGTTCGGGGCGATGGAGTTCTACTTCGAATGCATGCGCCAAGGCATCCAGCCGATCATCGGAATGGAAGCGTACGTCGCGCCGGGCGGATTGGCCGTAAAGTCTGGGCACGCGAAAAACGAGACCTACCACTTGCTGCTTTTGGCTCGCAATGAAGAGGGATATCGAAACCTTTGCAAGCTCCATAGCATCGCGGCGCTCGAAGGCTTTTACTACAAGCCGCGCATTGACCATGAGCTGTTGCGCGCCCACTCAAGCGGATTGATCGGCACCACGACTTGCTTGGGCAGCGAAGTCAACCAGCTGCTGCTGCGCGGCGACTATGACGAAGCCCAGCGGCGGGCGGGTATGTACAAAGAGATTTTTGATCCTGGTTGCTATTTTGTCGAGCTCCAAGATCACCACTTGAAGGAACAAGCGCAAATCCGCGATGACCTCATCCGCATTTCCAAGGAGCTGGATCTGCCGCTGATCGCCACGAACGACTCCCACTACCTTTGCAAAGAAAGCAGTAGCGCGCACGACGTATTGCTGTGCATCGGCACCGGCGCACTGGTCGAAGAAAAAAGCCGCTTAAAGTTTGAAACAGAGGAGTTTTATCTCAAGTCCACGGAGGAAATGGCATCGCTTTTTGGCGACGTCCCCGAAGCGATCAGCAATACCCAGCACATCGCCAACATGTGCAGCTTGGAGCTGGGCAAAAAGCGCGCGCCGATGCCGAGCCCAGATGTGCCCGACGGCATGGACTCCAAGGCGTTTTTGCACAAATTGGCTTGCGATGGGTTGCGTGATCGAATTGCGAACGCAGACGAGCAAGCGATGGAGCGCCTGAACTATGAGCTTGGCGTCATCGACACAACTGGCTTTGGTGACGATTTTCTTCTCGTTCGTGAGTTCGCCCAATATGCGCGCCAGCAAGGCATTGCATTTGGTGTGCGCGGGTCGGCGGCTGGGTCGTTGGTCAGCTATTGCATCGGCATCACGGACGTGGATCCGCTCGAATATGACCTCACCTTTGAGCGATTTTTGAACCCAGAGCGCATCTCGATGCCCGATGTGGACATGGACTTTGAGGATGCCCGGCGCGATGAGGTCATTCGCTATGTGGTGGACCGATTCGGGCAGGAAAAAACGGCGCAGATCATCACCTTTGGTACCTTGGGCGCAAAAGCGGCGATCAAAGATGCTGGGCGTGTCATGGGCTATCTGCCTTCGGACACTGACAAGATTTGCAAAACCATTCCTACGGTTCCAGGCATGTCGCTGGAGCGCGCGCTGGAGGAATCGGCCGAGTTTCGATTCATGGCCAACAATGAGCCTCGTGTGGCGAGTCTGGTTTCGGTCGCTCGCGAGATCGAAGGCACCGCACGGCATGCGGGAGTTCACGCGGCGGGCGTGGTCATATCTGGTGAGCCGCTGACGGACTATGTGCCGCTGTATCGTGGCAACGACGGCCAGAGTGTGACGGCCTACGAAATGGGGATTCTTGAGAAAATTGGACTGCTCAAGATGGACTTTTTGGGGCTGAGCAACCTTACCGTGCTGAGCAAAGCGGTGGACAACATCGCGCGAACGCACCCGGATCAGCCGCGCCTAGATTGGCTTCAGTTCCCGCTTGATGACCAAAAGACTTACGACATGCTGGGTCGCGGCGACACGGTTGGCGTGTTCCAATTGGAATCGGGCGGCATGAAGCGCAACATCGTCGAGCTCAAGCCGCAGAATGTTCGCGAATTGGCGGCCATGGTCGCGCTCTATCGGCCGGGTCCGATGGAACACATTCCGCGCTTTGTGGACTGCAAATTCAAGCGCCGCGACATCGTCTATCCAGACCCGCGGATGGAGCCGATCCTTTCCGAAACGTATGGGGTCATCGTTTATCAAGACCAGGTTTTGAAATTGGTGCAGGCTTTGGCGGGTTTTACGCTTGGAAAAGCCGACATCCTGCGCCGAGCGATGGGCAAAAAAGATCAAAAGGCGATGGACTCGATGCGCGTGGAGTTCATGGAGGGCACCGCGGCGAACGGCATCGCAGCCAAGGTCGCCGAAGCCGTTTGGGAGCTGCTCCTTCCCTTCGCTGGATACGCTTTCAACAAAGCCCACGCGGTCTGCTACGCGCTCATCGCCTATCAAACCGCATATCTGAAGGCGAATTATCCGGTTGAATACATGGCGGCGCTGCTCGCCGTTTATCGCGACAAAGAAGACCGCGTGAGTGCGTGCATTGAGGAATGCCGGCGCATGCAAATTTCGATTTTGCCGCCCGATGTGAACAGCTCCGACGCCGATTTCACCATCGAAACTGTGCGGTTTGAACGTAAAGGCGAGACGGCGCAGGCGATTCGATTTGGACTTGCCGCGATCAAAGGCGTCGGCGAAAATCTTGTGGAAGCGATCAAGCTGGAGCGCGCGACTGGTCCATTTAAGCACCTGTACGAATTTTGCGAGCGCGTGAGACCAGCCGGACTCAATCGAACCGCGCTGGAGTCGCTGATCAAGGCGGGCGCGCTCGACTGCACCGACCGCAACCGGGCGAAATTGCACAACGTCCTCGATGGTGCGCTTTCCTACGCGGACGCTTGTATGCGCAGCAAGCTCGCTGGTCAAGATTCGCTCTTTGGCGAGGCAAGCGGCGATAGCGCTTCTGCGCAGCATCCTGATCTGCCGCACGTCAATCCATGGGACCGAACCACTTCGCTGAGCTTCGAAAAAGAAGTTATGGGGATCTACGTTTCCGATCACCCGCTGAAGGGATTGGAGGTTCAACTCAAGTCGGCGGCATCCCACCAATGCGCCGCGGTCGCAGAACTCGAGGATGGTGCGCAGGTCAAACTTGCGGGCGTTTTGGCCGCCGTGCGCACGATTGTCACCAAGAGTCGGGGCGAAAAGATGGCGACCGTGACCATCGAGGACTTTACGGGCCAGGCGATAGGAACCGTTTTTCCCGCGACCTACGCAAAACTTAGCCAGAACATCGCGAAAGATCGCGTTGTCACTCTGCGCGGCGTGGTCAGTCATCGCGAGCGGCCGGGCGCTGGTGGCGAAAAATCGATCGAAGTTCGGGTTGAAGACATTCAGCCGCTGGAAGCGCAATCGCTGGTGCCCGAAAACGATGAGGACGACCCCAGTTTAGGCTACATCGTCTTTAGAATCGGGCAGGCCACGCCCGGACAACTTGAAAAGTTGAAGCATCTGATCGCCGACAACGCCGGCGAATATCGAATGATGATTCAGTTCGGCGACCCGAACGCGGCACCAATTCGCGAACTCCGGCAGCGGGTCAGCGGATCCAATGATTTTTTGAGCGCGATTCGACGGTGCGTCACGCGGGCCGAGATCGAAGTCTTTCAAAAATCGGAAAAGTGGGATACGGTTCGCGAGATCGCGCCAGCCGACGACGACTCCGCCCATGCGGTCGCCTGACGCGCGGGTCGGCATCGGGGCATAATCTCATCATGTCCAATCAAATTGCAGTGTTGCCAGGCGATGGAATCGGTCCCGAAGTCGTCGCTGAGGCGGCCAAGGTTTTGCGCGCCGCCCGACCCGATTTGGTGTTGAATGAAGCGTTGATCGGCGGATGCGCTTACGACGCTACAGGTGTGCCGCTTCCCGACGAGACTTTGGAACTCTGCAAATCTTCGGATGCCGTACTTTTAGGAGCGGTGGGAGGGCCGAAATGGGACCATTTGCCGCCCGCGAGCCGGCCCGAAGTGGGTGCCCTGCTCAAGCTCAGATCGGAACTCAATCTTTTTGCAAACGTTCGGCCGGCGAAGGTTTTTGATGCGCTTTTGAGTGCGTGCCCATTGAAGAATCCCGGCGGGCGCATTGATTTGGTTGTCGTGCGCGAGCTTACTGGCGGCATCTATTTTGGCAAGCCCCGTGAGCGTCGCGAAAACGGATCGGTCGCGATCGACACTTGTGTTTACTCTCGCGGCGAAGTCGAGCGCATTACAGATGTTGCTTTCGCGTTGGCCCGGTCGCGGTCGCGCCACGTGACCAGCGTTGATAAGCAAAATGTTTTGGAAACCAGTCGGCTTTGGCGCGAGGTTGTCGACGAAAAATCGAAGGCGCATCCTGAGATCAAAGTCACCCACATGCTGGTCGACAATTGCGCGATGCAACTCATTCGGGATCCGCAGCAATTTGACGTCATCTTGACCGAAAATATGTTCGGCGACATCCTTTCAGATGAAGCTTCCGTGTTGACTGGATCGTTGGGGCTGTTGCCGTCTGCGTCGCTGAGCGGAAGCAAAGATGGCCGATCATTTGGCCTGTATGAACCTGCACATGGTTCGGCTCCCGACATAGCTGGCCAAGGGCGCGCCAATCCGATCGCAACAATTTTGAGCGCGGCGATGCTCGTTCGAACGTCGTTGGACGATGGCGAGAACGCGGATCGAATCGAGTCGGCGGTTGAATCGGCATTGAACGATGGATTGCGCACGGCGGATATTTTCACCAACGGAACGCGCCTGGTTTCGACCTCGGAATTCGGCGACGCAGTGGTGCAAAAGCTTGGAGTGAAAGTTGGCTAAGCAGCTCGTCGAATGCGTTCCCAACTTTTCCGAAGGAAGAAACCATTCGGTAATCGAAGCAATAGCGAGCGCCATTCGATCCACAGATGGCGTCAAATTGCTCGACGTTGACCCGGGGTTCTCCACCAATCGAACGGTTTATTCGTTTGTCGGCGAGCCGGAACCGGTGACGAATGCGGCGATCGCGGCGGCAAAGGTCGCGGCTGAACTCATCGACATGTCGAGGCACTTGGGCGAGCACCCTCGCTTTGGCGCGCTTGATGTTTGCCCAATCATCCCCGTTGCAAATTGCACGATGGACGAGGCGGTCGAGATCGCTCGAAAGCTCGCGGCGCGGCTCGCCAGCGAAGTGGGATTGACCATTTATTGCTACGGATACGCGGCGACCCGACCCGAGCGCGAAAACCTCAGCGTCGTACGCGCCGGAGAGTATGAAGGTTTGGCAGCCAAACTAAAAGACGCTCAATGGGCACCGGATTTTGGTCCTGCCTCATTCAACGCGCGCTCGGGCGCGACCGCGGTTGGTGCGCGCGATTTTCTCATTGCTTACAACGTCAACCTCAACACAACGTCAACCCGGCGGGCGAATTCGGTCGCTTTTGACATCCGCGAAAAGGGGCGCATCAAGCGAACTGGCGACCCCGTTTCGGGTGAAATCGTTAAGGATTCGAGCGGAAATGCGGTCTGCGAACCCGGCGCGCTGAAGCATGTTAAGGCGATTGGTTGGTTCATCGAGGAGTATGGTCTCGCGCAAGTTTCGATCAATTTGACAAACATTCGCGAGACGCCTTTGCACGTGGTTTTCGATACAGCGTGCCAAAAAGCAGAGGCGCGCGGTATGCGAGTGACTGGCTCGGAGCTCGTCGGCCTACTTCCCTTGCAGTCGTTGCTCGATGCTGGGCGGTATTTTTTGCATAAGCAGCAGCGGTCGACGGGTGTTTCGGATGCCGAACTAATCAAGATCGCCGTGACCTCCATGGGCCTCGATCAATTGGCCCCCTTTGACCCACAAAAAAAGGTGATCGAATACGCCATGCGCGAGGGCCAGGGGCGGCAATTGGTTGATCTCACGCTGGCGAATTTTGTCGAGGAAACGGCGTCAGAATCGCCAGCGCCCGGCGGCGGGTCGGTAGCGGCTGCGATGGGCGCGATGGGAGCCGCCCTTGCGACCATGGTAGCCAACCTTTCTAGCCACAAACGCGGGTGGGATGATCGCTGGCAGGAGTTTTCGGATTGGGCCGACAAGGGCAAGAAACTGCAAAACAAACTCACCCAACTCATCGACGAAGATACCGACGCCTTTAACGCGATTATGGCGGCTTTTGGGTTGCCAAAAGGTTCGGATTCCGAAAAGGCCGCTCGATCTGCTGCGATTCAAGCCGCCACCAAGCGGGCAATCGAGATTCCCCTCACCGTCATGAGCGTTGCGCTGGAGGCGATGGCGGTGGCAAAAGCCATGGCGGAAATCGGTAACCCCAATTCCATTTCAGACGCGGGAGTGGGAGCCATAGCGCTACGATCCGCCGTCCTTGGCGCCGACCTAAACGTTCGAATCAATGCAGGCAGTCTCAAGGATGCCGAATTCGTGAACAGCGCACTTGCCCAAGCGGCGGCGATGGTTGAATCTGCAATAAGTCAGGAAACCGAAATACTCGCTATTGTGCGCGCTGGAATCAAATAGGCTTACCAGCTTTCAGTTCGCCATTCGCCCCAGACATGCTGCTCTTCCCACTCCCCGGTTGGTGCTTCGCAGCAAGCTCGCAAAGCCTGGAAGATCTGGCCGACGTGCCAGCCTTCGTGCCATATCATGTGTTGCAGATACAGGACCGGATTGTCGTACGCGCCCCATGTTGTGCCGTTCGAAGAAAGTGCGGTTTCCAAACAACTGTGAACCGCACTTGCGCTCAGCTTGAGCATTTCGTTTAGCTTCGGCAGGTCGTTGATCGGGTCTTTCCAGCCGCCAAGATAGGACGCGGGCAGGTTCTCCGCGACCTCTGAATCCAGTTCTGAAAGCCAGTAACGGCGAACGCTGTGAATGTGGGCGAGCTGCTCGTACAGCGGCATGCCGTCCGGCGTGGGCTTGGTGTCCTTGTTTTGTTCCGTGACGAGCTCGGCGACGGAGAAAACGATCCGAGCCTGTCGGTCCCATGAGTCAAGAAGCATTTGCTGAATATCCATTGCGTCACCATTCGGCTAAAATTTCTGCCATGCACCGCGCTACACACGCTTCCCTGACCCTCGCAAGGTTTGATTCCGCGACGAGTGTCGAATTGACCCACCGCCCCAGTAATCCCGAAACACTATTTTATCAATTGGCGTGCGATACTCGGTCCGCGAATACTACCGCGATTTCCAACACTGCGTTCGTTTTGGCGCTTTATGGGCTGCACGTCTCGGAAGCGGCAGCGTGCGAAGCGCTTGATTTGCCCTCGCCATTCGCAGGCGCTTTGGAGCAGTTTTCAGCAGTCTTACTTCCCGTGCGCCACTTTGGCGAATGCAACTTCTTGAATCAGTCGAATCCTGGGCAGATTTTTGATGTCGGCGGAAACTCGCAAGAGCCAGATGAGGCGATGCTCGTTGTCACGAGTGCGGGTTGGAATGAGAACCCTGATATGGAGCGCGTGCAGACGTTTGGTAGCGGAGTCGCGGCCGTACGAATGGGAATGACGGGCGTGCAAGGACTGCACTCGCAGCAAACTTTCTTTTTGCCCGGCGGCATCAGCACATGGGATGGCATTACAGTGACCTTGTGGAAGAACTTTGAATCCATGCGCAATTTCGCATATGGTCCAGGGTTGCACCGGGATCTGGTGAAGTCGCACCGCGAGGCTCCAAACGCAGATCGCACTTCGTTCACGCGGTTCAAATATTTGCACGCTCGGGGCACCTGGCGCGGGTCAGATCCCACGAAGTGGTGAATTAGCCTATGGGTTCGACCCGTTTGGTCATCACCCAATGGTGTTTTGCCACTTGGCGCAATCGTTCGAATCCGCGCTTTTCAAACATGCCAGTTGTCCCGAGATAAATAAAGCTATTGTTGAGTTGCCGCGCGCCGATCTCTTCAGGATAAGCTTCTACGAGGCCGCCGCCGTCGCGTGCGATCAGTGCAAGCGCGTGCGCAAGTGCGGCCGAAGCCACTCCCGTGCCGCGGTGTCGCCGATCAACAAAGAAGCAGGTGATCCGCCAATCGGGCTCCTCGTCCATGCCCTGATAGTACGTGCGTTTGAATTTATGTTTGAGACAAACTTCGTCGCTTCGTCCATATTGGCACCAGCCAGCGAGCTCGTCGCCAACGAAGACAAGAGCGGCGTGGGCGCGACCCGATTCAACTCGGCACTGCTTTTCTTGTCGGTTTTGCGCGGCTGTCTTGTGTTTGCCGATGCCCTCATCGTGGAACGCCATGCACCAGCATCCGCCCCAAATACCGTTGTTCTTTTCGACAAGTTGCGCGAAGGAATCCCAAGTCGAACTATCAAATTCGCGGCAATCAAAACCACTCATGATGCAAGAGCATAGCCCAGAAAGCACGAATGGGCGAACCGATCTTGGCTCGCCCATTCAATCGTTTGAACTTACTTGCTCGGTCCTAGATCGCAGCCAGAAGTAATTTCCTTCGGTGCTGGATTCGTCATCATCTTTCGGTCTTTGATGCCGCCCAGCTTTGCGATCGTGGCGGTGACTTCCTTGAGCATCGAAGCCGAATAGCCTGCGTAGCTCTTCAAAATTTTGCCATTCTTTCCGACCAGCCGCGTCGCGAGGCTAGCTTTTGCCTTGTAAGCCTTTGCGATTTTGCCATCCGGATCGGCCAAAACGGTGAATTGTGGAGTCACTGCTTTCGACCATTCGTTGGCGTCGTCCTTGCCGCCATAAACGATGCCGACCACGTTTGCCACGTCGTGATAGTAGTTGTAGATGCGGTCGATGTATGGCTTGCCGCTCTTGCAGCATGGGCATTCCTTTGCGATGAACACGATCAAAGTTGGCTTGTTCAGCAGCGACGTCAGCGTTACGGGCTTTCCATCGCTGTCAACGGTGTTGAAGCTCGGAGCCTTCGAGCCGATCAGCGTGCCTGCTTGCTTGACGGTTGACTTTTCGGTGTAGTGACCGGCGTCCTTTCCGTTGGCGTCCTTGTTGTGCGGATGATCGTGTTGGGCCAGTGCCGGAGTCAAAACCGCCGCCATGGCGAGGCAAACAGCGCTTACAATAATTCGATTTTTCATGTTGAAATTCCCTATCAAATGGAGTCGGTGCGCCCAGAATAAGCTACCGGGCGCGAAGATGCGAAAACTGCCAGATCGCCGAACTTTAGCGCGGAGGCGGAGATTCGGGCGCATGATTTCGCGTGCGATGGGGATCTTCGGGATCTATAAACCTTGTGCTATCGGGTGGCACGCCTGCGAGAGAATAACAATTCAGATTTCCAAACGGCATGCCAAGCGTTACCGCTATGTTTGTCGCTTCGCATCGAGTTTGGTCGCGCCTCTCTTCAGCGCAACAGCACTGCTTGAAGTCGCGCTCGCCCTGTCGCGGAGCGCGTACGGTAAGGCCCGAATCAGAGCTTTTGGTAACGGTTTGCACTGGCGCGGTCGGACAATGCCGGCCTTTTGGCGTGAGAGGAGTTTGTGGAATCGCGACAAGTACAACCAAAGCAATAGGCAACACGTGCATAAGTGCTGTCCGAACTTTGGCTCGAAGCAGAGTCCACATCGCCCAGAATTGTACCAAATGCAAGGATGGCTATCGTGGGCGATTGAGCAATTCGAAAACGGACTTTGCCCACGCTTTTTGATCGGCGATGGGTTCCAGAGCGAGCGGCGCAACCATCTCCAGCCACTCGATCCGCGCGCGAGTTTCCAATACAGCGTTTGCCAGCGCGAGCATTCCGAAATAGTCTCCGATGCGCTCGCTTTCGTGGACCATCCATTCAACTTTGACCAGATGGCGCCGCAGTTCAGATAGGGCATCGTCAATAAACTCTTTGCGTTCGCGCACGCTGAGCAGGCCCAAATAGTAAAACCTCAGCCGCACTAGGTCGGCGGAGTAGGCGACGTCGGGTTCCGGGATTGGGGGCCGAATCCATCGTTTGAGTGCAGCAATTCCCTCTTCGCTGATTGAAATTTGCTCATCGTGGACCTCCAAAAAGCCGAATGTGGTTAACCGCTTGACCACGGAATAGGTCGTTCCGGCGCGCGAGCGATAGTAGGTTGAGCCAGCCGAACTCAGCTCCTTCATCAGCACGTAGGTGGTGCATGGTCCATTCGACCATGCCAAACCCAGGACAGTCAATTCTATCGTCGATAATTTTCGACCCATGCCATTGTTGCGGTTTTTTCGACCCATTTTTAGCCTCGACGCGATAATCATATCAAATTGTTGAAACTCTTGGTGTTGCGGATTAGTATTACAATTTGTAATAATACTACGACCATGCTGACAACGACAACTCTTCTCGCCTCTTTGGTGCTCGGAAACGCATCCGCCGCGCCAATTCTTCAAAATGCATCCCAGTCGGGGCCGAGCGTCGGGCTCGCTCCGGAAAAAATGACCAATCCGCTTCCCCGCCGCGGCGTGCTTGGTGCGCAGCTTTCCCCCGTTCCCGAAGACATCCGCACCAAGAACAACCTGAATCAAGGCGAAGGCGCGATGGTGGGGTCTACGGTCGCCGGTTACACCGCAGAAAAAGCGGGTTTAAAGTCTGGTGACGTTTTGGTGACCATGAACGGAAAGCCGGTCGCCCCCACCACAGCGGGCGAACTTGTCCGCGGAATCCCGTCCGGATCGGATGTGACTTTTACTTTGATTCGCGACGGACAAAAGATTGAAATCAAGTCTACGATGGTTGAACGAAAGCGCGATCCCGGAACCGCCGACTACGAAGTCGTGTATAGCCACGTTCTAAGCAACGGCCAGAGAATGCGCACCATCATCACCAAGCCGAAAAAGCCCGGCAAGCACCCTGGTTTCTACTTCATACAAGGTTTTTCGCCGATCTCTTATGACTACGTTTTGGATGCAGGCGGCGCGGACCTGACCCGCATCAATGCCCCGATGCTGGCCGATTTTGCTAAGAGTGGATTCGTGACCATTCGTGTTGAAAAGCCGGGCGTTGGGGACAGCGAAGGTGGCCCATTTGCCGAGCTGGACTACACCACCGAATTGGATATTTATCGCCAAACGCTGAAGCAACTGAAAGATATGCCTGAGGTCGACTTAGATAATATTTTCATTTTTGGGCACAGCATGGGCGGCGCATTCGGGCCGATGATTGCCGACGAAAGTCCGGTGAAAGGGATCGCGGTTTATGGCACCGCTGCTCGAACGTGGACCGAATATCTGTTGGACACGCTGAGGACGCAGAATTTGCTCGCTGGCGCAAGTCTCGAACAGGTCGATGACACGGTTCGGCTCGGCGCACGAGTGATGGCGCAGGTCTTCTATGAAGGAAAAACCGCTGAGCAGGTGAAAAAGGAACATCCTGAACTCGCGACTTACGTGGACTCATTTTTGCCGGGTGGCTATTTCAACGGCAAAACTCCGAAATTCTGGGCTCAGTTGGCCGAAATCAACTTTGCAAAATACTGGTCCAAGTGCAAATCGTACGTGTTTTCGGCGCGCGGCTATAGCGATTTTGTGACTTACGATTCGGATCATGAGTTGATCGCTGACGCAGTGAACAAGGCCAACCCAGGGCGCGCGGTGTTTGCGAGCATCGCTTCGTCCGATCACCTTTTTAACAAGTGGCCCACCGAGAAGGAGAGCCAGGTGAATTGGCCGCGCGGCACGTTTAATATGGCGTTCAGCGACCAAATGAAGGCTTGGATCAAAGACGTAATGTCGAAAAAATCATGACTCCTCTCCACGGTAGGGCGCCCCAATTGGTGCCCTATCCGTTAGGTCGGTGCTTTTGCGTCGCAAAGACGCTAGACACTATATTGCAACTTTCTTTGTATTGAGCCCGCAATATTGTCAGAGATTGACGAGCGGGCTCAGTACAGTTTTATTAGGCGAAACGCAGGTTTTAGCTGACTTGCTGTGCACCGAAGCTGATCGATTCAAGCCGCGCGAAGCTCTTTTCCATGCCGTCGGCCATGCCAGTTTCCAGCATCATGGCGCGGATTTCCGAGCTTGGAACGGTCATTCGCATCGTCATCAGCGTGCCTTCTGGCGTTGGGTCAAATTGAATTTCCACGTGATTTTCAGGAGTCGGGTCCGGCAGATGCATGATCTCGACCATCACCATGCGGTTCGGTGCTTCGAGTTCCAGAAAAGTACCGTACGCATCAAATGCGCCTTGATCCGGATTTTCCCAACGATAATGGTACTTACCGCCGGGCCGAACATCCATTTCGCACACCGGCATCGACCAACCATCGGGGCCGAGCATCCACCGCCGCACGATTTCGGGGTCAATGTGGGCCGCATAGACTTGGGCAGGAGTGGCAGAGAATTTTCGAGTGAAAACGACGTGCGTATCGCCTTCGAGTTTGTATTGCAAAGTATTCATGTGTTGTCCTTTTGTTCCAATAAGATTTGGTCGAGCCGCGCATAATTTGACTCCAGCGCGTTTCGGACCATGTTGATCCATGCGTTGAGTTCATTCAGTACGCCAGGCACCAAGCGGCAAGGGCGTCGCGACCGATCAATCCGCCGGTGAATGAGCCCCGCCCTTTCTAGCACCGCGAGATGCCGCGAGATCGCCGGCTGGCTGATCTTGTGCGGCTTCGCGAGTTCCATCACCGTCGCTTCGCCGTGGCAAAGCTGCATGACGATCGCCCGCCGTGTCGGGTCCGCAAGCGCCGAAAATGCTGAGTCAAAATCAAGCATAACAATAATATTATATAACAATAATGTAATATAAATAAGACGCGCACACTGATTCCCGTATTTATGCCTGCATTTTCCTGTGCTGGCGATGCAAAAGGTCAATTGTTGATGCCAATTTTTGCAACGTCAGCACCTGTCACAAGGTATCGTCTTCAGTGAAGGT
The DNA here is from genome assembly GCA_964422285.1 of uncultured Chthonomonas sp. Taxonomy (GTDB): domain Bacteria; phylum Armatimonadota; class Fimbriimonadia; order Fimbriimonadales; family Fimbriimonadaceae; genus UBA2391. Next base: position 13,256 of record CAYRAX010000059.1, read on the forward strand.
TAAAGAAATTGAGTACTCAACGCAGAGGACACGATCAGGAGGGTTCCGCCAAGATTGATGCCATTATCGCTGAGTTGGGCGATTGGCGCGGCGCAACTCTTGCCCACTTGCGCGCAATGATTTTGCAGGCCGTGCCGGGTGTGATCGAAACGGTCAAATGGCAGAAGCCTTCGAACCCCAGCGGCGTACCCGTTTGGGAGCTCAACGGCATCATTTGCACGGGCGAATCATACAAAGACAAAGTGAAATTGACCTTCGCGAAAGGGGCCAAGGTGCCCGACCCCACAGGAATTTTCAACGCTAGTCTGGACGGCAACGCCCGGCGAGCGATCGACATTCGCGAGGGTGAGAAAATCGACGAACAAGCGTTCATCGCGCTGGTAGCAGCGGCGGCGGCCGTTAAATGAGCGAAGAAAATCCTAAGTTGCTGTCTGGTGGAAATCCGCAGATCCCCAAGGGCGAAGGCGACGCCCCAGTACAGGCGTACATTGCCGCCATGCCTGGCTGGAAAAGCGCGGTCGGCCGGCGAATTGACGAAATTATTTTGCAAGTGGTGCCATCAGTGCAAAAAGCAGTGAAATGGAATTCGCCATTTTTTGGCGTCGAAGGCCAAGGGTGGTTTTTGAGCCTGCATTGCTATACCAAATACATCAAGGTGGCGTTTTTTAGGGGCAGCTCGCTCAATCCGATGCCGCCCGGCAGTTCAAAGCAACCGGAAGTGCGATACCTCGATATCTACGAGTCGCCCGGCTTGGAC
>CAYRAX010000060.1:0-13918 GCA_964422285.1 uncultured Chthonomonas sp.
GGGTTTTGACTGGATCAACGTTATCAAAGCCTCGAAACATTGCAGTTTCCAGGTCCGAAGTGATGAGAAATGACCGTCCAATCTTGAGCATGGTCGCGGTTGCTGCGTCAATTTGGGGGCCAGCATTCTCGATCATCCACCGAACATTTTCGGGCACTGCGGTGGCGCGCGAGCTTCGCGGAAATGCTGTTTCGTGAGGCAGGCGCATTCTTTTTGGAAGCTTGGCGAGCGTTGATTTGATCGCCGCCATTTGAGCCGAAAGCACTTTTTGGAGCCGCTGAATTTCTTGTGAGTTGTTGATTGGTCCGATTGCTTCCTCTAGGCTCATTGGATATCCGCTAGCTTTCGCCACTTTAATGGTGGATTCCAACATGGAAGAGTCGTCGTGGTAAATCCAAAATCCCGACGCGGACAAGTACGCCGCGCCGCCAGCAAAGGCGCCAACTGCAAGTATCGAAATCAGAATTTTCCAAGGCGAGATTTTCTTGTTCATCGTTCCAGGCTCTTGACCATTGTTGCGCATGCAGAAAGCAAAATCGGCGCTTTTGTCGCGCATCGGTCAAAGAAATGACGGTTGCCGGCAGGGGCGTAGTTCAATAATCGCATCTAGCTCCGAATGGGTTGACGCGCGGTGTATGCTATCGCGCATGCGAATTTTGTCGATCATTATTGCGATGGTGATGGCGGCGCTATGCCTTGCCGATCCGCTGACGATTCGCATGATGGCTGGCCCGGGCTACGGCATTCCCGCAAAGGAGGCGACCGACCCGCGAAGCATCGCCCGTCGCGCCGTTTTTGATGAATTCCAGCGTCAAAACCCGGACATTCGAATCACAAATGCTGGCGGGCTGGACCTGGTCGGAGCCCAAGCTGACAACTTGTTTCTGATGTCGATGGCGGGCGCGAACGCACCTGATGTCTTCTATGTCAACTTGCGGCAGTATTACAACTACATCGATCAGGGGTTCACTCGGCCGCTGGATGACTTGATCGCAAAAAGCCCGCACATCATGGACCGGACGGGCCCTATAATTCGCAACGTTTTGTCTAGCTTTAACGGAAAAATATATGCAATTCCGTTCTTCCATGTGGCGCTGGGGCTGTATTTTCGCAAGGATTTCTTTCTGGATGCTGGCCTTGATCCGGAGAATCCTCCGCGAACTTGGGAAGACTTCATCGCGGCGGGCCGAAAGCTGACAGAGCGCGATCCAAATCGCGCCGCTTTCGTGTTCAGCATGCCGCCGGGCTACCATTTCAGCAATTTTGTTTATCAAGCTGGTGGCGAAATCGTTCGTAAAGATGAGGCGGGTAACTGGCGAAGCGCGATCAATTCTGAAGCAGGAATCAAGGCGGTCGAATTTTTCCGTCGGCTGGTGAACGAAACTTGGAAGGGGAAGGACGGCAAGACCTATGGTCCGGTCGCCAAGATCAGCAGCGATTTTGTCAGCGACGTAAAGATGGGCAAGGCGGCGATGTGGTTTGCGTATACCAACGACGTGGCGCTAGCGACCGCGAATGACCTGCCAGTGCAGTTGGTCGGTGTTGCCGCGATGCCCGCCGGACCCGCTGGACCGAGCAACGAGATCAACGCCGGAATGTGGGCGATCAATGCGGCAATCAAGGACCCGGCCAAGGTGGAGGCGTGTTGGAAGTTCATCCGATTTTTCGCCGAAGAGGAAGCCGCACGCATCAACACTGTGAAGTTTGTCGAACTCGGAATGGCGAACCTGGTGAACCCGGTTTACCTTGAAAAATTCGGGTTCAAGGACTTCGCCGACCAGGTCGATCAGGGCTATGTGCGCGCGAACAAGGAGCTGTTTTCGGCCGGCCATCCGGAGCCTTATGGCAAGAATTGTCAGCAGGTCTATAGCGTGCTTGATGGCGTTTTGGATAAGGCGCGCCTGGAGCCCGGAACGCCTGCAAAAGAGATTTTGGCGTTTGCCGAGCAGGAGATGAACAACAAGCTCATCGGCTACAAACCGCCCGAGGAAATGCGCCGACTCCGAACCTGGGCGGCGGGGATTTTGGTTGGCTTTTTGCTCGTACTTATTCCGTTCATCGGCTGGCTCATTTGGCGCGGTTGGCGAAGTAGATCGGTTTCAACGGAGCATTTGGCGGCGGGCTCGGTCCGAACGCGCGTGTACACGTTCATCGCGATTTGCCTCGCGCCAGCCGTAATCAGCTTGGCAGTTTGGTCGTACTATCCGATCGGTCGCGGCCTCATGATCGCTTTTCAAGATTATCGAATCACCAAACCAGCGCAATGGGTGGGGCTCGACAACTTCATTCAGGTCTTTACGTCGCCGATTTTTTATAAGGCGCTGGCGAACAGCTTTATCTATGTCGGCTTGACCATCGCGATTGGCTTTTTGCTCCCAATATTGCTCGCGCTTGCCCTGAACGAAATCCCACGATTCAAAGTGTTCTTCCGCACGATTTTCTATCTTCCGGCGATGACCAGCCCTATCGTTATCGCCATACTTTGGCGGCAAATGTATGACAAATCGGAGCAAGGGCTGCTGAATTCTATGGTCGCGCCGCTGATGGATCATCTCATCAATCCGGTGTTGCAGTGGGCCCATTTGGGTCCGTGGCCGCGCACCTATGATTGGCTCGGCGACCCAAAGCTCGCGATGCTGGCGGTGGTGCTGCCGGGCATCTGGGCGGGTGCCGGCCCGGGCTCGATTCTCTATTTGGCCGCGCTGAAAAATGTGCCCGCCGAGCGCTACGAAGCCGCTGATTTGGATGGCGCAAACTGGATTCAGAAGATCTTCAGAATCACGCTTCCCGGCATCAAGCCGCTGATCCTCATCAACCTGCTCGGCGTTTTCATCGGCGGATTTAAGGCGATGGAAAACATCTTCGTGCTCACCTTTGGCGGGCCGATGGACGCCACGCACGTGCTGGGCCTGGAGGTCTGGAAAAACGCGTTTATGTTCCTGCGCTTCGGCTATGCGACGGCAGCGGCATGGGTCATGGGGGCGATCTTGGTCGGGTTCACGTTGATCCAGATTCGGTCGCTGCTGAAGATGCGCTTTACAACGGTGAGAATGTAAGTTCAGGTCGGTCTGTACTTAGCTGCTTCGCCGTGCCATGTAACATTGGTAAACAACGTATCTGCTTCAAAATCGTAATTCGATTTTGTCGAGGAATCATAACGGTCGCCCCTCGGATCAGGACCGATGTGGGCAATAGAAGTCTTAACAAGTCGTTCATATTCTGGACTTTCACGAATAGCTGTTGGGAAAGCGCAGTATGTCGCCCTGCTCAAGGACGGCTTATCAGCTTGCCAGTCCAGTGAGATTCCGACAACGTATTCAGCAAATTCAAATCTGCTCATTGACAAAATGACATAGCTGCTACAGTAGAATCCAGCATCCCACTGATGCTCGTCAAACAACTGATCCGTTTTGGAACGTGACATCGTAACCACAACGGCGAATTTGCTACCCACCGTAGCGAATGCGCGGAAAGATCGCGCTCCTGGCATAGCGAAATGCTCACTTTTGGCCATGCTAAACGCTGCTTCCATGACGGCAATTCGATCGACTCTGTTGAACCACACCATTAGTCGCGCTAGGTCAGCAGGACTCGACGCATAGGCATCACCTAGCAAAGATCCATAACGAGCTCCTTCACTGTTATTTAAGACGTGTACTTTGATCTGTCGGTCCCAATGCTTGCTTTCCTCGCGTCTCTCTACGAATTTGCGTAGTCGCCCCGTCCCTATTAACGCGGCAAACCTTCCTTCTAAAAGTGATGATTGTCGGTAACTTGGGTCAAATCCAGACACACTTAACAGATGGTCCACTACGTCAGTCCCAAATTCAAGCACAAGTGCGATAATCTCACATTCGCTAGCGAAAACGTGTCCTCTCAACCGTGTCAGCACGCTCTGCCGCTCCATCAAATAGTGTAGGAGGTCGCTCGGCGTATCAAACCATTCAAGTACTAGCTCCAGCGTTTCCAGAGAGAAAATGTGAACAAACGGAATGCTGTCATCGTGATTCAGTTGCCGGAGCGTTTCAGGCGAATCGTAGCCGCATGAAATATACGGCGCAGTCAACAATGGGTGCTTTGCTCGATCCTCGTCCTCGGAACAATTTACGACGCTTACTAAGTGGACCGAAAACTCTTCTTTCCAGTCAACAATCTCGCTTATCGCCTCGTAACAATGGCAACTCGTAAACCAGTTTTCCCGATCATTTTTTAAGTGCCTTAGAGCGCCGCGAAGTTGATTGGCCGAATCTGCGATACAATTTCGCTGCCACCTTTTCCACCGCACTTCTCTAGCATCACCAGAGCACGACAACTTCGATGTCTTGTCCGAAAACAGTATCACATGCCCTTGCAATGCAAACACCGCGTCTGCAATTTCCTTGGCTACGCCATTCGTAAGCTTGAATGGATTGGGTGTAACCCAGTGTGAGACCAGCCTTGCTGATATCAGCCGTTCAAGTATTCGTTCCGATCCTGTCATTTACCTTAGACAGTACACCATTTGACAGCCAGAAAGTGGGCCATTGGGTCAATTCATTGAGATTGACTCAATGGCGGAATTTAAACAACTAGTACTTTCGTACAGCGCGAAAGCACTGCTTCATGCCGCAAATTGCCAAATTATGGCAGTTCTTCGCCGGCTTCGTCGAAGTTGTTGCTCAGAATAAGATAGTCGTCGGTGTTGACGTAGTAGTTATCGTCTAAGTCAGCGCGCTTATCGTAACCTGCGTCACCAAGGGTCGTGTCGAAGTGATCGTTTAGGATCAGGTAGTCATCGGTGTTGACTAAGTCGCTTCCGTCGCAGTCGCCGTTGCGCAATATGGGATCAATATTGTCTTGTCCAATCGACGTATCAATTTCAGACACAACGGTGGTCAACCAATGGCGCCCTTTGAAGGAAACGTTCACGTTACCGGTTAACGCAGTATCGAAGGCATAGAAGCCATCATATCCCAACTTGACCGTATGAGATTCGGTGTTGTTGGCGGCGTCCTTGACGACAATGTCGATGTCTTCTCCCAGGTTACGAACGCTATCTGCCAGGACCATCTGACCCGCAATCGTGCCTGGTTCAGCCTTAACGTTGTAGTATCCAAGCGTGCGGCGCAGGGCAACAACGCTGCCGCTTGCACCGCCCATGCCCGAATTGTTTACGGAATAAGCTTCGTATTCAAGGTAGAAGAAGTAGCGGTGGCCACTCTTCATTTGCGAAGCAGGAATTGTCGTGCTGTTGAATACGCCGTTATCGCCGGTCGCGCCAAAAGAGTAAAGCGCTTCGGTGCGGTCAACGGTCGTGAAGTTGATTACGTGAAGTGGCAGGTTTCCACCATAGGTAAAGCTCGGCCAGCCTACGGTAAGTGCAGTATTGGCTGGTGCATCCTGCATGCTCGTAAAGTCGCCCAGGTTCAAGCGTGGCGCTTCAACTGGCAACTGCGAATCGGGCATGTTTAGCGTCCCGCTTAGGCCATTGAGAGTGCCGGAAGTCATGGTATACGCATAGTTGCCTGGTTGATACGTGGCAAAGAGTCCAGCGGCGCTACTGAATACAGGACTGTAATAGACGAACAGTATGTCCGGCGAATAGATCATCGAGTCGCTCGCGCCGCCGGGAAAAGCGATGGTCGCTGAGTTGGCATCAGCGGCGTCTTGCGTCGAAAGGATCGAGTTAAAGAAATAGAAATCAGAAGGCAGCGGATCGGCTTCAGAAATCTGATTGTGGTCGCCGACAAAGCTCATGCCATAGCCGGTAACTGCCGCGTGCGAAATCGTGGCCGCAAATGCGGCGTGGAGGCAACAAGTCACAAGTTTTTTCATAGTAATTCTCCGAGAAGTGGATAGTCAAAATTGTGTCATATCGTGCCCCAAAATTACGCACCATATTTTCACCAGGTCTATGCGCGAATAGTGAGACGGCCTGATTTTGTTGCGCGTAAGGCGTCATTACGCAAAGTATCGCGTTAAAGGCGCTAATCGTTGGAATGAAAGTCTAGGGTAACCGAGTCCGATCTGTCGTCAAGCGTAAGGCAGCAACGCGATAGCACATCACGCCCCAATATGTTCTCAGTAGACTTGTTGTTCGGCCCCGGTTCGTTAGGAGAGAAAACTGCGGCTTCGATCTGTATGGAAATTGCGTCTGACTCTCCCACAAAGGTCAATGTCAGATCCTCCAGAAAGACGGCAATTTCGCCTGCGGGAGTTCGCACCGCCGCATCTTGACCCTTCAATCCTTCATAATCGACCAAAATCCGCATAACTGTCTCAGGTGCAAGCAACGTTTGGTCGGCACCAGAATCGATGACAAACAGTACAGGTATCGAGATGTCAGGATAGCGCTTGAGAGTCACATTTGCTGCGCAAACCGGCAACCTAGGTATTGTGCCGCGCGATGACCAATATCCAATCACATTCATCGAATGTTACGCAGAGGGGACATAAACTCAAAATGAACCGCAACGAGGTCCACCCCTGTGGACTTGACCGTTTGCCGCACCTTTGCTCGGTCGGTTCCATGAGCGATCACGCGATTGACGTGCACGGCCACCATTTCATTGGGGTACTTGAGTAGGAGTTTGGAGTAGTGGTCCTCGACGTATTTCACAGACTTCCAATATTGTTCGGCGGGACAAATCAAGGTGTTCATATTTGGCGACCAAGCAGGCCAACAAGTCTACTCAATTGCCAACTCCTACGTGTACGACGGGATTATTATTGGATAAGTTGCGTCAAATATCAAATGGTAATTGTCATAGATTGCTTTTCTCGCACCTTTTTGAACGCATTTAGCGCGAATTCAAGGTCCTCGATCGTGTGCGCGGCGGAAGGCATAGTGCGCAGGCGAGCTTTGCCGCGCGCGACGGTTGGATAAACGATAGCAAGCGCATAAACACCTTCATCGAATAGCGCTTTTTCCATCGCTTGGGCAGTGGCCTCGTCGCCAACGTAGACCGGCGTGATCGGAGTCTCGCTGCCCATGGTGTCGAATCCCGCAGCCGCGAGCGAATCCTTCCACCACTTCGTATTCGACCAGAGCTTGGCCATAGGTTCCGGGTCGTTTTCCATCACGTCAAGGGCGGCGATGAGGGCGGCGGCGACCGCGGGCGGATGCGCGGTGGAAAACAGATAGGGCCGGCCGCGGTTGGTCAGCCAGTCTTTCAGAAGCGCTGAACCCGCGATGTAACCCCCCACCACGCCGAGCGCTTTCGATAGGGTCCCTAACTGAATGTCCACCCTTCCATAGAGGTCAAAATGCGATGCCGATCCGGCGCCATTCTTCCCGAGAACCCCGCTCGCATGAGCGTCGTCGACCATCACAAATGCGTTGTACTTTTCGGCAAGATCGACGATCTTTGGCAATGGCGCAATGTCGCCTTCCATGCTTAAAACGCCGTCGGTGATGATCATGCGTTTGGCGAAATTTTGCGTATTTTGGAGGATTTCCTCAAGGTGCCCCATGTCCTTGTGGCCATAAACAAAGCCCTCGCTCTTCTTATATTTCGCCGCCGAGAGCCGCACGCCGTCAATGATGCTCGCGTGGTTGAGCTCGTCGCTAATCACCACGTCGTCGCTGGTGAGGACCGCGGGAATGCAGCCGCTATTGGCAGTGAAACCACCTGTGAAAACCAGCACGGCTTCCACCTTTTTGAACTTAGCAAGGCGCTCTTCCAGTTCATCATGAACGCTCATGGTGCCGCCGATCCACCGCACGGCCCCCGCGCCGACGCCCCATTTTTCGATTGCTTCCAGGGCTGCCTGCCGGACTTTTGGATGATTCGCCAGGCCCAAATAGTTGTTGCTGGAAAGGTTCACGACCTCTTTGCCGTTCATCCGCACGCGCCCACCCGCAGGCGTCTGAAGGATTTTTGGAATCTTGTAAAGGTGCTCGGCTTTGAGTTGATCGAGTCCGGCGGACAGCCATGATTGCAAATCGGCGTTCATGACTCAATTTTAGCAGGCGCGGCCACTACTTCAGCCGTATTTCGAGAGGGAAAACTGCCTTCAAGATGATCCGGGGAGTGAAGCTGCGCGCGTTCGGGTCGCCGATGATCAGAAAATATTCCGCGCCGAGGCCGCCTGCTTTCCGGTAAGAAACGTAGAAATTGTAATCCCGATTGTAGCGTACAACTTTTGCACTTATGGACTGCGTCTTGCTGAAATCGTACAACAGGGAACCAATGATCTGCGTGGAATCGGCAAACAAGTCGTAAAATTGCGCGCTAACGCTCGATTTCAGGTTCTTCATCGGCACCGCGCGCCAAGTCAAATAGTGCGACTTCAAGTTCTTGCCACTTTGGTGACCAAATGAGTACGAAATACTCGCGTTGCGATACGGGTCATTATTGGGATAACTTGCATAAAACCCAAACGTATTATCATCGAATTGCTCAAACCTTGAGGCGTCAGCACTAACATTTAAGGTGAGCTGATTGCGCAGCGTGAGCCCGTACCAACCAGAAATTGAGCGCCTGTACTGTGTCCCATTGAAATGATAGAAATAGTCAGATGCAAAGCCATAATTTGAGGATAGCAACGATCCTTTAGAATAGTCCCTCCAACCGTTCAATCCCAATTCAAAACCGCGATAATCTTTGTCAAACGCGTATCCCAGTTTAGGATCAAAATGTCGATCACGTTGAGCATAATTAAACCACGAACTAAAGCCGCTTTTGAAGTAATTATAGGAAAGAACTGCCTCCGTGCCCGTCTTATTGTGCTCATCAAAAGTCGCGCTCAACATCGTTGAAATGTTGTTGTTGCCAAACGTGACAGAAGAGTTGCTGGCGATCGCGGTCGCGCCGACTCCTTTTTGACGCAAATCGGCAACGCTAAACGAGTAACTCTTTTTCGGCGTTACCGCGTTGGCATAGGAAGCAACTACCGCGGTCTTTTTGCCAAAATCCTCTACAACCAGTGCGCCAAGTTGTGATTTGTCCGTGGGCTTTCCGTAATACTTTATGCCGCTATCAAAATCACCGATCGCTTGGCTGGCATAAATGCGGCGAGCAGGACGGAAGTACTCCGATCCTTCTTGGAAGAATGGTCGTGACTCGGCTCCAATGCGCTGAAAATAGGAGAAATCAAGCGACAATATCTCATTTTCAATGTTGCGAAAGTCGGGGTTGATCGTGCCCGCGAGTTCCATTCCGTCGTTGACGTTCATTTTGAAATCGAGCCCTGCATTCACGATACCGTGATCGTCTTTTCCTGCTCCAAGGTACGTGTATGGCAAAAGCTTGAGTGTCCTGGTTTTTTGAATCAGCGGGACGCTCACATCCTTCCAGGTGGCCATATTGTCGATTTTGCCGCTGTTCGTTTGTTTCCATTGGTACCACTTGCCCAGCCGCGGAATGGAGCGTGACATGTTGAATCGCATGTTGCGCAATCCTGGCTTGGGCAAGCGCATCATCGCCCAGGGAATGCGCGCCTCGCCTTCCCAGCCCGTTTCTGTGATTCGGCCTTTGGAAAAGAGCTCACCGCGCCACTCGGTTTTGGCAGCGCGACCGCCCGGAATATAGGCGCTATTGCCCGTTTTGGCATTGAATGCAAAGCTGTGAAACTCGCTATTTGCACCAGTGACGTCGATGCTGAGTTCGAAGTAGTCATCCGAATCCACACTAACGTTGGATCTGACTTCGGCGGCCTGAATTTTGGACGGCGAATCGTCGGCACCGCGAGCAGCAAAATAGAGGTATTGGTCGTCGTAGGCAAGCCAAAATTGCATGTTTTCAGGTGCTGGACGGCCGAAAGAATCAACGCCGCCGAAACCGGTGGCGGCCCCTTTCCATTCGTCATCGTTAATGACGCCGTCAATCGTCGGTGGCTTTTCCAATTTTCCACCGGTGACGACCTCACTGTCTGCTGCGCAAAGCGACGTCGCTAAGCACATAGCCCCCAATATCCAGCCCCTCATCAACACACCAATACTAGTTCAGCAATTCAAAAGTTCCCGTTGGAATTGACCTATTGATCCGATTGCTGGAACTCAAGGTGAGAGGCATTCGCGCCGCCCGTGAGAATGTTGATCGTAGCGGACTTGAAGTCGCTCTCTTTGGCTTGATAAATATTCACGAACGTCTGCGGGTTGCGGTCGATCAGCGGGAACATGGAGCTTTGCACTCGCGCCATGATTTTGTGCCCCTTCTTAAATGCATGGATGATCGGGTTCAGCGTGAACTTCACTTCGTTTGGCTGGTTTGGCTTTAGCGGTGTTGGCTTCGTGGGGTCATTGCGGAATTTGGCGCGCATGACCTCCCACCGGACCAGCATTTGCGTTCCGTCGGGCGATTCGTCGATGACCTTCACAATGAAGTCGGCATCTGTGGCTTCCGACGCGACCCACAGGTCAACCTTGACTTGCCCAACCAGGTGAAGATCGCTAGTCAGTTCGGCGGTGCGGAAAGTCGCGATGCCCGGAGTGTCGTTGAACTTGCGCTGGTCCTCGATCATATAAGCCGTGTTGCGGTGCCGCGGTACGGGGATCGTGTACGGCACGGGCTTCGCGGGATCAGAAACGTAGCTTGTCTTGCCCGCGCGGCTCGGTTTGGCCGAACTCAGCTTTGCGTCCGCGTCCATGTACAGCGTGTATGGACGTACGCTCTTCGGGGGCCAAGATTCAAATTTGCGCCATCCGTTAGAGCCGGTTTCAAACATTGTTGCCTTGGCAAGTTTCGGGTCACCTTCGCCGAGCAAGTACTTTTTGAAAAACGGGTATTCGATCTGCTCGCGGAAATAGCTTCCAGTGTCGCTGCCAAAGCTGAACCCGCCGAGCTTGGTTTGCGGTCCAGCCCACATGCCATGCGACCATGGACCCATCACGATTTTGTTCTCGATTCCGTGGTTGAACTTGTCCGTATTGAGAAGAATATTGTAGGGGCCGTACATGTCTTCGGCGTCAAAGTTGCCACCCACGGTCAAAACGGCGCACCGCACGTTCTTCATTTGCCGCCCGATGTCGCGCGCTTGCCAAAAGTCGTTGTATGACTCGTTCGCCATGACGTCTTTCCAATAACGATGTCGTCCTTTGAAGTACTTTGCGTCGTAGTTGGGTAGCGCGCCAATCTTCAGGAAAAAGTCGTAAGCATTGTCAAAACGAACAGATTCGCCTTCGCTACCATCTGCTGATGGGCCAGTTCGCGGCCAGCCGAACCCACCCACGTTGAACATAAAGCAGTCTTGCAGGAAAAATGCGCCGTTGTGGTGGTCGTCATCGCCGCGCCACCAGTCACTGACAGGAGCTTGCGGGCTAACCGCCTTCAGCGCCGGGTGCGAGTTAATCGCGGCGGCCGCTGCATAGAATCCGGGATAGCTGATGCCCCAAATGCCGACATTGCCGTTGTTGTTCGGGACGTTTTTGACCAAAAAGTCGATCGTGTCGTACGCGTCGGTACTCTCATCGGTTGCTTTTGGGCCGGCGCCTTTGGCCAATTGGGGCCGCACGTCTTCGAAGTCGCCCTCCGACATGTAGCAGCCGCGAACGTCTTGAATCACAAAGATAAAGCCGTCATCGACAAATTTGTCTGAACCATCAAACCCGCGCGGGAACTTGTCCTTGCCGTAGGGCCAGGCGCTGTAGGGCGTTCGCTCCATGATGATCGGGTGCTTGCCTGGCTTCTTCGGGGTGTAAACCGCAGTGTGCAGCTTGACGCCGTCGCGCATCACAATTTTGTATTCCGTTTTGTTGTAAAGCGCGGCCATGGAAGTTGCTGGCTGCGCGAGCGCACTAACGAGGAGTGAACTTAAGATCATTCGCCCATTATGCGCGATGCAACTAAGGCTTGGAAATCAATTTTTGAGCGTGCCAGCACGCACACTGGTGGCCATCTGCAATGGGCAGCAGCTGTGGCTGTTCAGAGCACGGATCAAACCGCTTCGAGCACCGCGGTGCGAAAGCGCATCCGGCAGGCATCTGATCAAACCTGGGCGGCTGGCCGTCGATAGCACTGAGCCGGTCTACCCCCACGCGCGGAACCGCTCCCAGAAGTGCCCTGGTGTAAGGGTGTTCTGGGTCGGTCAGGACCAGCTCCGTGGGGCCAAACTCAACAATCTGGCCCGCATAAAAGACCGCGATTTGGTCAGAAACTTCTGAGATCACGCCGATGTCGTGCGATATGAAAACGACCGCGGTTTGCGATTCACGCTCCAAGTCTTGGATCAGTTCGAGCACTTGAGCTTGCAACGTCACGTCGAGCGCGGTTGTCGGCTCATCGGCAACCAAAACGGCCGGACTCGCGGCGAACGCGATGGCAATAACTACGCGCTGCCGTTGGCCGCCGCTCATTTGGTGCGGAAACTTTTTGGCCGCAAAGTCTGGCTCGGGAATGCCCACGCGGTCGAGCATCTCCACTGCTCGCTGCCAAGCTTCAGGCCGGGATGCGGCGTGGTGCAGGCGAAAGACCTCGCCAATTTGGTCGCCAACGCGCATGACGGGGTTCAGCGAGCTGAACGGATCCTGCATCACCATCGAAATTCGGTCGCCGCGAATCTTTGCCCATTCCGATTCGCGTTCGCCAACCCATTCCTTGCCCTCGAATCGAATCGACCCGGTAACCACGCCCGGTTTTGGGACCATTCCCATCATCGAGAGACCGGTCATGGATTTGCCACACCCGGATTCGCCCACCACGCCGAGCGTCTTCCCGCTTTCGAGTTCAAACGAGACTCCGCGCAGGATTTGTACGTCGCCAAAACTAACGCGCAAATCTTGAACCGACAATACAGGCATGGCACTTCATCATATCCAATGTCTTTCCGGTTTGGTTGTGCCAGACGTGTATACTCGCAGGCATGTCCGCACCAATCCGCGTCGTCATGGCCGATGATGAGCCCGCTTACCGCAATGCGCTGCAAAAAACGCTAACGCTGATGCCGGATTGCGACCTCATTGCGGTTTGCAAAGACGGCCAAGAAGCGCTCGAGGCCTGCCTTGCCGATCCGCCCGACGTATTGCTCACCGACATCAATATGCCGCGAATGGACGGTGTCGAGTGCATTCGAAGGTTGCTGAAGCAGGAAAAGGGCATCCAGGTCGTCATCCTTACGGTCAACGAGGAAGACGAGATCATCTTTGATGCGTTTCGTGCCGGTGCGCTCGGCTACTTGCTAAAAACGAGCACGCCGCAAGATGTGATTGAGGCGATTCGGTTGGCAGATCGAGGTGAAGCCAAGGTAACCCCGAAGGTTGCCGCTAAGGTCATCGAAGATTTTCGGCGCGTTCGCGAGGACGACGACACCGACGACACCGAGCTCTTTGTTCTGAGCGACCGCGAGGCTGAAATTCTGGACCTCATCGCTAAGGGCTTGCGAAACAAAGAGATCGCCAACAAGCTTTGCATCGCCGAAAAAACCGTCAAGAACCACGTGAGCAATATTCTCAAGGCGCTGCAGGTGAACAGCCGAACCGAAGCGGCTATGAAAGCGTTGAAAGCTAAGCTAGTTGATAACTCGTAGGGCCAAACCCATGATGAATTCCAAATTTCTCATTTCAAGCATGATCGTGCTCGCGCTCGCGGCACTTCCTGGTTGCGCATCGCGAGCCCCAGTTGCCGCCGCACCGCTCGTTTCGGCAACGCCCGCCGCTGAAGAACCAGTAGTCGCCAAGCCCGATGGCACCGTGCGCCTAGCCACCTACAATATTGAGTGGCTTGGTGAAGCACAGGCGCTTGAGCGTCTCAAGAACCTCCGCGAAGTCACCCGGCAATTAAACGCCGACATTGTGGGACTGGAAGAAGTGCAAAGCGCGAACGCAGTCAAAGTGTTTTTTGGCGACGACTACAACGTTGCCGTGCCGCAAAATGACGAAAAACAGAATTTGGGCATCGCGGTGCGAAAGCCTTATGAGCTAAAGAAATGGTCGTTGGTGTACCAAGACGCCAAAGATGATTTCGCATTTCCCGGCAAGCGCGACCTGCTGCAGCACCTGCTC
>CAYRAX010000061.1:0-13914 GCA_964422285.1 uncultured Chthonomonas sp.
GCCGAATATTTCGGACCCACCATTCAAGCCATGAGCATGAGCGCACGCATGACCATCTGCAATATGTCGATCGAAATGGGTGCCCGCGCGGGGATGATCGCCCCGGACCAAACAACGATTGACTTCATCACCGCAGAACCCAGACCTTACGCGCCAAGTGCCGAAGAAATCGGTCAGTTCGCACCCGGGTGGCTGGCACTCGCGAGCGACCCAGACTGCAAATACGATCGATTGGAATCGCTCAATGTTGACGAGTTGGTCCCCCAAGTCACATGGGGAACAACGCCAGCGATGACGGTGGATATTGATGGATGTGTACCCGAACCTGCCAACGATGCCGAAAAACGCGCCCAAACCTACATGGGTGTTCACCCAGGCGAGCCGATGCACAATCTGACTATCGATGTCGTCTTCATCGGATCGTGCACGAACTCGCGCATCGAAGACTTGAGGATCGCGGCCGAGCTAGCGAAGGGTAGGCGGGTGGCGAGCTCAGTACGCGCCATTGTCGTCCCCGGCAGCGAAACCGTCAGGCGCCAGGCCACCAAAGAAGGACTCGATCAAGTACTCATGGATGCTGGGTTCGAGTGGCACCATGCCGGATGCTCGATGTGTTTGGGAATGAACGGCGATATTCTGCGGCCGATGCAGCGTAGCGCAAGCACTTCGAATCGACCCTACGAAGGTCGCCAGGGGCCAGGTTCGCGAACGCACTTGGTCTCGCCGGCAACTGCGGTCGCTTCGGCGATCCATGGCCGACTCACCGACCCCCGGCACATTTAACGCTTGAGCGCGATATGGGTGGCCACGCGCTCGAACGTCGCCACCCAATATTCGCTTTTGTGATCGCAAAGATGCCCAATGAGCGCATCATGCGCATGACGATCCACCGAGGGTTCGCCGCACCCGATGCCGCAGAAAGAAAATATCGTCCATGCGCCGCGGAGCATTCCCGATTGGCAAAGTGCGACCAATTCCGCGTCATCGAAGCCATCGCAGGGGATGCAAAGCGCGCGGCGCAAGTCACACGTGAAGGGATTGTTGTAGCCCTCGATTCCGCTGCGAACAAACACCTGTGACCCGCGCATGAATTCAGTGACCTGATCGACGCACGCGTTATCGCGCTCCACCCACGGGATAGCGGCCGACGCTGGTTTTGCGCCAAGACCCTCAGCCAACGCTTGCTCCGTGAACTTGAGTTCGCTGACCACCCACTCTTCCACTTGGTCGGGTTCCATCGCCATCCAGCCAAACCAATCACAAAGTGCGCCGTTGCCAATTTCATGACCCAGAGCCTTCATCGCGCGCCAGGTAGCTACTTCTTCCACAAAAACGCCGCCAGGAACAAAAAATGTCGCGGGAATCGACAACTGCTCAAGCAGCGGCGCGGCAAATTCCAAGTGGCTGCGGTCACCACCATCGTAGGTGATGGAGACCGCGGCTTTGGCAGAGTTGGGCCATTCCCACGCTGGTTCCGGCCCGGAATCCATCACGAACCCTTCTTGCTAAACAAAATCCAAGTGTTTCCAGTCGGCGAATAGCGCAACTGCTTCGTGTCTTCCAAGATTTCGATCGCAAAGCTCGACGGAGGTGTTGCGTCGGCGTCTGGCTTCACATTTTTGCCCTGAAAATCCTTGTATCCCTTGGTTTTGAACTCCTCAAAAGGCATGCCATTGAACCGATCGGGCTTGCATTCCATGACCGTTTCGAGCAGATTAAAGTCGCCTGACGTCGTCAAACCCAGGTTGAAAAACGAATATTTCCCATCATCCGAAATCTTGAGTGTCGGTTTACCAGTAGTTGCGGACGCCTTAACTTGCGCGTTCAAAATTGCTTGAATCCGCGCGTTAGTGTTGTTCGGCAAAACATACTCGCCGACCCATTCGCCTAGGATTTTTTGCATCCTTGCGTTGCGCGCCATCTCTGGCGTTTGCTCCGCGACGCTTTCGTTGGTAGTCGTCTTGCCCGAGCCGGAATCCAGCTCTGGCAATTGCTTCGTCTTGTCGGGAATCGTCGTCGGAGTGTCATTCGACGGCATCGTGGTCGGCAACGGGTCAGGCGGGGGCATGGAACCGCCGTGTTGACGCATACCGGGATCGCACCCGCAGGCCAGGATCGCAAAGATCGCGATCAAAGAAAGAAATTTGACTCCGTTCATGGCGTTTTTGTTATTCTATCACGTTCCCCGCTGGTGACCAAAAAGTTCAATGTGCATACGGGTGGCCAATCGCCAGCCGCGCGCCATGCAAATCGGCAATGCCGCCTTTAGCCCCGCCACCAACGTCACGGCGTCCAAGCTTTCTGGCATCAATAGAACCCGCGAGGGATCGCCAACCGACAACTCGGCAAGCATGGCTTCAATTTCTACGACGTCCTGGTCAAGCGTCTTCGGTGCAACCACAAACTTTAACTGATAATCGCAAACTTGCATCAACTTCGCAACCGCTTCCGGGTTCCAGCGCGTTTTTTCGTGGCGCTCACTCCACCCGGGTCCTGCCGACTCATCCGGCGTGGAATTCCTGAGTTTCGGGCTGATCGACATCAAGTCGCACGGCAAAGTACGGGCGATCGTTCCGGCCGTTTCGATGGTGATGTGGTGTCCGCTCGCTCTCAGCGTCTCGCACAGCGGCACAATCGGGTCGAAAAGCATCGGCTCTCCGCCGGTGAGCACAACGTGGCGCAAGCCAGATTCGCTCACCGTTCTCGCGATCTCGTCGAGCGTCATCACTGCCCCTTCTGGGTCCCAACTTGCGTACTTTGTATCGCACCAGATGCACCGCAAATTGCACCCGCTGATCCGAACAAATACCGACGGCACGCCCATCAAAGTGCCTTCGCCTTGAACGCTGCAAAAAATCTCCGCGATTCGGAGGGTGTTGCTCACTGCGCACTCCGGACCATCGCAGGGTCCTCCTGATTCAGCGCTCGAAAAGCGGCGATTCGAATCTGGCAAGAGTCGCATTCGCCACACGCCTTGCCGGTCGCGGGGTCGGGGTCGTAGCACGAATGGGTCAGCCCATAATCCACGCCCAGCTTTTGGCCCAGTTCTATAATCTGCGGTTTGGTGAGGTCGATCAGCGGCGCGCAAATGGTCATGCGCTCGCCGTCGACCGCCGCCTTGGTGGCTACGTTGGCCAACTTTTCGAAGGCGGCGATGAACTCTGGCCGGCAATCCGGATAGCCCGAATAATCCACCGCGTTGACGCCAACAAAAATGTGATTGGCTGCCAAAACTTCGGCGTATCCGAGCGCGAGGCTCAGGAAAATCGTGTTGCGAGCGGGAACGTAGGTGACCGGAATTTTGGCGCTCATTTCGTGATCGTTGCGGTTTTTGGGCACTTCGATGGTGTCCGTGAGCGCCGAGCCACCCCACGCGGTGAGCGGCATTTCCACCACCTTGTGGCTGGATGCGCCGAGGCTTTTGGCGACCCGCCCGGCAGCCTCGATTTCGACCGCATGCCGCTGACCATAGGCAACAGTCAGCGCATGAACTTCAAAGCCCTGATGCACCGCAATCGCAAGCGTCGTCGCCGAATCGAGCCCACCGCTGAGTAGAACTACTGCTCTCACGCCTTACAAACTACCACGCGGGAGCTAGGTATAGCCCGTCCACGCTACTGATTCGCCCATTTGTTGATCAGCCACCAAGACGCTTGGTCGTGGGGCACGAACTTTGGATGGCACAATATCTCGAACGCGGGCAGGTAGCCCAACGAGCCGTCGCCATACTGCCGGATGCGGGCCATGACGCGCTCCACCCACTCTTTTGCGATTCGGCACCGCTCAATATCGGCCAAGCTGCCGCCAATGCGGCTATGGTTTCGCCGGGCCACCTTTGCCAGGTCATCAAAAAGCTGCCGAGTCACCGCCAGCTTGGATATCGCTGCCTCCGCCTTGCCGTCAGCATACAGCTTGCGCGCGGATTCGGCAATGCGCACAAATTCGATGGCGGATCGAGCAAATTGAGTGACTCCTTTTTCCGCTTCCGTTGGCGCGGCCTGCATGGCCCGCTCGCAAACATCCAGAGCCGCGTCCCCAATCTCGCCACTCAACTCCTCGCCGTGGTGCATCCAAGCCAAAAATGGATTAGCATTGAGTAGCAACCGAACCTTTAGCGAGCTTCGAATTCGCCCGGGGGTGAACGTGCCACCGCAGTTGCCCAGTTCAAAGCCAATAAGCTCGGCCCATTCGGCATGCTTGGCGGATTCGCTTCGATAGGCATCCATGATCAGCGAGTCCTTCACGTTCGGTTTGTTGCCTTCGACAGGAGTATTCAGCATTTTGCCGCAAGCCCGGATCGCCGGAAACAGCGTGTCGTATGCGCCAAAAAGAGCGCATTCCCAGGTCGTCACGCAGACGCCATGAAGACCCAGAGTCTGAACGTCCGCCGCCACCTGACGAACGTTATGCTCGGTCTCCAAAAGGTGGCACCAAGTCGAATTGTAGGTCTGAATGGTTGGGCATCCCACGACCTCGAATCCATTCGCCGTGAACTTTGCCGCGGATTCGGCGACGCCATCAAAGTACTGCCAATCGAACACCAGGGTCTCTTTCGGCATGAACTCAAGCGCGGAAGGATGGGCCAAGAACAGATCACCCCAAGCCGCCGGGCGCCTACCCGCATCCTGAACCTTCTTCGCGAGGGGCCCAAAATGCGAGCCATAAAGTAGCGCCTTGCCGTCCGCCTCGGGATCGCCGCCATCTTGCACTAACTTTTCGATGCGCGCTTTGCTCAAATCGTTCACACCGAGCTGCGCCGTTTCGTCGCCACCGATGTGGATGATCTCCGAGTCGAAAGCCTCCAGCGTGTCGTCGATCAGGCGCTCGCAAAGCTGCACAAATTCCGGGATCGCGGGACAAGCCTGTAGCCCATTAAACATTTCCTCGCGATACTTCTTGCCTGGCTCAGTATAAAGGAATCCTTCGAAATGCCCAAGCAAATTGATAAACGGCACGATCTGTAGGCTCGGAAACTCGCTACGCAACCGGCGAATCATCTCTGGAGTGACGCACGCGCGCCCGTGCGACCAAGGCGTGCTGGTATAGGCGTATCGGTGCTCAAGATAAAGGCCCAAGGCGTTGTAGCCCGAGTCCATCGTGAGCATCGCCATCTGGTACAAGTGGTCGAGACTTGGCGCCTGCTCGCGCGCCAAGTCGTACATCCACATTCTAAGCTGCATGCGCTTAGTTTAGTCCGCAGTTAGGCTTTTCGTTTCACCCATCCATTGCGAACCGCGAGCTGGGCGGGCGTTGCGTTGGGGATCTCGGTGATCGAACGAACATCTCGCGTTCCGGCAATCGGGGTAAGCGTCGCTTTTCGCACGTCATCGCCGCGCTTGAACTCGATCTGGATTTCGGTGCCGACCTTCGCCGCGTCCATCGCCGACCGGATTCGCCGCCGCAGTCCTTGGTTCGGTCCATCAAACCGAACATCGTTCCAAGCGGTAACGACATCTCCGATCGCGATTTCATTTTGCAACCGCTCGGAAACCGACGTCACGCGCGCCCCACCGGTCCCGGGAACTAGCCCGACGCCCGTTTCAACTGTCGGCTCCTTCACCATTTCCAGCTTCAGGCCCGCTTTCAAAAGTTGCTCATCGACAGGCAACTCGCCCGGCTTCATGACCCATTGGTCGTAAATCGGTCCCATTTCCTGCCCGCCGAAGCGAATCAGTTGTTTGCGGATTTCGTCTTCTGCGAATCCCGGCTTATTGTTCTTACAGAGGTCAAAAAGGGCTTTGACCACGTCGTCCAGCGAGCGTTTGCCGCCTGTTCGACTGCGTAATTCGAGGTCGAGGAACATTCCCAATACGTGGCCCAGGTCGTAGTAGCTGATGCGGTAGCCCGAGCTATTGCCCCGCCCGCCATTGGCATCACCAACGCGAGTGCTGGACTCGTTCGGACTTACTTCGAGACGCGCTGCGTTGCGTTTGACGCTATCAACGTTGTTGGTCAAGATCTTGAACCAGTAGCTGGTGGGGAATTCACCAGTCCGCTGCGGCACGACGTAGGCGTAATAGTCGGTCACGCCTTCGAGCCACCAAAGCGCTCCGGTTTTTGGCAAAACTTGATAATCAAACGGTCCCAACGGAAAGCTACGAATCCGCTTGACGTTCCACGCATGAAAGTACTCGTGAGACATGACGCCTTGTGTCCCGAGCCCATAGCCAGTGGCCATACCACACTGAACGCTGCTCAAGTGCTCCAGCCCCCAGCCGCCATCCGCCGTGTCCAAGAGCGAAACGTGCCAAACGTACTTTTTGAACGGCAACTTGCCCCAAAACTGGCGGTGCGCCTCGCTGATATTCGTGAGCGACTTCTTCACCTTTTCGCGGTCGATCTTCGCTGGGTCGCCCGAGTGATAAATGATCTGGTGCGGCACTCCGCCTACGACATAGTCATCTTCTTCATATTTGCCGATGGAAACGGGGTTATCCGCCAGAACGTCATAGGTCGGCGCGACATAGTTGTTTGCACCTTTGCCCTCTTGCAGCCCCGTAGCAGACTTCCAATCGGACGGCAATACCAAGTGCAGCTGGCACTTTTCCGTTTTTCGATCCACAACGTAAAGGTAGGTTGCGGTGCCGGAGTAGTGTCCACGATCGGTGAGGAACGACGCGTCAACTGCGTAGGACACCTTCATCGATTTCCCGGCTTTGGTGTCGATCACCCACGTGTTGTCGCCATCCTTTTGCACGCCCAGCGCGGTGCCGTCTTGTCCGACCGCGGCAAAGTTGGTGATGTGCCGGTAGTGGTCATCGTAGTTGTATGAACCTGGGTCCCACTTGGGAATTTCCAGCTTGGTAGTTGCGCCCTTGATTGGCAACTCCATTTGCACAAGCAACTTGGCTGGTTCCTTTTGAACCGTGACCGTATACACGATATCCGCTTGGGAAAAGGTAGCGAGCGCGGCAATGCACCCAATCATGATGAATTTCATGAACCCTATTCTACGCAAAAACGAATTGCTGCCGATAGAAGCTTGCAAATAAAAGAAAAAACCACCTGGTGCAAGGTGCTCCAGGTGGCTTTTTTCGATGAGGTTAGTCTCCCCAACGTACGTTGTCAAGGATTACTTTTTCTTCTTCGTAGGTTCGAGCGGATTCGGGTAGTTGTTCACCGGATTTTCGGTGTTTCGCTTTTCGTTCGCTCTCGGCAGCGCGGCATCGCCCTTGGTGTCGGGTGTTACCACTCGCGCCGTTAAGAAGATGACGATCTCGCTTCGTTGCCGCGAATTATCCGTTCGCGAGAACAGCCGGCCGATGATCGGCAGATCTTTGAGTAGCGGCACGCCGCTGATGATCTTGCGATCTTCGTCTTTGATCAGGCCACCGATAACGACCGTGTCGCCATTGTTGATCTGAACCGAACTTTGCGCTATGCGTTCGCTGGTTTGCGGCAATTGACCGCCACCAGGTACCGCGGTGAAGCCACGCAGGTAGCTGATCACGGGTTGCAGGTCCATCGAGATTCGGTCATCAGCACCAACGCGCAACAAAACCGAACATCGGACGCCGACGCGCACTTGGCTGGTCGTGACGGTGACGCCGTTTTGGCTGGATTGGATCGATTCAACGTATCGGATCACGTCGCCGACGAAGAGCTCGGTGCCCTTGCCGTCCATGGCGATAACGTTGGGTCGGGCAATCAGGTTACGATTGTTGGTGATCGAGTCGAGCGTGCCTAGCAGGTTGCTGAACGAGTAGTTGCCTCGTTGCGCGCTACCGGAAACGGTGCCCGGAGAAATCGCCGAATCACCAAGTGCTTGGTTGACCCGAACGCTCATGGGATTTGCGCCGCTGATGCCGAATGTCCAGTCGAGTCCGACGCGCAGAGCGTCTTCCTTACTCAACTCCATGACGCGCATGTCGATGGCAACTTGCTTGGGCGCAATATCCGATTTCTCGAGATACGCCAGTGCTCGCTCCAGTTGCGTTTTGCTACCACGAAGCATGAGTCGCATCGGTCGTGCCACCGGCTCAGCCTTGGAATACGGGAACACGAGGCCGCTTGCATTGACGTCAGCCGATTTTGTACCAACGTCGCTCGGGCCCTTGGCCTGTTCCGTTTTTTGCGAAGCAGATTCGTTTCCACCGCTCGTTTTGGAACTGGACTTGGTCTTTGGCGGCGGCTCATAGGCGGCCACGTTGCTGACCGGCGCTGCGGGGATGAGAACGCGTAAGCCAGGAATGCTCTGCGTCAATTCATCTCGCAACGACCGTGGGTCGCGATACTTGACTTCGTAGGGCACGATTTCATCGGTACCACCATCGAACTCTTCCAGCATCTTTCGCGCTCGTTCCACTTCCGTGCTTCGGCCGCGAATGATGATGGCTTGTCGATCGCTCGAAATCGGCGACGGATAGAGTTCAACGTTTTGGAATGCGGTGCCGGCTTGACTTCGAACCGTGTCGAGCAGCGTCTTGGCTGGCATCGTTTCGGATGTGATCAGGTAGGTTTCCTGTACGATGTCATTCGTCGTGGGAATTACCACACCGTAAGTCTTGCAGATGCTCTGGTCGACCGCTTCGACCACGCGTTGGGCGACGTCGAGCGCATCGGGATTGCCGACGAGGATCACATAAAGTGGGCCCATCGAACTGCGCGACTTGGCGGCGACGGATTCGGAACCGCTGTCGCTACCTTCCTTGTCGCCGTCATTAGCCTTCGATTTTGGCTTTTCGGGCGCATCGGAACCGCCTGGAACGATGATGTCAAACGCACCCTTGCTATTGTCCGAAGGGAAGGCGCGCATGACCGCTTCCTTAATTTGGTCGACTTCGCCTGAGTAAATCGGTACGAGCCGGGTTTCGGACGCCTTATCAGCCGACTTGGTGACTTGGCGCATGATGTCGCCAAAGGATCCTTTCGGCGCTACGACATAGGTACCGTTGACGCGGGCGTATCGCAAACCAGACAGAGCAGTGATCATGTCGAGGGCTTCGTCAACGGTGACTCGGTCCATCGTGATCGTGATCGCGCCCTTGATATCCGGCGCGGTGACGATGTTTGCGCCTGCTTGCATCGTCAGGGCTTTCAGAATGACGCCAACCTCGGTGTTGACAAAATCAAGCGAGACACGTCGCGAAGGAGCGGCTTGGCGAATTACGGGCTTAGGTTGCGGAGCGGCCTTTTTGGTCGGTCCGTTGTTCGCATAAACCGGCTCGGAATTCAACGAATTGTCGTTTTGCTGAACCTGTGGAAGGCGGAAAATGTCGGGTTCAGGCTGCGAGTTCTTTGATTTCGGAGTTGGTTTTTCCGTGGAGTTTGCCGTGGGTTGCTTCGTCGCGCTATCGGTGGAAGTTCCATCTGTCGGCGGCTTCATTCCGGCCGCAGCGAGCAGAGGGTTCGTCATCGAATCGCTATCAGACGCTTTAACATAAGAAAGCTGACCGACCGTAATGCGGAAGCCCTTTTCGGTCGCCGAAATCTCCGGCTGAACCGATGGGTCTACGCGAAATACGATGCGTGACTTGAGCGGTTTGGCCGCATACAGCGATGCCTGGAAAGACGTGACACCCGCGACGTCGATCGGAGTCAGCTTAACCGCGCGCTCAATGCCGCCAGTAAACTCGACTATATACGATCGACCCGCGTTGGCCCGATATTCCTTTGGCCGCTGAAGCTCAATACCTTCGATCACCACTTCCAGCCCTGACGAGCTTTTCGTGTATGTGATTGCCTTGATGATTGGCTTGGCCGTTGCTAGGCTACTGAGCGCCAGTGCGCTCAGGATCGCCAGCATGTGCTTGCTTCTTTTGAACTGTTCCAGAACCGCCTCCTACTTTCAGTGCCTTAACCTTGCCGTTGAATTCGACGAAGATTGCACCCCTTGTTATCCGAATCACGCGACCCGTGCCCATCTTGCTGCCGATGCGAACCATTCTTTGGCCGCCATCTGCATCGGATACAACACCGATCGGGTTATCACCCATCACAACGCCGCTCACCGAATACGGCAACTCTTCCGAGTTGAACGCAGCCTTGCCCGGAGTGATTTTTGCAGCAACCGAGCCATGAGGCGAAGCACCCGGAGCAACCTGAGTTGCACCCGCTCCACCGGCCATTGGCCCCGGCATCGGCGCAGGCATCGGGCTCAATGGAGCCGATGGCACCGACGACGCGTTACCCTGTGATCCCGGATTTTGCGATGATGGATTGACCGTTGCCGACGCAACCGCGGGCGCACCGGTACCAGCCATGGGCATTTTGGATTCTTTCGAGTCCTTTTTCTTTGCAATGCCTTCTGGTGGCACCGCGAACGGATCGCGGATTGCTAACGGAACAGGCGCTCCTTGTCGCATCGTTGATTCAGACGGTTCATTACTCTTGTTAGGAGCAACATTCGTTTTCGAAGACCCCGAATTTTTACTGTCCGCAGGAGTCTTACCGCCACGAAAGTCTAAACCACCAACATTTAAGTCTGTCTTGACAACGTCTTCTTGCTCTTCGGTGCCCGACGCACCTGCGACTTCGTCCGACTTTGGCTTCGAGTCCTTGTCATGAGACTTTTTGGATTTGTGCGTAGTCTTGGACGCCGACGCATCGTCGCCACCCAGCATCGTGAACGCACCGACGCCGAGCACGACCACTCCGACCGCACCCAAAATGAGCATCTTCTTCTTATCCATCATGTTCGTCCTTCAAAACATTCGTATCGTTTGATCGCGCCGTCTTTTCGTTATCTTCCGATGCGAAAACGTATGCCTTGATCTCCATATTCATTTCCAAAATCTTTGCGCCAGCAACGTCGTCTACGCGGCTTTGCGGAGCAACATCCAACGTATAAACGCCGACGATTTTCGGGAACGTGTTTAGCGCGTTAACAAAATTGTTGATTGCCGAGTAATAGCCGGTACCTTTGACTTCGATGATGAATTCGTCGTAGCCTTTCGGAGCTGGCTCCTTCTTCTTGGGTTTTTTGCTCTCGTCTTTGTTGGCTTCTTCGGGCTTCTTTTCTTCCTTCTTCTTTTCAACAATCTTGGGGCGCACGCCGGTGATCTTCAATCCGTTGGCGGTTCCCAAGCGCTCGAGTTCGGTCAGCAAGGTCGGAACATAATCGGTTGCCGGAACGCTGCGCTCAAGGTGATCGAGCTTCGATTGAGATTCGGTAAGTTGGCCACGAATTTGGTTTAACTCAGCGGTCAGCTTCTTCTCGTCCTTGACCTGCTTTTTCAGCGACTGCAGTTCGTGGCTGGATTCGCCAACGCCATTCCATAGCCAGAAGTTGACGCCGAGACCCACAACCAGCGCGAGGCCGGTAGCGGCGAAAATTGGGGTGGGGTTGATAATTCGGCTCACGAAGTGGCCTCCTTTTCGTCTTTGCGTCGATCCGAAATCTTGGCCGGCTTCTTAGGATCAGCAGAACCAGCCGCCGTACCCGGGAGCTTCGCCAACACCTCGTATCGAATCGTGCTCAAATCGGGGTTGCGATCTTCTTGCGTAAACTTCAGCTGGACATCGGTAAAGTCCTTTAGGCCTTTCATTCGCAGCATCAAGTCGCCCACGCCTTCTTGCTTCAGGCTCACACCATTCAGCGTCACTTCAACGTTGCCGTCTTTGGCTTTTTGTTGGCTCTTGATCGCAGTCAGCCATACGCCGCCGGGAACGTTTTTGCTAAAGTGGCTGAGCGCGTTCGTCCAGTGGCGCGTGATCGATTGAGCATCTTGCAGCGAAGTCAGTTTCGGGCCAAGCACCGACATCTGTTTCTTCGAAGCATCAATGTCGTTCATGATCGGCTGGATTCGGGCGATGACTGCCTTAACCGCAGCCGCCTGACCCCGAACGTTTTCGCGCATGATGAGCAAGGTGCCCATCCCGACGACTGAAACGGCGGAAACAGACAGCAAAGCGATCAAAGCAGTTTTAGCCTTTTGCTCTTGCTTCTTGCGCAAAGCGCAGTAATCGTGAATTAGGTTGATGTAAGGCATGGTGTTCCTTGGGCCGTCAGGCCGATTTGGCGTAACTCCTCATTGCAAGGCCGCTCGCGACCGCCATTTCGGCGCCGCGCTGACCCAAATCGTCTCCCACAAATGCGATTCGAGGGTTGTCGAAAATGCTGGCGGTATAAACTTTCAGCCCGAGCTTGATGCTCAAATAGTCGGCAATTCCTTGAAGGTTTGCGCCGCCACCCGTGATCAACATCCAGTTGACAACGCCTGGCGCACCAGATTCCGTCTGCTGCGATTGATAGTAGTTCAGCGAGCGCCGGATCTCTCGGATCAAGTCGTCCAGATGCGGTTGCATCACGCGCAGGGGCGGATTTTCAGTCGGCTTGCCGTCATCCAGCAGGTTACGGACGTCGAGTTGGGCTTTGCCCTCTTCAGCATCATCTGGCGTGAGCTTGAAATAGCGCTGCAGAGCTTCGGTCAAGATGCTGCTGCCTTGCGGAATGGCACGCGCCATCGCAAAGCTACCGCCGCTGATCACGCTAACCTTGGTGCTGCTCGCACCCAGATCGATGATCGCAAACGTATCGTTGTCGGCATCGACGCCGTGATTCGACTCAATCAGCGAGCGATAGGCGGCAAACGGCTCGATATCGACCGAGTCAACATCCAGGCCCGCCATTTCGCAGGCCTCGCGCCGGCTGTCCACGATCTCTCGCGGCACGGCCACGATCATCGTGTTCATTTGTCCGTCTTCGGTCTCGTTCAAAATGTCAAATTCGATGTAGCTCTCTTCGGGGCTATTGGGAACATAGCGGCCCGCTTCGAACTTGATCGACTTGCGAAG
Organism: uncultured Chthonomonas sp.; assembly: GCA_964422285.1. GTDB lineage: Bacteria > Armatimonadota > Fimbriimonadia > Fimbriimonadales > Fimbriimonadaceae > UBA2391. The sequence continues at coordinate 12,736 of CAYRAX010000061.1, forward strand.
CGTGTTCTCGTTCATTTTTGGAATTTGAACCGTTCGCACGACCACCGACGAACCGCCCACCGAAATGTGGCAAGCGTTGGCCTTGGTGCCCAACTGCTTCAATAGTCCGCGAATTGCGGTTGCGACTTCGCTTTTGCCGGTGACGATGCCTTCGCGGATCGACCCAGGCGGCGTCGGGACGGTCACCGCGTTGGTGACAATCCAGCCGACTTGGCTGCGCTTGATCACGCAACCTTTGATGCTGTGGTGGCCCAAATCCAGCCCAACATATGACTTTTTGCTCATCAATCTAAGCGACATTCGAATTCTCCTGCCCTTGGTTGTTCTGGTTCACCAGCCATTCATCAATCGCGGTTTTGAGGAATCGCCACGAGCCTTCGACCTGAAAACCGGGCAATGTGCCAGCCGCTGCCATGTCATCAACTTGATGCGTGGTCAACCGCAAAAACGTTGCCAATTCGCGCGAGGTAAGCACCGCATGCCGAGTTGCCAACGAACCACGAAGCATGGCTTGCGTTTGCTCGTGCGAAAGAAAAACTTCTATGCGCACCAAGTTCAAATCGCCACGACTTTGCGTGTTCTCGACCGCTTCTTGAAATGCTTCGACCTGCTCGGGATCGGGTTGAAAACTTGCCAAGCTATCGTCCTCCAAATCGACGTTGGGATCAACCCAACACGAATCGGGTTGAACCGACATTTCGGCGGCCGCGGCGGTCGCCTGAACAGAGGCCCGTCGGATGGCGTCAACTAAGTTCATGCTGCTACTCCAAGGTGTTGCGAGCAAACGTCATGCATCAGGTAGGCGTCGATGATCTTGTCATTCTTTGCCGCACCAACCATGAGAGCGTTGTCCGCAAGCGTGCTGATCATTCGCGGGTAGCCACCACTGGTTTTGTGCAATTGGTAGACCGCGTCTGGCGTGAAAGGACTGCGTTCGCCGGTGAAACCAGCAACTCGCATTCGGTGCAAAATCAACTCGCCCGTTTCTTGAACCTCGAGCGGCTCGAGCGCACAACGAACGCTCAGTCGTTGCTCCAGCGCCGGCACCTTTTCGAGTTTCTCGCGCAGATCGCGCTGACCCAAAAGCAATAGCGAAATCAAAAATTGGTCGTTCATCTGGCAATTGAGCAGCAAACGAAGCTCCTCAAAGGCGGCAGCATTTTTGATAAGGTGGGCTTC
>CAYRAX010000062.1:0-13736 GCA_964422285.1 uncultured Chthonomonas sp.
GCAGGCAATTTTCACGGCCGAACCACCACCATCGTGGGATTCAGCACGGAGGAGCAATACAACAAGTATTTTGGCCCCTATGGCCCCGGGTTCAAGGTCGTTCCATTTGGCGACCTGGCAGCGCTTGAGGCTGCGATTACGCCTAACACGTGCGCGTTCTTTGCCGAGCCGATCCAAGCCGAAGGCGGAGTAATTATGCCGCCGACCGGATACCTGGCAGCGGCGCGAAAAGTTTGCGACGCGAACAAGATGCTTCTGATTTGGGACGAGGTCCAAACAGGATTTGCCCGAACTGGGACAAAGATGGGATGGATGGCTGAAGACGCTCAGCCGGACATCATTTCGGTCGGCAAACCACTTGGCGGTGGCATCATGCCGGTTGCCGCGACCGTTGGTCAAAAGCACGTGATGGAAGTCTTCCAGCCCGGCGACCATGGCTCTACGTTTGGCGGCAACTCGCTGGCCTCGGTGGTGGGCATCGCCGCGCTGATGGAAATGGAAAGCGAGGATTATTGCGGCATGTCGGTTCGAAAGGGCGCCAAGCTGCGATCCATGCTCGAATCGCTGGTGCACCCGTGCATCTGCGAAGTGCGCGGACGCGGCCTGCTGCTTGGCATCGAGTTTGACGAGAAATTCGATACCAAAAAGCTAGCCCAGAAGTTCATCGAGAACGGCATCCTGACCAAAGAAACCCGCCAGCACACCTTCCGCCTTTCCCCGCCAATCGTCATCTCGGAATCCGAGCTCGAGCACGCGGTGGAGCGGATCGACAAATCAATTCGCGAGGCGGCGCGCTAGCCTGTTCGGCGACGCCAAGACTACTTGACCCGGTGAAAATCGAATGCGGCTGGTTCACCGGGTTTGCCATTTGCGTAGCTGACCCAATTCGCGACGACGTGGTCTTTGCCGTCAAACTTGAACGTGACGCTGTGCATGTGCATATCGGTCAACTTCATGTTTGACCCTCGATAAAAATCGAAAAACAGCACGTTACCGTCTTTGCCCGACTTCAGCTTCATCGATGGCTGGTTGCCGGCGCCGCAATAGTGGGTCATCACCAAGTCATTCCCATCGAGGTGGTACACGCTAATCATTTCATAGGGTGATCCGGCACCGAGCGTCTCCACCAGCGCGCTGCCGCTCCCCGTCAGGCGGTATTCCACCGTCGCTGGCATCGCATCTTTTCCACTTCCCATCGTTCCAGACCACTTTCCAACGAGGGTCTTCATCTTCTCAAAGGCAAGCTTCGCGGCATCTTTGGTGCCAGCGAGCGAGACGACGGGCGCGAGCATCGCGAACAGCAACACGGTTCTCTTCATGATTTTCATCGTAGTACCTCAACCGGCGGAGGTTACCCGACTAGTTTGTAGAGATTAAACGAATACACCGAGAATTTCAACGTGTTGTACACTGGTTGGGTGAAGTTTGAGTCCGCATTTTTGGATCGGCTGAATGAAGGCGTCATTGTTTTCGATGGTGCGACTGGCACCCAGATACAAGCCGCCAACGTCCCGCAGAATGACTTTATCTTGCGGCCGGACGCGCAATATTCGACAGCGACTAACGCGGCGGCCGAGCGATTGGGTGGCGTAATTCTCGACGGATGCAACGAGATCCTGAGCCTCACGCGGCCCGACGTGATCGACTCGATCCATGCCAAGTACTTCGAAGCGGGTTCTGATATCGTGGAAACCAACACGTTTGGTTGCACATCCGTCGTGCTCGGCGAATACGACATCCCCGAACTCACGTATGACCTCAGCTTGGCGGCGTCAAAAATCGCTCGCGCCTGCGCTGATCGCCACTCGACCGCCTCACGACCGAGGTTTGTAGCGGGCGGCCTTGGCCCCGGGACCAAGCTCATCAGCCTGCAGCAGGTCACTTGGGACGAGATCGAAAGAACATACACCGAAGCGGCAATTGGCATGATCGAGGGCGGCGTTGACGTGTTGCTCATCGAAACCATGCAGGACCTGCTGCTGGTCAAAGCCTGCATCGTCGCGACCAAAAATGCGATGGAGCAAACCGGCAAGCGCGTGCCCGTCATGGTTCAAGTGACGATGGAACAGACCGGCACCATGCTGCTCGGATCGGATTTTGGGGCCGCGCTGAACTGCATCGAATGCCACCCGGAAGTCGTCGCGATCGGCATGAACTGCGCGACCGGCCCCGTCGAGATGTCGCCACACGTACGGTTTTTGTCGCAAAATTCCACGCGCCCGATCAGCGTTCAACCCAACGCCGGGCTACCCCAAATGGAAGGTGGCAAGGCGGTCTACAAGCTCACACCCGAGCAGCTGACCGAGCACCATGTACGGTTCATTGAGGACTTTGGCGCGGCGATCGTCGGCGGCTGTTGCGGAACCACGCCGGAGCACATCAAAGCGGTTTCGGCTGCCGTTTCGGGCAAAAAGCACACTAGCGACGCGCACTGGATGAAGGTTCGCGGCCTCTTCCCCGGGTTCGATTTCAGCATCCATTCGCCCGAAAAATCGGCCGGTATCGCGCTCGTGGGATGCAGCAGCCTCTACCAATTTGTTCCCTATCACCAAGACACGTCGTTCCTAATCGTCGGCGAAAAGACCAACGCGAATGGATCGAAGGCTTTTCGCGAGATGCTCGCCCACGAAAACTGGGAGGGACTCACCGAGCTAGCACGCGAACTCGAAGGCGAAGGCTCGCACGTCTTGGACGTGTGCTGCGCGTTTGTCGGCCGCGACGAGGTGAAGGACATGCGCACATTGCTCCAGCGCTTCAACCAACACCTTCAGGCACCGATCATGATTGACTCCACAGAAGTGCCGGTGATCGAGGAATCGCTCAAAACACTCGCGGGCAAACCCCTGATCAACTCGATCAACTACGAAGACGGCGATTCGCGTACGCAGAAAGTTCTGGCGCTGTGCCAGAGGTATGGTGCGGGCGTGGTGGGACTGACGATCAACGAAGACGGCATGGCAAAAACCGCGGAAAAGAAGGTCGAAATCGCCCGACGTCTGATCGCCGATTGCCGCCGCGCGGGCCTGCCCGATCACGACGTTTTCATTGACTGCCTCACTTTCACCCTGGGCTCGGGCGACGAGGAATTCCGCGGCTCAGCGATGGAGACTATCGAAGCGATTCGCCAGATTTCGACCGAATTCCCGGCGGTGAACACCATTTTGGGTATCAGCAACGTTTCGTTTGGGCTCAAGCCCGCCGCGCGCCAGAGCGTGAATAGCGCGTTTTTGCATTGGTGCCGCGAAGCGGGATTGACCAGCGCGATTGTGCATGGTAGCAAAATCTTGCCCGAAAACAAAGTCGATCCCGAAATTTGGACGATCGCGTCCGACCTGGTGTTTGACCGACGGCAATTTGCTACTGCGGCAAACTAAAAGAGGGCCCGCGGCGTTGCGGACCCCCGTGCTTTTCATTCACCGGACGAAGATCGAGGCTATTTCTTCTTTCGTTTGATCATGAATGCCAGGCCCGAGGCGATGGCAAAAACCGTGCTGGGTTCCGGCACCGCGGAAGTCAGAACGCGGATTTGGTCGCCGGGGCTGCTGGCGGTCAGATTCAGGTCAATCGTGTTGGCGGAAAGCCATTTAACTTTTTCTGGCCCGAACTCGACGCCGCGCGCATTGAAGTGGCTCGTCGGAATGTTCGCCGAAGGGACGGTTCCGGGAATCAACCAGTCCGAAGCCAACAGGTGATCGTTCGCCGCGTTTGAGCCTGAACTCAAGATGATTGCGACGATCGGCGTGTCAAAAGTGAACGTCGCGGAGGCGGATTTGCTGTTCTTGGGATCGAAGTAGATGTAGTGGCTATTGACGTTCATGGTCTTCGGCATCGTTGCGTTCGCCGAGGCGAATGGCACCTGATAAGATCCCATCGTCGCGATATCCACCTTAAAGTTGGCGGGAAGCGAAACGTTTTGGCGCTCGTTCCAAGCGTAAATTTTGAGGCCATTGTTGGGGCTGTTAAAGAAGTCTGCCTTGTACCCAACGTTGGCGTTGGCAGCCACGATCTGGCCTGCTCCGGTGGCCGAAATGAGGCTGGCGTTGGCTCGCATCGCAAGCAAAATGGTGGTCATTCCGACGAGAAGAAGTGTGTTCGATTTTCGCATAATCCGTGCTCTCAGTTCCAATTGGCAGGCCTAGACCAGCCGCGTTCGCCAAGAGTGGAGTGCGAAAACCGTGCCATTTGCGCCGGCAAACGGCAAAACCTGTTCTTATTTCGGGGGCGGCGCGATGCCCAATCTTTGGGTGAAGAACTCCATCATTCGAGTTCGGCTGACCGCGCTGTGGCCCTGATCCGGCCCTACTTGAACCTCGAAGAACTTTTGCGCGCGCTGCAGTGCGCGGATCATCTGCATCGTGTTCGTAGGGTGCACGTTGTCGTCGCCTGAGCCGTAATACAGCATCAGCGACCCCTTCAAATTGCTGGCATAGGTGGTTGCGGCCCCGAGCCGGTACCCTTCTGCATTGTCGTCCGGCATCCCCATGTATCGCTCGGTGTAGACGGAATCGTAGTGCCGCCAATCGGTCACCGCGCTACAGGCGCAGGCGGCGGCAAAAACGTCGGGATATCGCAAAATCGACATTAGCGCCGCGTAGCCGCCGTAGGATGTTCCTTCAATAGCGACCTTGGTGGAGTCTATCCATGTGAATCGCCGTGCGCTCATCGCCGCGGTTGCCATGTCGTCGATTTCCAATTGCCCGAGCCGCCGAAAGATCGCCTGGCGAAATACGCGTCCGCGTCCTTCTTCTCCGCGTCCCCAAACATCGATGGTGGCAAAACCCATGGCATTTATCGCGTTTGGCGTCGCAAATCGATCCGCTGGTGCCTGACCGCTCGGCAGACCCGGGCCGCCGTAGACCGACATGAGCACAGGGTACTTCTTGGTCGGATCGAACGGCACCGGCTTGTTTACTCGAACGTACACCGCGTCTTTGCCGTCGGAGGTCGCCACGAGCATCATTTCGGCGCAATTTTCGTAGGTCTTCGGCACGACCGACCTTGCCAGCTCCTTGATGACGGTGCCATCACTTTTGGCGACGCTGAGCTTGGGCGCCTGGTAGGTGGTTTCGGCGATATCGGCGAAGTAGTCGCCCGATGGCGAAACGGAAACCGAGTGGTAAAAGTCATCCGAGGTGAGCTGGCGCAAGCCCGATCCATCGAACTTAACCGACCAAAGCTGGTGGCGCATCGGGTTTTTCGCCCCCGCTGCTGTGAAGAACAACAGCTTCTTACCGGTATCCAGCCGCATCAAGCGCTGGACATCCACCGGTAGGGCCGTGATTGGCGCACGTTGATTCTTTTTCAAGTCGAGCCAAAACCAGTTGTAAAATCCCGACGCTTCGGATCGCAGCAGCATTTTGCCTTTGACCGCGCCGCTCGCGTAATCTTGAATTCCCGTGGGTTCGACCCAGCCAGCCTCGACATGCTCCCGATCCAAGACCTCAAGCGCCCGCGAGTTCATGTTGTACGAGCAGAGCTCCGACGTACTCTGGATGCGGTCGAGTCTGAGGAACATCAGCGTTCCCGGCGTATCGGCCCAGCGAATGGAGTAGACCAGGTGCCCGACTCCTGCATCGAACGGACCGGGCCGAACTGGAACCGTGGTTGTCGCGCCAGTCTGCAGGTCATAAACCCAGACATCCACTACCGGATTAGGCGCGCCAGCAAGCGGATAAGGCTCATATGAAACCGATGGCTGCCATTCCAATTGCCGCTCGAGCGTGGGAAAGTCGATCACCTTGCTCTCGTCAAATCGATAGAACCAAAGGTAGCGATTATCGGGCGAAAATCCCATCGCTTCGCGCTGTCCGAGTTCTTCGCCATAGACCCACGACGCCGTACCAAACTTAATCCGCGCAGACTGGCTACCGTTCGTCGTAACCGGAGTCGTTTTTCCGGTGGAATTCTGCTTGAGCCAAACGTTGTAGCCATCGCACGACGCGACCCAATCACCGTTTGGTGAAGTCGTTGAAGCCGCTTGGCGACCGCGCGCGGGGCCTCCTCTTCGGTTGCCGCCTGGACCGGTTGCATCGGGTGCAACGGATTCGACCAGCGACTTTTTGCGAGCGTCAAATTCAAACCATGTTCGGCCGGTTCGGTAGCGGAATTTTTCGTTGCTGACCCAAACACCCATTCGTACTGGGTCGTATTGGGTTCGGTCTTGCTGCGGGCCAGCGTGCGCCAATTGGGCAAAAAGCACTCCCAAAACGATCAATTCTCGATGCCGATTCACCCGTGCATTATAGAACGTTAAACCGCGGCTGCGGCGCTTTCTGGCTCGGGCTCAGGTTCGGATAGGCACCGGCGCGGCCATAATCGTTCGAAAACCGCCACGACAACCGCGGCAGAAACAACTCCAATTGTCCAGCCAAACAAGACCTGCGATGGATAGTGCGCCGCGACATAGATGCGCGATAGGCCCGTCAAGATTGCGATCAAAACCCAGAAAACTCCCAAGCGCGGTAGATAATAGGTCAAAACGAACGCGACAAACGCCATGTTGGCGCTGTGGGCGCTCGCGGTTCCCATGCTGGGCGACATTCCCACTCGAATGATGGCGTCAGAAATCTCGTTGCCAGGCCGCGCAAATGGGATCAATTTTGCCAAGTCGGTGAGGCCATTTGCAATCGGCCAAAGCAATCCCGCAATGAGGCCACAACGGCGTGTCTTTGGGCTACTTACGAGCGCGATAAACGTGACCACGAGCACGATCTTCATCGCCACGCTATCTAGGCCACGGCTAAAGAACTGCATGGTCGGGTTCATCCACTCCGGCCACCGGTTGATCCAGTGAAATAGGTCGCGATCGAATTGGTTCAACGGTGCTGAGTATACGTCGCGACGCGGTCGCTTGGGGTAAACCAAGGCATGGCGGATCGATTGGAGCAGATGGTTTGGGGTGCGATTGCGGGCGCAACTTTGGGGGCACCACTTCGGGGCAAAAACGCGGACCGATCGGTGCGCTTTTACGAGCCGATTCCCACCCGAATGGCACCGACGACGGCGTGCGATGCATGGTTGGTCGCGCTCCGGCACTGGAACGACGGCGGCGCACCAGAGGGCCTTTGCCGCGCGTACTTTGACCATTGGAATTACAATGCCGGCGAATCTGGCTTCGCGCAAATGAACATGCGCGATGGCTTTTTTGCTCCGTGCTGTGGATCATTCCGAAATCCTTTTGCGGCTTGCTCGCGCGGACTGGGGCGCGCCCTGATTTGGGGACTGCTCGCGACCGACGCCACGGAAGCATTTCGATGGGGCTGGTACGACGGTAGCTTTGATCATGACCCACAGACCGCGATCATTTCTGGCGTCATTGCTGCGGCGGCTTTCGCGTCAAACACGGTGCAATCCGCCTCAGCATTGGTTGATTTGGCGCTTGCAAACAGCTCTTCGTCCGCATTGGTTTCGCTCGCGCTAAAGACGGCGCAAAAGCTAGCTTCAACGGCGGCGGCGCCCGCCACCGTCTTGAAGCTTGATGCACCGCAAGCACCCAATTCCGCGCTGAAAACGCTCGTCGCAATTTTCTACAGCCTGTTGGTGAGCCAAGGCACATTTGAAGCCGCCGTCACCACGGCTGCCACGAGCAGCGACGACCCCGAAACCGCGGCAATGATCACCGGCGCGCTCGCCTGCGGCTTGGGTTGGCCGATTCCTAGCGAGTGGAAATCGCCGATCGACGGCCCCTATTGCGCGGGATTCGGATTGCGAGAAATTGAGCCGCCCGCCACGATCAAGGAGCTAGAACAGCGGATCCGCCAAGCCTCGCTTTGGCCAACTTCGGACGATGCGGTCGCGGAAAAGACCGCTCCCACCGAAGCCAGCGAAGAGGAGCAGATTGCCATCGAGGCACCAAAGCCGTGGTGGGATGGCTCGCTTTGGGGCGGTCCGAACTCGATGCTGTTTGCGAGCTCAGACCTGAAGCTCAAGCTGGATTTTGTTAATGGACCAGCTGTTTTTGGCGATCACGGCCTCGAAGTTGTGGCAACCGTACAAAATGCGACCGTTGGCGACCTGGACGTAACTCCAAAAATCGACGCGAAGGGTGGCGACGTAGCCGTGCGGCTGGAATCTTTCCGACTTCGGTCTGGCGCGTCGCACGCCATGCCGATGGTTTTCGGTGCTGGCGTTCAGTCGGCCGAACTCGATTTGAACGGCCAAAAATTTGCGATTCCCATCGTTCGGCCAGCTGGGTGGATGCAGTGTGGACCGTTTGCCTACGCCGACGGCGACACGCTCGAAAAGCCATTCAAGTGCGAAGACACGTTGGATCGCACCACGATCTTCAGCGGGCGGAGCCAAATCGGCGTCAAATGGGTCGAGGCGGTGAGCCCCGGCATCTTTTTTGACTTGGAACAAGCCTTTGGGGGCATGGCTGGAGTGATCTACCTCGCCGCGAAAGTGCGCTTCCCTAACCCCGGCAAAATGAAACTCATTTTTATGGCTAAACCGGGTGGTCTGGCGATCATCAATCGCGAGCGAGCGATCCGCTATCTGGACTCTCTCGAAGGTCCGCGCCAACCCAATTTGGAAAACACCGCCACGTTCACGGTGCTCGAGGAGAACACAATCTTGATTAAGGTGATCCGCCAGCGCGAACCATTGGGCGGGCCAATCACTCTTTATTTCCAAGATGAATCTGGCGAGATTGTCAAGCCCGAGTACATTTCGTGGACGTAGAGGATTGATCAATTGGCTGGCTGACCAGGTTTGGTGGTTCATGCTTTGGTTGATCCTGCGCCCTTGGATCAAGCGATTCAAGATTCGGATGTTCCGGCGCGACGAGCGGCGTCGGCAAATGGTCGCGCGGCAAGATCAAATTGCGCGCAGATATGGGCGCCAGTCGTTGCGGGTGATGCTGACTTTGCTCATTTTTTGGTGGCTGGCTCTAGCGGGGGCGACGGTGATTTTGCACTGGATCGCGAACGGCGGCATCGACATTGTTCGGCTCCGGGCCGAGTCGCCCGCTCGTGGGTGAGGCTTGGTCCTCCGTTCGGCAACTGAACTCTTTCGTGGCGAATTCACTCAAAGTCTCCCTCACGAAGATGAGGGGGATTTAGGGGGAGACTTTCGAAACTGAGCACGAACCGAACTTCCGCAACGCGCTCAAAATTCGCCGACCTTACAAATTTTGAATCACGTAGCGCACGATCTCCGGCAGCATCGCATGGTTCGCGGAGTGGTTAAGCGTAAAAGCCGCCAAAACAATGCGATCGCCGCCGGGCAGTTCGATGCAGCCAACATCGTGCAGAGCAAAACTCGTCCAGCCCGACTTCGACCAAACCCGGCAGCCGCTCGGCACGGCGGCAGCGATGCGTCCATTGGCCGGGCGGTCAGTCTGATCAGAATCAGCCAGCACCGGACGAGACAAAATAGAGCGCATCCATTCGCAATGCGTCTGGCTCGCCGCGGTATCCGTCATCACCTCAAACATCAGCTGCGCCGCGAGGTTGGTCGAAAGGCGGTTGCGACGATCCAGTTTTGGCCCTAATGCCTGGCGATCGCGCCCATATGGCTCAAAAGTCCAAGTCTTGTTGCTCGCGTTCAGGCCCTGGTAACCGCGCGACTCAAACCACTGGTTCACCACCTGTCGCCGCTCCACAAATTTTTTCAGGTCCGTCGGCGCGAGTTCAGGTCCGCTTGTCGTTCCCGTCAGGTGGTCCAGGACGTAACTCGTCGCGTCATTATCGGAATCGACAATCATGTTCGTCAAAGCACGGGCAAGCTCAGGGTTTTCGGCAAGCTTTTGCGGCGACCAAACGTTGAGTGCATACACCAGGAAAAAGAGCTTAACGACGCTCGCGGGGTGCATCAGCTGGTCGCCATTCACGTGGCCAAAGTCCGATTTGTCATCCCTCAGACGAATGAGCGTGATTGCAAGCTCATTGCGTTGGACATTTTCGGAAGCAAAATTAGCCACCACGTGCTCAACCGCTCGAGTGCAAAGCTGCGACAACTCTTGGTTTTCGTGCATTGCAAGTTGGTGTACCCAAAATCTCGTCGCAAGTCGCACCAAAGTCCCCCTCACGAAGATGAGGGGGATTTAGGGGGAGACTTTCCGAACAGGTGCGCGGACACTTCGTCCGCATCCCGGTGCGACCACACTTCGTGTTCGCACAGCGGTCAAGCCACTCGCAGTGTCGACAGCTAGTGCGAAAGCTGCTACCCAACAAGTTGCCTGCCAGCTGGCTCCCCCCTGGCCCCCCTCATCTTCGTGAGAGGGGAATTTAATTCGGCAACCGAACCAGTACTTTCCAGATTTTGCACTGTAGAACTCGCTAAGTCCCCCTCACAAAGATGAGGCATTCAGCGGGAGACAACCATCACCGAATCGGCACGTACGCCGTATCCGTGATCGTCTTGTTGCCAATTTGCGCTTTGAACTGGATCGGGATCAGGCCCTGTTCGCGCTGCGGAGCAATCAGCTCGATCGGGATCTTCATCGTGCCGCGCGAATGATAGATCGAAAATCGCTTCGTTGCGCCCTTCGTCACCGACCAAGTGCTGGGCACTACGATGGTGAGATTGCCCTCGACCTTGTTTGTCGTGTGCGACCGCAACGTCACGTGGCCGCGCACGATGCGGCTGTCGGCGGTCATCATCAAGTCCATCGGAAAAACAGGCTCAAATGACACGGTGTTGGCGATCAAGAAGCTCGATTGAATCACCGTATCCGCGTTTCCGGTGCCGGAAATTTGGGTCCGCAAGAGCCGATATCCCACGCTCGCATCACCGCTGACGCCGGATTCGAAATCGACGTAAGATCGACCTTTTTTGTCGAAGCTGGGAAAAGGCTGCGCGACCAGCTTGGTGGCTTCACGCGCAAAGCCTTCGCTGCGCATTTCAACTCGGCGAAATTGGGTTTGGCCGTGATTGGTGAATGTTTGCCGCAACTTAAAGCCCTCGCCGGGGGTGACGGAGCGAACCTTGTATTCGGGCGCCCACTCCATGCCGCTGGGAAGCCCGCGTGAACGATCGTAGCGAAGTGCGGCGACGGCGCACGCGCGAGGAGTGAACGGCTCGCCGGTCGAAGCTCCCTTGTCGATCAAGTCTGTGCGAATGCCAATCGTGCGACCCAAAACAAAGCTGGGTAGATCGACGGTCTGGATTTTTGCCTCAAAATTCCATCGCCCTTCTTTTTCTGTTCCGGCCGACGAAATGAGCTTTTCGGTCATCGGCGCATAGACCCAAATGGGGCTATTTCGATTGTTCGCGTCCAAAATTCTGGCCGTCGTCACCGGGGCACCATCGGCCCAAGAGACCCTAACTTCGAGGTTGTCGTTGCCGACGAGCCATCCATCACCACGCAAATCGAGGCTGATCACCACATCTTTGCCGCTCGGTGCGTTGCCGCCGATGTAGAGCGCATTCGGCTCCCACTGCATGTAGGTGGGAAGGTCCGTGCTCGCGTGCAACAGGTCCCATTCTTCCTCGTCAAATTTCCCATCGAGGCGCGGGGTCAAAGCCAAGCGATTTGGGTCAGCGATCTCGTATTTGGCGATGTAGTCCGGCACGGTGGGCACGGGCTGCCCCGGCGTTTGAATCGCAATTGCTGTCGAGCAGGCAGCGGCAAGAATGAGCGACGTGATCATAGTTCTTCTTGTTAGGACGTTCAGTTCGGCTTGATCGCCGCGTTCTTTCACAGCGTCCCGGCTCGGCGGGTACTTTATGTTTGGCAAATGGTTAAGGTCACTTTGGCGTTGGGAGCAAATTGGGGCGATCCGGTCGCTCAAATTCGCGCGGCCACCGATGAATTGTGCCGCGTCCTGACGTCTCCCAAGTGCGCGCCAATCTACCAAAGTGCGCCGATGTACAAAGCGGATCAACCGGACTTTTACAACACCGTCATCAGCGGGCAAACCGAACTCGGTCCCTCTCAGCTTTTTCATTTGGTAAAGAGTTTGGAGCGGAAATTAGGCCGCATGGAGCGCGAACGAAATGGGCCGCGTGAGATCGATTTGGACATCATCACGTACGGAAATCTTCGATATCAACGGACTGGTGAGACTGTCGAACCCCTCATCATTCCCCATCCGCGGCTGGGCGAGCGACTATTTGTATTGCAACCGCTTTGCGATGTCGAATCCGAACTTTGGATTCCCGGCCATGGGCTCGCCGCCGATCTGTTGGCGCATCTGGGCGGTGTGCAACGTCTAGTCAAATTGTAATGCAGTTTCGGTTCGAAGGGGTATCGCATGGCTCGCCGGTCACTGGCTTGATCGATGCCGCCAACATGGACGATGCCGTCAAGCAGTTGAGCGCGCGCGGGGTGACACTGCGCAAGCTTTCCGCCGCAACTTCGCCCGCGCCACCAAATGTTGCAGCACCGACCGCAAGAGTGCGGCAACCAATCGCACCCGCCCCAGCCATCCGCACCCAAGAATTTCGAACGCTCGTGATGGATTCCAGCGGCCAGGTGGAGTGGATTGATTCGCCCGCGCAAGGGTTAGAAAATCTGGCGCTCACCTTGAGCCAAAAGCGGCTGACGATGCTGGGATTGCAGCCAAAACCGGGCGGTAAACGCCTCGTTGGCCGGCATCAAATGTTCCTTTTTTTCGCGCAATTGTCCAGCTACTTGCGAGCAGGACACGGGCCAGCTCACGCGCTAGACGAGCTCGGACGCCATGGCATGATGGGCACCGAGGCGACTGAACAAATCATTCGGTCCGCGCGAATGGTCGCCGAAGGCGGTTCGATCGCTACCGGATTTTCCGCGAGACCCGACCTTTTCTTGCCCAACGTTGGCGCGATGCTGCGGGCGGGTGAAGTAGGCGGCTTTTTGCCGGAAGCATGTAGCAAAATTTCAAAGGCGATGGATGGCGCGCAAAAAATCCGCCGCTGGGGATGGGTGATCTGGGCGACGCTCGTCAACCTGCTCCTTATTGTGCCGGCCGCGTTCGGGCTTCGAAGCGGACTGATGGGGGCCTGGGGAGCCGGGGAGCGTGGCGGCCAATTTACGGACGTACTAAGCGCTTTCGGCAAGTCACTTTTGTGGCCCTGGCTTCCGCTTGCGCTGCTGTTGGTAGTCGTGTTGTTCGCCAGCGCCCGCGTACTTTCCGGGTTCAACTACACGTTATGGCGGCACCGCGTGGCATTTAGGACGCCCATCTTGGGTGCCCGCGCAAGGCACGAAAGCATCTCGTGTTTTGCTTGGGTGCTTTCGAAGCTGACCGAAGCGGGAATCAGCCCCGCATCTGCTTGGTGGCTGGCCGCCGACTCGGCACCTAATTTGGAAGTTGGCCGACGACTGAAGGTCATGGGCGGCCGCCTGAACGATGGCGCACGCCTGAGTGAAGCCGCGATCGACCAGGACCTGCTGCCACCCGAGTTTCGCAGCATGCTAGTCACGGGCGAAGCCACGGGCGACGTGCCGGGCGCGCTGCGTAATGTTGCAGCTACGGCGTTTCAGCGTTTCGAGTGGATGGACAAGTTGTCGCGTGGCGCGGTGCTGCACGTTGGCGCAACACTCCTGCTCGTGGCTGGTGGCATTGCCTTGATAGTTATCGCAATCGTCTGGTATCGGGAGCTTCCGGCAAAGGTTCTTGAGGGCCTGGAATGGGTTCGCCTAGGTCGCGCCATGTCGTTGTTGTCAGGGTTGTGACACGACCATTGGCTCGCAAGGGTCGCGATCCTTTTTTTTTGTTGTCTCCCCCTAAATCCCCCTCATCTCTGTGAGGGGGACTTTTTTCGCGCGAGTCGAGTCCGACTTCGGCAGTGACTTCATTCGGTTGCCGTAA
>CAYRAX010000063.1:0-6224 GCA_964422285.1 uncultured Chthonomonas sp.
ACCTTACAACCTAATATCGTTACACCGATGGTGAATTAGCGCGGGGAATTTCACAGTGTACGTGTCGTTCGAACACTCATTGCGGGCCCGTGGACAGCCGATCCGATGCGCCGCTCGTTAACCAGTTCTCCAAGAGGCGTAGCGCGAGCGAAGCGTGTAGGGACACCCACTACTCGAACTGAGGACTTGACTACACGAGGAAGCATTTCGAAATCAGAGCCGGTTGATTTGCAAACATCGATTCTATTGATGCAGGCGCAAGCGTCCTGCAGAGCATTTCACCAGTGCAAGAAGATAGATAGTCCGAGTAGCTATGTGGAAGGGTGCGGCTCAACATCGCAGGCCCTAGGTAACGTCCGCAAGCTAACCTATGCGAATTAGCGAAGCTGTGGCTTTTTGGTCAGCAACGCGCACGCTCCAACGCCTAGCCGCATGGGGCCTGTCGGCAAGGCACGTTAAAATTTGTGGAATTCAGAGTTCAACGTGATCAGCCAGGCTTCCGTCGCTGCGGGGCTGGTCAATCTCATCACGTCGGCCCCCACCGCGCCATTCTGCCAATTGCGTATTCGCGCTCGCTTGCGGCGAAACGATTTGAAGTGCCAGAGCAAGATCGAATCGCGCGAGAACATGAGCTTCCAAGATTCCTGGTTTCCGTTACAAACTGGTTCCCGGTCGATTGCTCGGGCGAGCGTGCGCTTGATCAGCCAGCCGAGCGAGACCCAACGCGGGTAATCGAGCGCGACGATGAGTTCAGCCCGAGCGAGCGGCACGTCGATCCACTTGCCATAGGCGGTATCCAAAATCCACGCGTCCTGATCGCAAATCGCCTGAATGCGAGAACGCTGCTCTTCGTCGCTGACCTGCACCCAACCGGGCTCCCACGTGAGCTGGTCGGCCTCGTGCCACGGGATGCCCGTCAATTCTCCAAGCCGACGGGCAAGCGTCGTTTTTCCGCTGCCCGTCACGCCATAAATCAAGATGCGCTGATAACGAATGCTGCCTATTTCACCACCAGTTTGATCTTGGCAAAATACTCCGTGAAGTTGCCCGAGTGGTAGGTTGGCTGGCGCTTCGTCCAATCGATTACGTAGATCGAGTACGCGCCTGGATCAAGTCCCGAAAAGCCGGGAAAGCTCCCAACCGTACACCACTTGGTGGTCTTTTTTTCGTCCAGCATGTCCGTTTGCCACTCTTGAACGAAGTCGGTGTCCTTGCCGTCCGCACCTTGCTTGTGAATGATAAATCCCAGGAACGACACCCCGAACGGAACGCTATTGTTGGTGACAAGAACCTCGAATGGCTTGTTTGCTGGCCAAGTGAATTCGCCCTTGGCGACGTCGCCTGTCGCGCCGACCGCCTTCCAATCGTCATCGACCGTTTGGCAGACCCAGAATTTGGCTTGCCCTGCTTTTTGGTTTCCGGTAGCGCGCGCTCCTACGCGATCGACAACCGTAAACGACGCGGACACATAAACTTTGTCGGCGTTATCCGCGTTCACCAGTTGCAACGTGTACTTTCCGGGCGGCATGATGAATCGCCAATTGAGCACGATCATGCCTTTTTCGAAATTGGGCGAATCATAACCGTTTGCGTAGGTGCCTTTTTCATCAAGCACCAGAATTTTGGCTGGCGTATTTTTGGCGAGCGGCTTGGCCCACTTAACAGAAAAGAAGACGTTGAACCTTCCCGCCAGAAAGTCGTATTCGGCGGGACCAGAAAACGGATCACTCAGCGTCAATTTGTTGCCAATCTTGGCGTCCTCGACGCACTTTTTGTAAAACGTAATTTTTGCGCCTTCGAACTGGGCGAACGCCGCCGCGGCGACCACAAGAAAGCAGAATGTCGACAAGAATCTAGACAAAATTTTCATGCTGTGAGGGTACCCAAGGCGTGGGCTGTGCGTAGCATTTTTTGGTCGCACCGGCTCGCAGATTGTTGTATCTTATAGGAGTGTTACTTCCGACGTACTTTCCACCGGATTTGTGGTTTGTGGGCGTATTGCGTGATTTTTCGAACAAGTTTATCGTGGATGTAAATTCAAACCCTGGCGTTTGGACGGAGTTTTACACAGAGCTTGACGCGGAAATTGTGCGGGCAACGTTTGTCGCCCTCGCTCCATTCGACACTTACTTGGAAGCGCAGAATTTCGCGGACAAATTGCGTGCAATGGACAACATTGATGAGTGGGTGGCGCAGTCCAATCCAAATTTCGACGACATGTCGTTCCGGTGGCTGCTTGACCTCGAATCAACTTCAATCTTGTACCTGCACGCAAAGATCAGACATCTGGAGCGCAAGTTGGACGAATTGTTCGGCGAGAATCTCCATTTAGGAGAATTGCTCCACCAAGCTATAGATGGAGACAGCGGTTGGGACGAACTAGGCTTTGGCGACGATTTCGACCCAGGCGAGGGCGGTGTGCCGTGCCGGTTTGTGCCCCAACCGCCGAGACTGTCTCCGGGATACCGACGTGAGCCACCCGCACCAGACCCCGAGTAGTTCAATTTGCAACGATTTGAACCTAAATTTGGTATAATCTTATCGTAGTCGCGACGCGGCATACGCTTTTACAAAACTATGAACAACGGTATCGCTTCCCATTCAACCAGCCAAAAGACTTGGCGCGAAAAAGTCGGCCTTGCTGAGATGCTCAAGGGCGGCGTAATCATGGACGTCGTCAATGCTGAGCAGGCAAAAATTGCCGAAGAAGCTGGCGCAGTGGCCGTGATGGCACTTGAGCGCGTTCCCGCCGATATTCGCCGCGATGGTGGCGTGGCGCGAATGAGCGATCCCGAAATGATCCTCGGCATCAAGGCCGCGGTGACGATCCCGGTCATGGCAAAGTGTCGCATCGGCCATTTCGTCGAGGCCGAGATCTTGCAAGCTCTGGAGATCGATTTTGTGGACGAAAGCGAAGTTTTGACGCCCGCTGATCACGCCAACCACGTCGACAAGCACCAATTCACCGTGCCATTCGTTTGTGGTGCGCGCAATTTGGGCGAGGCTCTGCGCCGTTGCGCGGAAGGTGCCGCCATGATCCGTACCAAAGGCGAAGCAGGCACGGGCGACGTTGTTGAAGCGGTCAACCACATGCGCACAATCATGGCGGAAATCCGCCGCGTGCAATCCGCGCGCCCGGACGAACTTTATGTACTCGCCAAGGAATTTCAAGCTCCGCTCGACTTGGTGCAAGAAGTTCACCGCATTGGCAAATTGCCCGTACCGAACTTTAGCGCAGGCGGCATCGCGACTCCAGCCGACGCGGCGCTCATGATGAAACTTGGCGCAGAAACCGTTTTCGTCGGCTCCGGCATTTTCAAGTCAGGAGACCCGGCAAAGCGAGCACGAGCGATCGTCGAAGCGGTGCTCTTTTACGATGACGCAAAGAAGCTGGCCGAAATCAGCCGCAATTTGGGCGAGCCGATGGTGGGCATCAACGTTTCGAGCCTCGACACGCGCGAATTGCTTGCGCCGCGCGGCTGGTAAAGGTCACTCGTAGCCAGGTCGCGGCGTGATCGCGCCATCGTAGATCGCCTGAATCTCGCTCGGCGTTGCCGACCCAATGCCTTCCAATCGGGTGATCCATTCGCTGCAGTTATCAGATACCAGCGCACCCAGCATCGCGTTTTTGTGCCGCAGGATATCGCGCAAATCGGCGGTTGTGTTCCGCGCGTGGCCAGCCGGATACATCACGAGTCCGCTGGAAATCGTACCCGCGCTCTCGTGGGTGATCTCGATGCTAGTCGGAATGCCGTCCGGATATTTCTCATCGTATTCCGCTCCGCCGTGCGCGAAGTCGATTTTGTCCATTAGCGCACGCGTCTGAGGGTGGAAAATGGCGCTTTCGTCCGGTTTGTAATCGTAAGGCGAAAGCATGAGCTGCTTCCATGCGGCATCGTGAGCCCCGCCCGCACCGTCCACGCCGCCCAATTCGATCGCCTTGCGCAGCTTGGTCGCGACGATATAGGCCATCGAGTGGTCCGCGCTTTGCCGCGTTTTCGGGCTCTTTTTCATCGGGTTTCCGATGATGCCAAAAGCTGGTTCGTAGGCGTAAATCTTGATTTGCCGGATGCCGTCCGGCTCAGCGATGATCTTGGGATTCGCCGCGATGAGGTCGATCAAGCCCTGTAGGGCGCCCGCGGATTGGTGCTCATACAGCCCGAGCTTAAAGTGCATGCCCATCACCGCAAAGTCGTCGCCCGAATGGCTCAAAACCAAATCGAATGGACAGTCGCCTGACTCTTTCCACCGCTCGGCGCCATGAGTCGTCGGCTCAAAGAATCGGAAAATTGCTTCTGGGTTGCGGAAGATGTCGCGCGGCCCCAAAAATCCCGCCATCGCCCGCTTGGTGTGCTGAATCGCCGCTTCGGTAGATATCGCTGCCGATGCGCCCTTTGAATCCGAAAGTTGCTTGCCAGCCCGGATCGCGCGCCAAGGAATGCTGTGCGCGACCACCATCCCTATCGCGCTCTCAATCTGCTCCGCCGTTGCACCCATCAACGCGCCGTAGGTGGCCGCGCTGGCAATCGCGCCATGAACGACGTGGTCAATCTTGTAAGTTTTGAGGCTGAAAACATCAGCGAGCCGGCCCCGAATTTCGTCGAGCAACACCATGGCCCGAAGCGCAGTCGCTCCATCCAGTCCCTTCTGTTGGCACGCGGCGATGACCACGGGATAGAAATCGTTGTGTCCAAATTCGCCTGCTTTGTGCCCGAGTTCCGGTCGGTAGCCGAAGTTGGTGCCATTGCTGTCCCATTCGCGCACCGCCGAGCTGTTGGCCAAAATCGCTTTTTCGGCCTTGACTTTCGCGGTGGAGCCAAACACAGTCGCGCCAGCCGAATCAGGATAATCGAGCGCTTCATTGCGCAAGATGGTTGGCGCGTTTGTTTGAAGCGCAAGCGCGCTTAAGCCACAAAGGACCGAGTCAGTGTGGAACATGCGCGTGCGCTCGATCACCGCCGCAGATGGTCCCGGGCCAAGCTTGCCAGCCAAAAAGTCGAGAGCAAATTGCCCAATTCCCAGGGCTTGATTGGTGTCCTTAGCGAGTACGACGGCGGTGTCCATGCCCATCCATTATGATGGGCGCGACAACCGCACTGCCCGCTGCCGATCAGCGCTCTGTGATGGGAACCGGCTTTTTCAAGGGAATGCTGACCTGGGAAAGCAAGAATCCGATCTCGCGCGCGCCAGTGTCGCCCAAGCGGGCATTGAACGGAGAACCGCCCCACCGAGTCCCCGCGAACACGACTTCAATATCGGTCCAGCGCTTGGTGGTTTGGTCAAACTTTGCCCGACCAATTGCTTCCAAGTCGATTCCGCGCGCCTGGGACTCGACGTCTTTGTTGCTATCGCCATCGAGAGACCACTCGCCAACTGCAGACGCGGTGAATTTGCCGACGATGCGATAGCTCAAAACGCCCGATTGCTCGGTCGTCAGCTGAATTCGAAGGTCACGCTTTTGAATGTCCGCGGCATCGAACGGCAACGCAAGACCACGGACCGAGTCCACCAAAACCCGCTCCGCCAGCAACGTGGTAAGCGCATCAGGAAACTTGGTCCAGTAGGGGGCGCGCTCGATGTCAGCCGGCTTCGGCAACGCACCGATCTTCTCCGGGTCGAGATATGCGACGTTGCTTGCACCCGCGTGCCAAGACTCGGCAAACTTCGCCGCCCCAAGGTCGCGCGAGATTACACGCCAAACGATTTCGCCACGCTTTTGCGGCATCGTGCGCTCCAGCCACTCGCCAAAGCTGCCCATGCTCGGCTTTTGTTCAGCTAGGACCGTCGAAAGACCCTTGGCCGCCTGACCAGCATCGAGCGAAGGCGTTGAATAGACCATTTGTCCCTGGGGATTGAATACGGCAAGGCCCTCAAACGGCCGCGATCCACCCGAAGGAACGGAGCGGAGCAAGTCGGCGGTAGACCGAGTCAGCGACGAACGCTGATCTGCGCTTGCCGCCACAAGCACGAATCTGGAGAGCAAGCTGTTGATCTGCGGATCTTTCCAAATTGCTTGGCGCATTCGCACGCCGTGGGTGCTCACGGTTCCCAGTGGTTGGCCGCGCTCCTGCCAAAGCAGAACCATTTTGCGCGAAGATTGGGCTTCGACCATCGCCTGCGGTATGCTCTCCGCCCAAGGTAATTGGCTCCATTGGGCCTGTTCCGACGTCCAAGCTATGCGATCGCGCAACCCAGCGTAGGATTGCTCGCTAAGCGTAATCGGT
>CAYRAX010000063.1:6234-13517 GCA_964422285.1 uncultured Chthonomonas sp.
ATGAGCCTATGCATTGGACGACTAGAAGTGCCCGATGGTTTTTGCCGCCGGGAAAATAAGTTCGGCAACGATGTCTGACCAAGTTGAACCCATATTGTTCGCGAGCTCGGCTCCAACGCGTCACCGATGGTGTTGGTGGCTTCTCATTGCGTTAGTCGCCGTCATGGTCGCGACGGCGCTGACCGACAATTTCGTGCGCGATACCCCCAAAAATCGCGCTTACACGTCGGAAATCTTCGAACTTCGGCAGCTAATGGCTCCTGCGCCAGCCGGTGCCAAGTCGCCCAAAAAGCTCGATGAACTCATCGAAAAGGTCCAGAAAGACAGCAAAGCAAACCCACGCGCCGCGCTGATCGCCGTCATCGCCGAATATGAGCGCGACAAGAAAGTCTCTCCTGAAACCGCGAAGGCACTTGGCAAGAGCAAGTTTGCCGACCGCGCGGCAAAGCGAATTTACATCGACCCAGCGGACAATCGGGCCATAACGAAGATTGCCGGGAACCTAAGCTCAGCCAAGCCGCTTGAGCAGTTGATGAAAGTTCACGCGCTCGAGAAGACGGGCGACACTACTATTCGCGAAACCGAACTGGGGCACCTGTCCTTGCGATTAGGCTTGATGGTCCTTGTGGTCATGGCGCTTCTCGTGGTGGGCGTGATCTTGTGGGTGGTGCAGTTTTCGCGCGGCAGGCCGCAAGGCCCCTATCCAGGATTCGGTTTGGAGTTGCCAACGCGCGGTGATGCAGACCGGGTCGCCTTGCGGCTTGTCATTCTGCTCGGCTCGTTCGTGGTTTCGGCCGTCCTGCCGGGTAACCAACCCGGGCTCGTCATCTTGCTCTATTTCGGCGCACTTGCGATTGGCGCAACCGTCCCGCTGTTTGGCAAACCGGATCCGCTGCGCTCGGTTTTGGGGCGGCGTCAACCATTCTTTTGGCTTGGCGGGCAAGGTGTTCTGAACGAAATTAAGGCGGGACCGGTCATCGTCGTCGCATCGATACTATCGCTCGGCATCCAGCAGTTTTTGCCGAGTGCTTCGCACCCCGGTGGCGACGAGCTGTTTAGCAATCCAACACCGGCGGTGGCGATCGCGTTCTTTATTCAGGCCGTTTTGCTCGCGCCGGTTGTCGAGGAATTTATTTTCCGCGGCTTCATGGCTCCTGCAATCGCCCGCGTTTCAAATCCCACGACCGGCATCCTCGCCAGCGCGATGGTCTTTGCCTGCATCCATCCTCAAGGCGTCGGCGGCTGGTTGCCGCTTGCGGCGTTCGGCGCGATGTCCGGATACGTGGCCTACCAAACCAAGTCGCTGGTCCCGAGTATCGTCATGCACATGCTGCACAACGGCCTGCTGCTCCTGTTGACGCTGGTTGCCCGATGAGCGTCAACCGCATCTATTGCGATCATGCGGCGACGACTCCGCTGGACCCGGCCGTGCTTGAAGCGATGCTGCCCTGGCTGAGCACGGAGTTCGGGAATGCGAGCAGCCTCTACGCAGAAGGCCGGAGAGCCAAAGACGCACTTGATGAAGCGCGCGAAGCCCTTAGCGCCGCTGTCGAATGCCTGTTCGCCGAAGTCGTTTTCACATCGTCGGCGACTGAAGCGATCAACTTAGGGTTACTCGGCGTGGCGCGCGCGGCCGTCCAAGGAACCCGCAAGAGGATTCTGCTCTCGGCATCGGAACACCCTGCGGTTCTCGAGTGCCGGGTGGCCCTTGAGCGGATGGGCTACACGGTGGAGTTGATACCAGTCACCGAGACCGCCCAGATTGACCTTCAAGCACTCCGATCAATGATCGCTGACGATGTGCTCCTCGTCGCCGCGATGCAGGCAAACAACGAAACCGGCGCGGTTAACGACATTCGCGCGATCATTGAAGTCGCCAAACAGCACGGTAGCCTCGTTTTCATCGACGCTGTTCAGGGATTCCTCACACCAAGTGGTTCGCCATTCAGCTTAGGAGCCGACCTGGTCGCGGTTTCCTCGCACAAGATTTATGGCCCAAAGGGTGCGGGCGCGCTCGTCATTCGTGGTGGCGTCGAGGTTCAGCCCCTGGTTGTGGGCGGCGCCCAGGAGCGCGAGATGCGAGCGGGGACTGAGAATGTTGCGGCCATCGTCGGCTTCGGGGCGGCGGTGCGCGGGTTCCAAGGTCATCAGTCCGGAGCGATCGCGGCCCGCGACGCTTTTCGCGCAGAAATTGGCGGTCTTCTGGGTGAAAGAGCAAAATTCACGGTTCCACCAGATGTGGACTGTTTGCCCGGCCATTGCCACCTACGCATACCGGGACTTTCTATCGAGTCCGCTCTCATCAATCTGGATCAGGCAGGAGTTTGCGCGAGTAGCGGGTCGGCGTGCAGCGCGGGTTCGGTTGAGCCATCGCACGTCATGATGGCCTGCGGAATGTCCGCCACGGAAGCCAAAGAGTGCCTGCGATTTAGCTTTGGGAGACATTCAACACCCGCGGAGGCCCAAGAAGCAGCGCGAAGACTCGCCCAGATAGTTGCGCGACTGGATGCGCACTCAAGCTAATTTTTTGGCTTCAAATCGCCTTCCGAGGTAAAATGATCGAATGACCAAATGGAAAGAAGGAGATCGTGTGCGAGTGGTCACCCGCCAGGTGCTGGCCGAAGACCGGCGATCCATGCGCTACTACGATCACATGGCGGGCGCGACGGGCACCGTTGCCAACGTCTATGGCCCCGAGGAAGTTGCGATTGAAGTCGACAAGGACTCGATCGGCTACGTCGCTCGCGATGTCCACGCCGAAGCCACCCGCAGACTTCGACGCAAATTCCTAGAAAATGTCAGCGAAGAAGCGAAGTCAAAGCTCACGCCAGAGGAGCTTAACTTCGATGCCCACTACGTCTTGCTCGTTCGAAGCGAAGACCTCGAAAAAGCCTAATTCTGCACCGATTCGCACCCACTAGCTTATGGCAGGCCACAGTAAATGGAAAAACATTCGCATCCGCAAGGGCAAACAAGATGCCTTGCGCGGGAAGCTGTTCACCAAGCTCAGCCGTGAAATTATCATGGCGGCAAAGGCAGGCGGAGGAGACCCCAGCGGCAACGCCCGCCTTCGTGTCGCGATCGAAAAGGCCAAAGAAAGCTCGGTTCCAGCAGACAACATTAAGCGCGCCATTGAGCGCGGCACCGGCCAGATTGAAGGCGCGGACTACGAAGAAATCGTATACGAAGGTTACGGCCCCGGTGGAAGCGCGCTGATGGTCGAAGTCTATAGCGAAAATCGAAACCGCACCGTCGCCGATCTTCGCCACGCATTCACACGCAACGGTGGAACCCTCGGCGAAAACGGATCAGTCGGCTGGCAATTCAAATATGTGGGTCAAATAAGCGTGCCCAAGGATAGCGTTGATGAAGACGAGTTGACGCTTGCTGCACTCGACGGCGGAGCCGCGGATGTCGCGGGCGACGATGAATACTTCACCATAGAAACGGCCATCGAAGACCTTCACCGATGCAATGACCACCTGATTGCGCAGGGCTACAAAACAGAAGAAGTGGCGTTGACCCGAATCCCCACGAACTTTGCCACGCCCACCCGCGACGACATGATCAAGCTGATCAAGCTCATGGACATGTTGGAAGAACTTGATGACGTGAAGGAGACCTACGTTAACGTAGAAATTCCTGAAGAACTCTACTCCGAAGTTTGAGGTCGCACCATGACCGTTGGCACGCAACTAGTGGCGATAAAGCCGAAGACACCCTGGATTTCGGTGATCTTGGTTGCGCTCAACATTGTCATCGCGTTTTGGGTTCAGCTCGTACGACCAGATTGGATTGCCACCCACGGGTTCACTTCGACGATGCCCACAATCCCGGATAGCATCACCGGCTTATTCATCCACCAAAACGTGCTCCACTTGGGCGGTAACATGGTCGCGCTGATTGCGGTCGGCGCTTGGGTGGAAGACGCGCTCGGCTGGTTCAAGTATTTGGCGCTTTATATGGCGGGCGGACTCGCGGGGGTCGGCGTGCACTGGGTCGCAACTCACACCGCCGGTAACGTTCCTCCGTTGATCGGCGCGAGCGGCTGCGTGGCGGCACTCGTCGCCTATGGCAGTATCCGCTACATGTGGAGCAAGGTCACTTTTGCGCCAAGACTCAAGGTCCCGGTGGTCGTGGTCGCTGGATTTTGGATTGCATTGCAAGCGCTCGGGGCGTTTATCAAGCTCGGCGATACCGGCGGCGTCTCATTCTGGGCACATTTGGGCGGCATCGTTGCGGGAATGACGATTGCACTGGTCTCCGGCGCGCCAAAGCAAGCAAGCCTGCAACATGGCCGGCGCATCCTGGCCGATGCCGATACTCGCTCAGCTTCGGCGGTGGTGGCGGCGGCGACCGAACACCTTAAAACCCACGCGGGCGACATGGTGGCCTTGATCGAACTCGCCGAGGCTCATCAGCAACTTGGCGACGATGCAGCCGAGCTAATGACGCGCATCGACATGATCAACCTGGCGATTGACGCCGACTTGCCCACCAATATCGAGCGGCTCGAGGTGCTTGGCGGCCTGCGGCAAATCAACAGCATGCAGCGGTGCAAATGGGCGGAAACATTGTTCGCTCAGCATCCCGAGTCCGCCATCACCTTGCTCAAGAGCGTCGCCAGCGGCCCTGATGATGACCCGCAAAAACCGGATGCGATGCTGAGCCTGGTGCGCCGAATCGAAAAATCGGATCAAGCGCAGGCGAAAGCGCTGATCGACGAGCTTCGCACCAAGTTTCCCCTACACCCTGCCACCGCAATGGCGCAAACAAAGGGACCGAGCGCATGACGATCAAAGCATGGTGGCGATCAAAGAGGCCAGCGGTGCTGAGCTTTCCCATCTTCGCGATCGTGCGCATGATCGGCGCGACCGTGAGAATCGAAACGCCGGGCTACGACAAATTTTCGGACATGCGAAAGAGCATCATCTTTGCCGGTTGGCACGGTCGCACCCTTCTCGCCGCCAACTTCTTTCGCGGCAAAGGAATCTGGACCATCATCAGCCAAAGCAACGATGGCGACCTGCAAAACCGCATTTTTAAGCGATTCGGATTTCATACGATTCGAGGCAGCACGGGCCGCGGAGGCGCAAAAGCTCTGATCGAGTGCATTAAGATTTTGCGAACCGGAGCAACGATGGCGTTTACCCCCGATGGCCCCCGCGGACCAAGCGGAGTCGTGCAAGATGGCATCATGGTCATGGCGCAAAAATCTGGCGCTGTCTTGGTGCCGGTTGGCGTCTCGGCAAACCGCCGCTGGCTCGCGCCAACGTGGGACAAATACATGATTCCCAAGCCATTTTCGCGCGCGGTAATGATCTTTGGCGATCCCATCGAAGTCCCCCAAGATGGATCACCCGAAGCGATTGAACTCGCGCGCACGACGCTTGAAAAGGCGATGCATGAATTAGAACTCGAAGCGGAGCGGCGCATGGGGCACACGGCATGACTGACAAAGTGACCATCACCGAAGTTGGTCCGCGCGACGGCCTGCAAAATGAGCCAACACCGATCCCCACCGAAGCAAAATTGGCGTTCATTGCGGCCTTGCAATCGGCAGGCTTGACGGAAATCGAGGTCACGAGCTTTGTCTCGCCCAAGTGGGTGCCACAACTGGCCGATGCGGACGATCTCGTGAAAGAACTGTCTACAACCGCCAAATTCAGCGCGCTGGTCCCCAATGAACGCGGATTGGTCCGGTTTTTGCAATCCGGGCTCAACCGCATGGCACTGTTCACCGCCGCCAGCGAAGCTTTCACGCAGAAAAATATCAACATGACGGTCGGTGAGTCGCTGGACGTGTTCGCCCGGGTCGCCGGGGAACTTCGCGCACTAAAGCCAGGCACCTTCATTCGCGCGTACGTTAGCACCGCGTTCGAATGCCCGTATGCTGGACGAATCCAGCCAAGCGACGTCGTACCCGTGGTCGAGCGATTGCTACAGATCGGCGTGGACGAAATCAGCCTCGGCGACACCATCGGCGCAGCGACACCATCGGAGGTTCGATCACTAACCCGAGCCATGCTTCAATCGTGCCCTATCGAAAAGTTGAACTACCATTTTCACGATACGCGCGGCATGGGAATCGCCAATGTGGCGTGCGCAATGGATCTTGGAGTGCGACGATTTGATTCGAGCGCGGGCGGCCTCGGCGGATGCCCTTATGCCCCCGGAGCGGGCGGAAATGTGGCGAGCGAAGACCTGGTCTACTTCCTTGAGCGCGAGGGAATCGCAACGGGAATCGACATTCAAAAGCTGAGCGAGGCGAGCCTGCCTATCTTGTCGCTTCTGGGGCGGGCACCGGCTTCGAAGGCACAGGTTGCGACACTGGCGGCAAAGAATTGCGCGCCGACGCGGCCTTAGAATATCCAAATCCAGCCAGCGCCAACGAGAGAATCGCAACCACCACGGTCGCCGCTACCTCTTGCTTTTCCATCACAAACTCGCGCGCATTCACGATTAAGATGACCAATCCGATCGGCACCAATGCGGGCAGTTGGGAGAGGCTCATCGGGCCGATCGAAGTCCCGCCGAACACGACTACCGTAAACAAATAGGCCACCAACACCGGCACCATGACCGCCAACGTCTGCGAAGTGCGCATTTTGAACTTGAACAACGCCATGAAGAACATGGTGAGGAAGATGAAGTCGGCCGGTCCGACAAACGCACTCGGCGCAACGGCGGTCACTCCAGGTGCCTTTTGCACTACGCTCGGCACCTGCGCCGCCACCTTGCTGAAAACGGTCGGCGACCGCTCCATGATTTTTCGCGGCAATGAATCTGGGTTCAAGATGAGGAACGCATCGAATCCAGCGAGAAAGATCGCCAGCGGCACCAGCAAGTTTTTGTCGCTGATGATTGAGGCAAGCAGCGCCCCAAGTCCGCAGCACCAAAGCATGAGTCCGGTTTGGGCCAGCGCCGACAATATTCCGTCGAGCCCTGCGACCGGAAGCACCGCGCCCACAACATGCAAGGCGATGCCGACGACCAAGAATGTCGTCGCCAGCGCGCGCGACCAAGGCTCTCGCGAAGCAAAATATAGCGCCAAGATCGGACCACCCACGAAGAGCACGCCGAGTAATGCAGAAACCGCTCCCGCCGCTCCAACGGGCACCGAGATCACGGTGAGCAACAAACGCACGACGAACAGCGCGAACACGGCGACAAGGAATGTGCGCGCGCTTTGGGTCAATTTCATGGTGCAGCCACCGTCGCTTTTTATTTTGGTCCCCAAAACATATAGTAGACATCCAAAACCGACGGTGTAAAGTGAGGGG
>CAYRAX010000064.1:0-13335 GCA_964422285.1 uncultured Chthonomonas sp.
CAAAAACCGCCGCGACTTCTGGGATGGATATACAGGGACCGCGACTTTGTCATCGAGTTTCCGAAGCCAAAGATTGAGCCGCCACCAAAGCCTATCCCTTTGCCGCCAGATTTGATCGCGCGCAATGGACCGATAAAAGTCAGCATCGCACGAACAAATGTGCCGAAGCTCCGGGCTGGCATGAGTGAAGCGGACACAGTTTGGCTGCTTGGCGTGAATCGCATGGGCAAACCTTACTACTCAAAATTTGCGAAGCCCGAAATGGCCATAGCGGTACGGTATCCTGTGGAAGGAAATCGGTCCCTAGTGCTTTATTGGCGCTACGTCAAGTACAGGGTCTCTTTGGTTGGATGGCGATTCGACGACGATGACAAGACGATTCAGGGCCCGCCGCTGACCGTACGCCCAGTTATCGACCTCAAGCGATTCAAACAACCGATCGGCGAGGCGCAGCTTGAATCCGTGCGGAAGAATTTTGCTCGACTCAAACGCGGCATGACGCAATCGGAAGTGATCAACACGCTTGGACTACACGGTTTTGCGGCCACGTCGGAGCAAAGGGACAGTGTTTCGAATCGCGGCTTGACAACGATCTACCATTGGAAACCCGCCAGCATCCTCATTCTATCCTGGTGGATTAGTGACAGTGCGCCACGCCTAGGGACGCATATTTTTCGTGAGGGCGTAGGCTCTTATCGGTTGTCGCCAGATTCCAAATCGATTCGATGGCCCATCAAATGAGCCGACCCGGTTCGCAACAATTTTCAGAGCCCAACTTCCCTGCCATGTTGACACTCGGGGCCCGAGAGTGCCAAAATTAGCAGTAATGGGAGAAGAGTGCTAAAAGTTAGCCCTCCTCTCTGAATTGAACTCAAGGAATTAGAATATGCCAGCAAAAACCCTTCTTTACGATGAGAATGCTCGACGTGCGCTTGAGCGCGGCGTGAACAAAGTCGCCGACGCCGTCAAGGTCACCCTTGGCCCCAAGGGCCGCAACGTTGTACTCGACAAGAAGTGGGGCAGCCCCACCATCACCAAGGACGGCGTGAGCGTTGCCAAAGAAATCGAACTCGAAGACCCCTATGAGAACATGGGCGCTCAGCTTTGCAAAGAAGTTGCCAGCAAGACCAACGATGTCGCCGGCGACGGAACCACGACCGCAACTGTTCTCGCCCAGGCAATCGTCAACGAAGGCCTGCGCTACGTAGCCGCTGGCGGCAACCCCATCGCCGTCAAGCGAGGCATCGAGACCGCAGTCGCCACCGTGGTCGCTGAAATTAAGAAGCAAGCTCAACCGATCAAGGACAAAGAGCAAGTTGAATTCGTCGCCACCATCGCGGGTAACGACAACGAAATAGGCAAGCAAGTTGCCGAAGCCATGGACAAAGTCGGCAAAGACGGCGTGATCACCGTTGAAGAGAGCAAGGGCCGCGAGACTTCGCTCGAAATCGTCGAGGGCATGCAGTTCGATCGAGGCTACATTTCGCCGTACTTCGTCACCGATCCCGAGCGAATGGAAGCCGTGCTCGAAAATCCGCTGATCCTGATCCACGAAAAGAAGATCAGCAGCGCCGCCGACCTGCTTCCCTTCTTGGAGAAGGCCGCCCAAACCCGCAAGCCCATTCTGATCATCGCCGAAGACATCGACGGCGACGCGCTGGCAACCGTGGTTTTGAACAAGATTCGTGGCGTGCTGCAGGTTGCCGCCGTTAAGGCGCCGGGCTTTGGCGACCGCCGAAAGGCCATGCTCGAAGATATCGCGACCGTCACCAAGGGTCGATTCATCAGCGAAGACCTGGGCACCAAGCTCGAAAACGTGAGCATCGACATGCTGGGCACGGCTAAGAAAATCGTCATCAGCAAGGAAGAAACGACGATTATCGAAGGCGCGGGCAGCAAAGAAGACGTGATGTCGCGAATCGGCCAGATCAAGGCGCAAATCGAGAAGACAGACAGCAACTACGACCGCGAAAAATTGCAAGAGCGACTTGCCAAGCTCAGCGGCGGCGTTGCCGTGATCAAGGTTGGCGCTTCAACCGAAACCGAACTGAAGGAAAAGAAGCACCGATACGAAGACGCTCTCTCGGCCACGCGCGCTGCGGTCGAAGAAGGCATCGTCCCCGGTGGCGGCGTCACGCTACTCGCCGCTTCGAAGACTCTTGAAGGCATCAAGGCGGAAGGCGATGAACTCACCGGCATCAACATCGTCCGGCGCGCGCTCGAAGAGCCGCTGCGCACGATCGCCGAAAACGCGGGCCTCGAGGGTAGCGTTGTGGTCGAAAAGGTGAAGAACGCCAAGGCCGGAACGGGCCTCGACGCTTCGACCGGCGAGATGGTGGACATGGTCAAGGCCGGAATCGTTGACCCCGCGAAGGTGACTCGATCGACGGTGCAGAACGCGGCGTCCATCGCGGGCTTGGTCCTGACGACCGAAGCTCTGGTGGTCGAGAAGCCCGAGCCGAAGAAGGCTGCGCCCGCCATGCCCGGCGGCGGCATGGGCGACATGGACTTCTGAGGCGAGCCAGGATAGGACGATAAAGGTCCAATAGGTCTTATAGGACTTATGAGACCTATTGGTCCTATCCCTCTTTTTTCAAAAAAACCCTCTGTTCGGGTGGATATTTCCACCCGAACAGTTCTAATCTCGGCGCATGGATGAACCACTCATCCGACCACACGGCGGCTACCGCGGACTCAAGGCTTTCCAGATGTCCGAAATCGTTTACGACGCGACCGTCGCCTTCTGCAACCGCCTGATTCCCCGAACTTCGCGCACCCACGACCAGATGGTGCAAACTGCCCGTAGCGGCAGGCAAAACATCGCCGAAGGCAGCCAAGCGAGCGCCACATCCTCCAAAATTGAACTCAAATTGGTCAGCATTGCGCGCGCATCGCAAGAAGAGCTTCTGCTGGATTACGAAGATTATTTGCGGCAAAATCAGCTTGCGCTTTGGCCAAAAACCCATGAAAAGGCGGAGTACATTCGCGCCTTGGCCCACCGCGATGATCGCTCCTACGCGGCCTATCAGCCCTATATCGAAACCAAATCGCCCGAGATCGCCGCGAACACCGCGATCTGCTTGGTGCGACAAACTAGCTACTTGCTAGATCAGTTACTGCGACAACTCGAAAAGCAATTCGTCGAGGAAGGCGGATTCACCGAGCGGCTTTACCGAGTCCGCTCGCAAGCACGGCGTTAATAATCCAACTATCAGCATGAAAGCCTCATAACTCTATGAATTACTCGCCTGTTTCAAGAGGGAACCCAGGTCAAATTGCTCACATCGGTCGAAACCAAATTTGCGTACGATCCGCCTGATGCACGCCGTTTGTTGGGCGTGCTGCCACCGTTTGTCGAATTCAAGAAGCTGGAGAGAGTGCTCGCGGGATTGCTAGCGGCAACCTTTTTGGTCGCATTCAGCTCCGCATTACAGCCCACCCACTGAATCGAAACTCCTCCCACTTCGCCTGCGCCGCCGGTCACGACCATAGTATCAAAGTTGCCGTCCATCTGCAAGTAGCAGCCAACGATAACCAGGTCCGAAGCCGCCGTAACAATGGTGGGGCACTTAAACAAGTTCTGACCTGTGTTCTGCTGGATGATCGTACAGTTGTCAAATCGTACCGTGACGAAGCGGAAGGTCGACGGACTCAAAGTTCCAGTTATTTCGATAACGTTCAAGCTTGTCGCGGCAGGATTTGTTATCGTGCAATTTCTCACGGTCACCACGCTCGGGTATCCGGGCGGCGCACCCACCGTCGTATCATTCGCGGTGGTCGCGATTTTTACTCGGCTCAGCTTACCGCCGTCCCACGTCGAGTTTCGGACGGCACCGGTCATCTCAACAAATTCTGTTTGACTGTTCGTGATGGTCACTTTGTCACAGCCGCGTTTATAGGTCTGGTTCCCGAGCCTGATCGACTGGTCAAATTTGTCCGTCGGCAGTTCCTGACCTAAGGCGGTCACCCGGTCGATCGTACCGTCGTAGGCGTCGCCACCATGAACATCAACCGCTGCCGACCGGCAATACCTAGCGGCAATTCCGGACAGCAAAAATTTCGACGACCCGCGCTCGATCACGAAGCCATATCGCGTGTCCTGCGCCCAGCAATCTCGAACCGTAATGCTTACCGAGCGGTCGAATTGAAACGTGTACCCTTCTCCGGTCAAGTTCCCTGCGCCTGCCAGTTCGGCCCCTGAACAACGGCTCATGGTGATGTCTCGCGAGTATAGCGTGGTGAAGATTGTGGATTGGCTCAACTTGCCCTGGGTTCGCTGCACCGTGAGTCCGGCGACGTAGTAAGCGGCGATGCACGCGGAGAAAGGGGCGGTGGTGATGTTCGTGGACCTGAATCCCGAAAATTTGCCGCCGCGGATGCCGATGTTTTCGCACACGACGGCGGGTGAAGGAATCGCAGAGAGCATGGTGTTTCCGCCGTTTGCGTTGGAAGCGTATGCTTGGGTGGTGGGAGTGGCAAAGGTGACCACCGAACCCGCGACCGAGGCGACGCGAATGAGCTCGCCACCAACTGCAGTGATCCGACCATTCTCTGCCCTGTTGAAGTCTTGCAGAAAGTACCAGCCTGGGCTCGCCGTGCCTGCGGAAAGCGTCGCCGTGGTCGCGTTGGCTGCGATTCCGGCGGCAATGAGTGAGGTGGATGTTTGTGGGTCGGTGGCACCCTGGGTGCCGATCGCCAACAGTATTTGGTTGTCGCCGGGAGCTAACGCCGCGGTTGTGAGACTTGATCCACGGGCGAACCTCAATATCAGGTTGCTTGTTCCGGGTTGCACGACAATCGTTTTTTTCAACGGCCCAGAGGAAGCTGGAATGACGTACCGACCCCGAATGCGGACATCACGAATGTTCAACGAATTCACCTGAACTCGGAGCAGACGAGCCTGGAGAACTTTGTAGCTAGTCAGTTTGGTAGCTCGAGGCTTTCGTCGGTCACTCATTGCGCAGCCATTCCCAAAAAAATGCGAGAGTCATCGATGAGTAGAGAAGCCTGTATGAGGGGATTGCTATTTGAAGCCACCATTAACCCGCCATGAACTCTCGGCCTGTACCCCGAACTGAGCTCGTAAGATTCATTGACGACGGGCTGACCATCCAAGAGTATTCGAAATGGAATAAAAAGGTCGCCAAATTGATTAGTGAACCGCTTGTGCAAATATAGTTCGATTCGTATGCGGTGCCACCCGCCAACCCCTGTACCCAGTTTCCCGGTTCTGGGATTGGATGTCGAGCCAAGGTACTGCCAAGAATCGGTCGATTGGTGCACTAGAAAGCCAGGAATAAATGCGACAGGATCGAGTGGGATTCCCAAAGTAGCCGTGCCTTGCGACGAATCAGAGAATCGAAACATGAATTCCATTCCCGTCATGTCCGCAATGGCGATATCCGCGTTGGTGATCGAAGCGCCCATGCCGAAGTATCGTCGTCCGCCGGTAGGCAAGCTGTACAAAATGCTGCATTGCTGACCGAATTCGACCGGGATGCCGTCCGAGCGTTTACCAAGCTGAATTGGCGAAATCTTATCGTCCTCGCTACTATCGCCGGTCCACGCATATCCGATCAAGTCCTTTGAATCTTTGAATCTCTCGTAATCTTCTTGATAAAGGGTCGTTTCCATATACGTCGTTCCTCCAGACGTCCCGCCAGTGGTTGTGCCACCAGTCGTCGTGCCGCCAGTGGTTGTGCCTCCGGTCGTCGTGCCGCCGGTGGTTGTGCCGCCAGTCGTCGTGCCGCCAGTGGTTGTGCCGCCAGTGGTTGTGCCACCAGTAGTCGTTCCGCCAGCTGTCACGCTTCCGGCAGTCTTACCATCCGATTCATCCAAGAATGCCCCAAATCCGGCGCAACCATAGAGCACCAGGCACAGTCCAACAAACGCGATTAACTGCTTCATTTCAAATTCCTAGCTGAATCGCTGCATGATCCATTTCGCACCCGTTAGACTCACTCCCGATGGAGTGATCTTGATTTCCCAAAGCCCTTGATCGAGTTCAATATGGACCGTTTGTTCTGATGTACTCGCAATCGTGAACGACTCGTCGACGGAGAAGACCGAAGATGTAAAACTACCACTTGTGCCAAGTGATTCGACTCTTCTGGCGGCCGTGATCCTTAACGAACCTGGTTGAGCAGATGGCGTGAAAATGAGGAAAAAAGAGGCGAGCGGACACGAGGTTGCATCAACTCCAGTGATCGTCGCGGTAGACCCCGAGTTGATCGGGACTGAAAGGGTAGAGGTTGCCGTTCCAGCATCATAAACACCCCCGCTCACCTTCGTTTGGTTAACGCAATCCATTCCTCCTAACACGACAGGCCCAGGATTGATGATGAGGCCAGATCGGACGGGAGTGTACTCCGCGCCTTGATTCAAGTTGGGCGTTGGCGTGCCCGGAAAGACCATTACTGGCCCGCCGCTAAGAACGCCCCTGAACTCCACACAATCCGCCCACAGTTGATCATTCGCGGAGTTGCCGGTTCTGGTCAGATAGAGTTGAGCAAGTGTTTGAACTGCGGTGGTTGGCGCCATGGTGAGCACCGCGTTGCCCGTGTAACTCAAAAGTTCTCGACCATCAACGCCAAAAAATCCGCCAGTCAGCAATCTCGGTGACAGACTGTCGGTTGCCTTCAGCACATAAGACAGCGGAGATCGTCTATAGCCTGCTTGAATGGTGCTGGGTAGCGGCTCAATGAGCACGTTGGTGCTGTTCGTTGACGGATTAGTGGTGAGCCTGATCTCCTTGTCGTTGCCCCGGATCGTAATATCTTCTGAAGAATTCGGAGCAACGTTCACGTAGTTCACATTGCTCACGTCGTTGACGACCGCATTTGCCAGTGTCCCCAGATTCGTGATTCGGTAAACCGAGGTATACGAAGAACCTGAATTAGTATCATTCTGAACCGCTACCTTGAGTACCCCCCCCCCGCAGGAAGGTTCACGGGCAAGGCGACAGGAAAAGGCAATATTTCGCTATAGTTGGTTGGTTTTGGAGGCATATTGTGATTCCTTATCTTTGAGGACGCACCAAAAATGGCAAATAGTTCCTCACACTTCCCTAACTTGACAGTTTTCTTCTCCGGCGAATCGCACGATGCTCACGCTCGGACGCGGTTCTGCTACTGATCGGAGACGCCTTTGGAAACCACGGGGCTACCAAAAACAGTCACGCAGACGCGCGCGCCGGTAGCACCTTGCTCGAGGCTTGTGGCCCAATCGAATAGCTCTCGAAACCTTGACTTCATTTCCACGATCTGGGGTTCGGTGAGTCGGCAGTTGATGGTGTCGAGCCATAACCCGCGACGTCGCCAATCCGATGCGGGAAGCGATTGCGCGGCCGATTGCCACAGCCTGGCGTTTTGGCGAACCAGAGTCTGCGTCAATTCGGCACCAGCATCACGGACCTCCGCCGAATCCGAAGAGAAATCGATCTCAAAACGGCGACCGACCGCGGCATAAACCGCCTCTTCGCGCCTCACCCCACGCCGGACCGAATCGCGCTCGATGAGGCCATGCTCAACCAGAGCCCGGATGTGATAATAAAGGCCCTTTGGCTCGACCGAAAGTGATGCCGACAGATCGAGGATGCTCTGCGGCCCGCCCGCCCGCAACGCGGCCAGAATCGCCAGCCGCTTGGATGACGCCATTGCTCGCAGTTGCGTTGCGCTAAGCCTCATGGGTCCAGACATTCCAACATTCTGCATCGCGACGCGCCTCCCGCGCCATCGCTCAGCCAAAAATATTGCCAGATTAGCAAGATTGCGGCACCTTTTGGTAAAATATGTGATATATTTTTTACCAAAGGAGTAAGCATGATGATATATCGATTTGCAGTTATTGGATCTCTGGCGTTGATGGGCGCTGGCGGGACGCTTTCCCGCGCGGCGGTGGGCGATCTGCTCGTGGCGAGTTCGGTCACCAATTCGGTGAAGCGGTACGACGCCAACACCGGAGCCTACAAGGGCGACTTTGTTGCCCCGAATTCGGGTGGATTGAGCGACCCTTGGGGAATCGGCTATGGGCCTGACGGCAACCTATATGTAACCAGCGAGGCCACCAAACAAGTGCTGAAATTCAACGGCTCGACGGGCGCGTTTATGTCTGTTTTTGCTCAGACGAAAGCAAACGGCAGCTACTTGGCCTGGGGGCCGGACGGCAACATGTACGTTTCGATGTGGCAAGGCAAGGTAATCGAGCGATTCGACGGCGTAACTGGGGCGTCGATGGGGGTTTTCGTGACTCACACGAACCTATTGCAACCCGACGGGATCGCTTGGAAAGACGGCAACATGTACATTTCGAACAGCGCGCGCGGCCGAGTTGTCACCGCGAACGCAACTACCGGCGCGTGGCAAGGGCCTTTTGCGGGAGCCGACGGATCACTTATCAACCCCACCGACCTCAACTTTATGGCGGATGGAACTTTGCTGGTGAACAGTTTTGGGACGAATCGGGTCAACCGCTATAGCTCGGCGGGCGTGTTGCTGGGAGCGTTTGCGAACTCTGCTGACTTGGACGGCCCGGTAGGCGCGAGGTTTGGCCCTGGCGGCGACCTCTTTGTTTCTTCGTTCAACAACAGCCGAATTCTGCGCTATGATGGCGCGACTGGCGCCTATGAAGGGGTATTTGCTTCTGGCGGTGGGCTCGACAGCCCCAACAACATTGCGTTCATGCCGGTGCCCGAGCCGGCGACCTGGCTTGTTGCTGGTGCCGGACTTGTTGCGGTGCAATACCGGAGGAAATGTAAATGAAAGCAACTCTAGCTCTGATTGCACTCGCTGCATGTTCAACATTGTGCCAAGCCGACATATTCGTTTCTGAGTATTCTGCAAATCGAATTCGACGCTTTGACTCAGCCGGTACCGACATGGGAACATTTGCATCGATTAGCCGCCCGCTAGTGTTACGATATTCTCCAAACGGCGCATTCTACGTCGCGAGTGTCTCCACCGGTCGCGTCCTGGAACTTAACTCAAAGGGGCAAACAATTCGAACGATTGGTGCCGGATCGCCGATTAGTGCGCCAATTTCAATTGCATTTGATTCGACAGTACTTTATGTGAGTAGCTTAGCAACAAACCAGATACTAAAGTATTCGCGCTCAAACGGTTCGTATCTTGGAGCATTGGCCACTGGTGGGCCAATGGATGGGCCGCACGGGCTGGCGATTGACAGCGCTGGAAACATTATCGTTGCCAGCATGAACAACCATAGCATCTTACGTTACAGTAAAAGCGGTACTTTGCTCGAAACTTACACGCACGCACAAATGGACAAGCCTTTTGGCATAGCTACTGGCGCCGACGGAAAGGTTTATGTGAGCAGCCTTGGCGCGAACAAGATATTTAGCTTGGACAGCACTCTTAATGTCATCATAGACGATGCAGATTTAGCTGGCCCAAATGACATGCTAATTTCTGGCTCGACCCTTTATGTCAATAGCGGGCAAGAGCATTCAGTCCGCATGTACGACCTTCGCACTGGACTATTTACAGCAAACTTTGTTGGCCCAAACGGCGTCAAAGAGCCCGTTGGAATTGCTGTACCCGAGCCAATCTCTCTTGTCATTCTTATCATTGCGATACTCAGTCTCAAAAATCGGAAACAACTATGAAAGCAATCATCTTGGCACTCCTAGCAGCTAGCGTGATATCTACTTCGCTGATTTCACGTTCAGACAAACAACCGATTTCGAAACGCGGCGCGGAGATCGCTAACGCTTCATCGGCAATGCTCGAAGCGACACAACGTGGTAAGAATCGGCAGCCATTGCCAAAACTAGTAGAGCTTCTGAAAATTGCTGAATCAAACCCAACAAACGGAGATGTGCAGTACTATTGCGCGGCCGGACTCTTGTCGTCTAAGCGATACGACGAAGCAATCGCCGCGTACGACAAAGTACTTGAACTCGGTGCGGTCACTCCCAAATTGACGGCAGCTTGCAAGTACGATCAGGCTTGCGCATACGCGCTTTCTGGTCGCAATGAGCAGGCAATGACCACGCTAAAGGCATCCATGGCGGCAGGCTTTAGGGATATTGCTCATTTGCGATCAGATTCTGACCTTAACTCTTTGCATTCACACAAAGATTGGGAAGAATTGGCTGCGACAAAAGACACCTCGAAAATGTCGCGAGTCGAAGGGTGGACATACGATCTTTGGTACTTGAATCGCGAACTGCGACGCATTCACTACAAATTTGATTGCCAACATTCGGCCGCAGAATGGGATCAACAGGTGAAAACAATTAAGCAAAACATCCCCCATTGGCCAGATGAAAAAGTGCAGATGGAGATGAAGAAATTGACCGCTATGGCCGGCGACGGGCATACCAGCTTAGCCGTTTTTGGACAAACACCTGCCTACTACGCCCCAATCAAGTTTGATGAGTGCTTTGATGGTCCTATGGTCACCGGCGCGATGACTGGTTATGAAAAATGGTTCGGCTGGCGGTTAAAGTCTCTTGGCGGGCTGCCGTACGAGTCCTTCAAGCGCCGGTTTGCTGAGTACATAAGCAAAGATAATGCGATGGGCACGATCAAGATGATTCCCCGATTCGCAACAAACTCGAGCTTTCTTTTCGGTGCAAACCTGATTCACGATAAGAAGTTTATTGATCTGGAGCTGGAAAACAGCACAAACGGCGATGTCGTTTCACTTAAGCTTCCGTGCGCGCCAGGTACCCCCGATTACAAGAGTCCGATCAAAGACTTATCGGCTGTCCGTTCATTGAAGAATCGCTCTAAATTCTATTGGTATGAAGTCATACCAAATACTAAGACGATCTATTTTCAGTACAACTCGATTTTGGTTGATCCACAAGAAAGCGTAGATGCTTTCACCACGCGCTTGGGCGACTACATTGCCAACAATGATGTGGACAGACTTATCATCGATTTGCGCCTGAATGGCGGTGGAAACAATCAGACATATCGGGGATTGTTGCGGATGCTTATACGCAGTAGAGTAAACGAATTCGCGCGGCTTTACGTTATTGTAGGCCGTAACACTTTTAGCGCTGCGCAGTGCTTCGCCACGGAAGTTGAACGGGATACTGATGCCATCTTTGTAGGCGAGCCTAGCGGCTCACGGC
Source organism: uncultured Chthonomonas sp. (assembly GCA_964422285.1). Lineage (GTDB taxonomy): Bacteria > Armatimonadota > Fimbriimonadia > Fimbriimonadales > Fimbriimonadaceae > UBA2391. Next base: position 11,102 of record CAYRAX010000064.1, read on the forward strand.
CGAACTTTGTGGGTGAGACCATCCAATTCGAGCTTCCCTATTCCAAAGTGCGCGGTTCAATATCAGACCTTTATTGGCAGAAGGGCCAAGCGTTTGACAATCGAATGTGGATCTCTCCGCAGATTCCAGCATTGAACACTTATGCAGAATTTGCCGCTGGCGAAGATGTGGCGATCGACGCGATTTTGGCGCGGCCCGTACCAGTGCACAAATAAGCGGTGGCGTGATTCTCGTCAAATTCGCGTCGTTAGAAAATCAGTCATGCCGGCGCACCAAGACGATGGGGGCCTATACGATGGTTCCCACCAGTGAAAAAGCACTGCAGGAAAAGCATCCATGCTATGACCTTCATGCCTCGGGTTTACCCCAACTTGCTTACGAATGAGTTAAAGTAAATAAAAAATGAGAGCCGACTGAGAGATTTCTCAATCGGCTCTGCATGTATGAGTTGCGCGTTCGCGCGTGGCTTACTGCGTAACTTTGGTTACCGTTCCGGCGCCGACGGTTCGGCCGCCTTCGCGGATAGCGAACTTGGAACCTTCTTCCATAGCGATCGGAGCGATGAGTTCGATGCTCATGGTGATGTTATCACCGGGCATGACCATTTCGACTCCGGTCGGCAGGTTGAGGGTACCGGTAACGTCGGTCGTTCGGAAGTAGAACTGGGGTCGATATCCCGTAACGAACGGGGTATGTCGGCCGCCCTCTTCTTTCGAAAGGACGTAAACCTGCGCATCGAACTTGGTGTGCGGCTTGATGGAACCTGGCTTGCAGATAACCATTCCGCGTTCGATTTGCGTTCGCTCAATACCTCGGAGCAGCAGGCCAACATTGTCACCTGCTTGAGCGCTGTCCAGCAGTTTTCGGAACATTTCAACGCCCGTGCAGACCGTTTTCATCGGCTGGTCCTTGAGACCAACGATTTCGACTTCGGTGTTGACGTTGAGCGTGCCGCGCTCGACACGACCGGTAGCGACGGTGCCGCGTCCAGTAATTGTGAAAACGTCTTCGACCGCCATCAAGAACGGCTTGTCTTGATCGCGCTCAGGCGTCGGAATGAACGAGTCAACAGCCGCCATAAGGTCGGTCACCGACTTGATCCACTTGTCGTCGAAGTTGACGTTGCCAGCTTCGACTTGGTCCAGTGCCTTTCGAGCGGAACCGCGGATGATCGGCGTATCGTCGCCTGGGAAGCCATACTTGCTGAGGAGCTCTCGAATTTCGAGTTCAACCAAGTCCAGCAACTCTTCGTCATCGACGTCGTCGCACTTGTTGATGTAAACGACGATGTACGGAACACCGACCTGGCGCGCGAGCAGGATGTGCTCACGAGTTTGTTGCATAGGACCGTCGGTACCGGCAACAACCAGGATCGCGCCGTCCATCTGGGCGGCACCGGTGATCATGTTCTTGATAAAGTCAGCGTGACCCGGACAGTCAACGTGTGCATAGTGTCGGGTTTCGGTCTCGTACTCTTGGTGCGAGATGTTGATCGTGATACCGCGCGCCTTTTCTTCTGGCGCGGAGTCGATTTCGTCATATCGTCGCGCTTGGGCGAGGCCCTTCACCTGCAACACGCCGGTAATAGCGGCGGTAAACGTCGTCTTTCCGTGGTCAACGTGGCCAATGGTGGCGATGTTTTCGTGTGGCCTTTTTCGTTCAAATTTTGCTCTTGCCATAGTCTTCTCTGTAGCTTTGTCCCGGCGCGACCGCGACCGGCTTGGTGGAATTATACCCGGGTCAATCGAGGGAATGAAAGAACGACCTAGCCGGTTTTGCATGATGAATCTGGCAGGATCGCCGATGCGTGCAAAAGCTGTTCATTCACCTAGAAATGCCACAATATTTACTATGTGTGGAATCGCAGGATATGTCGGGCCGCGGAGCGCGGTGGAAGTCGTTTACGATCAACTGAAGCGGCTTGAATACCGGGGATACGATAGCGCCGGGATCGCGTTTTTGGATTCCAGCGTTATCAAGGTCTACAAGCGTGCGGGCAAGTTGAGCGAGCTCGGTAAGCTCATGGATGCTTTGCCCGATGACACCCACATGGCGATCGCCCACAGCCGTTGGGCAACCCACGGAGCGCCGACCGACGAGAACGCACACCCCCATTTCGACCAATTTGAGCAGGTCGCGATCATCCACAACGGCATCATTGAGAACTACATGGATCTCAAGGAAGACCTGGTGCACAAGGGCCACCACTTCCAGAGCGAAACCGACACCGAGGT
>CAYRAX010000065.1:0-13220 GCA_964422285.1 uncultured Chthonomonas sp.
GCCCTTGCCGGGCTTTACGTGTTGAAATTCAATGATTTGGTGAACTTCACCGTCGAGATAAAAGGCTATACCGTTCTTAAAATCGCTCGTGTCCATATTGCGTGATCTACACCTGTTTTGGCTGTCATGCTATTTTGGCACGTCGCGCAGAAAACCTACGCGCGGACGACGTTTACGGGTCGCAGTTCTTTAAGGCCCGGGAACAAGGGCAACGGATCTTGATAGCCAAACGAGCGTTGCAAAATCTCGCAAAGTACGTGCCGGTAGTCGGTGGTGATGGCGAGGTCGTTGCGCTCGTCGAGCTGGTCGATTTCCAAGCCCGGCCACTTGCCGTGGATTCGGCCACCGTTTACGTTTGGTCCCAAAACCATCATCGCGTTGCCGTGGCCGTGGTCCGTACCTTGGCTGGCATTCGCCTTCAGCCGTCTTCCAAATTCGCTCATGACCACAATGTGTAGCCGGTTTCGGTAGCTCGAAAGATCGTCGTAGAAAGCGGCAATGCCATCCGACAGCTCTTTCATTCGCGCTTGGTAGGGCCAAAGCTGTTGCTGGTGGGTATCCCAACCACCAAAGTCGACGGTCGCGGCCTGCACGCCGGTCTCCATGCGAATCATCTGGGCCAGCGTCTTGAGCGCGTTGCCAAGATCACCATCGGGATACTTTTTGCTGCCCGAGGCTGCGTAGGGGATTGCATCGCCGTTCGCGTTGCGCGGCACTTTTCCTTGCACAAATTTCGCGATTTCATAGGCTTGGCGGGCGTCTTGGTGGAGCCAAGTGTCGCCCTGCAAAAGGTATCCGAGACCTTTCTTGTGGTCTTCCCCGCCCCAAAAATTGAATCCGTTCAGGTCGCTGATCGCACCCGCGCCGTGCAGCCCGAGCAACATCGCCGCAACCGATCCGCCGATGCTGATCGCCGGGACCTGGCCGCCCTGATTTTGCGCCGCGACCCAACGCGACATCCATCCCGTGGAAAGATTTTGCATGTCGCTCGCCACCACACCCCGCTCCATCAGGTCCATCGCCTCAAAGTGGCTCCGCGTCGCGTTTTCTAGTCCGGCGGCATGGATGATTGCAAGATTTTTGGAGTTGTAAATCTCCTTCAGACCTTGCGCCAAATGGTGCATGCGCCAATCGCCGCTCGTGGGGCCGTCGGATAGTTGCAGTGCTTTTCGGTCGCCACCATCGACCAATCGAACCTCAGGCGGGCGCGCATCGACGTAATTTTTGTCGTCGATAGGCGCGACAAAATTGAGTCCGTCCATCCCGCCGCGCAGGAAGATCACCACCATGATCGGAAAATCTTTTGGCGCGCTGGGGCTAGCCAATGCCAACGCGGATAGCCGTCCGCCTGCCATCGCCGCGATCGCAGCGGAGCAACCTACCATGAATTGTCTGCGGGTGATATCCATTTTTGCGGCCTAGCGGTAGTGAAAGTCGGGGGTCATGGCGATCAAGAGTTCGAGTCTATTGAATCGCTCGATGAACGCGTTATCGGCAGGATCAATCGCTGAATCAGGAGTGTTTGCGCCCGCCAAAAACTGGCCGAGCACGTTGATGGTCTGGTCCGCGATTGCGTAGCCCAAGAATTGGATCACGCAATGGCGCGCGAGTTCGCGATAGGTTTTTGGCTCGGGTGGCAAGTGCCTGGGCATCTTGACGCGGCAACTCTTTTGCCAATCAGCGACCAAGAAGACTGGCATATTCCAGCGCTGGAGCCAACTCACGGTTCCCAACCAATGCGCGGATTCATCGGGGAAACCGGTCGGCAGCGGCCATTGGAACAGCGGCTGGCCATAGGTGTACATCATCCAGAGCAAGTCGGGCTGCGGATTCACCTCGGCACCGGTTGCCCGCATGAACGCTGCAATGAGTTCCAGTGGCCGCTTCACCTTTTGGCCCCATGTGGCGCGAAACTCCGGACTCAGCGCAATCATCTCCACCACGCGCGCAATTTGATCGGGCTGCTTTTGGGTTTCCATCCAAAGCTTTGCCGCGCGCTCGACCAGCGATTTCGGCGGGCTATCGGAAACTAGTCGTCGGACCAGCTTGGTGCAGACGTAATTTGCCGTCGCGGGATGGTAGGCGACCAGGTCGAGCACTTCGCGCCCGTCGTGCATGGCGGGCTGCCTCGACTCGATTTCCTTGCCAAGAACACGCTTTTGGTAGCTGTCGTGCCAGCCTTCGAAATAGTGAAAATCGCCCGTATTGGGCAGGTGCTCGTCGCCGCGTCCAGTCCACTTTCCATCAGCAATCGTCCAGCCGGTGAATGCTCGGGCCGCCTCGTAAACATCCTCATCGATGTAGCCTGCGGATTTACCTTCTCGCGCGCCCGGGACGTCGCTCCACTTGCGGCATTGGTTTGAAAGGTATGCGGGTCGCCCCAGTGTATGGAGTTCAAAAAGTTCGCGGGCGTAGTTTTCGTTGGCGGGGCTCGCACGGCTTACCGCATTGTTCAAGTAGACCAGCATCGGCATGCTGGTGGCGACCGATTCCAACATTGTGCGGAAATTGCCGAATGCGTTGGCGCGGATGACCTCGCGATCATAAATCGGCCACAACACGCGCACTCGATCATCGTCTGAGTAGGCGTTTACGCTGAAATGGTTGTGCCAAAAATCGGCGAGGACTTCGCGAAGTTGCCACGGACTATGCACGGCTCGAATGATGGTGGCACTGCGGCATTCTTCCACCGGTCGGGCCCTTTCCGCCCACGGCGTGCCATCTTTCATCAGGGCCCAAAGCTCGGCGCGCGTCTTCTTCAGGGACGTAAGTTTGCGATCTTCGTTAACCTTGACCTGCTTGCCGTTGATGTTATCTTCGTATTCAATATGGAGCGCGGCGTTGTCAAGCTTCGCTTGCACGACTTCGCCATCATCCAAAGGCGGCCGAACTTGTTGCTTCACCCAAGCCTCGAACCCCTGTTTGCGCAGCGCGGCGACATCGCCGGGTCTTGGGCCGAAGGCAAGACGGTGCATGGCGATCGCCTCTACCGCTGGCGCGATGGGTGCCGCTGGAGTTTGATCCATCGCAAACACAGACGGCTCTAAGTCCGCTGGCGTTGCAGGCTCAGGAAAATCGTTGATCGCCGAATGCCGTGTGCGCAAATCCATTTTGTATGCTCTGGTTCGAATGCGAAGGAATCGAGTAGGCAACTAAAATTTATCACATTTTGCAACTAATTGCAAAGCAAATCGCGTACGCAATTGCTGGGTGTCCCAGGCATTCCACCAGCACTATTTCAAATACAATGGGCACATCGACCCGGACCACGTGTTCGGGTTGTTCGATAACGAATACAATGGGGCATCAGTGCCGAGCGACGGGCACATCTTTGAGGAGGAACATTGACGACAACAATCTTAGCGGCGTTGACGATGTTGGCATCGGGCCAAGCGTCTAGCACCGAAATTCGACTTCTTCGTTTTCCAACTGTTCACGGAAATTCCGTGGTGTTCAGCTACGCGGGTGACCTTTGGTCGTGTGAGCTTGATGGCGGAATTGCCAAGAGATTGACCTCGCACGTGGGGCCCGAACTAAACGCGCGCTTCTCTCCAGACGGCAAAACCATTGCGTTCATGGGCGGCTATGACGGCATGATGAACGTTTACGTGATGCCATCTGAAGGCGGCGAGCCAAAGCGCGTCACCTTTGGTACTGGCGAAACCATGATTGGTGGCTGGACGAAAGACGGCAAAATTCTTTACGCGGATTGGGATCAAAATACCAACCCAGACCGACCCCAGCCGGCGGCATGGTTTGTCGATCCAAAGGGCGGACTGCCTGAGGCCACTCCCGTCAAGGAGTTTTGGTCGGGCACGATCAATGACGACAACTCGATCCTCGCCTACAACCGTGGCAACTCGTTTGCGTTCAACTGGCGACGCTACCGAGGCGGCACGCAGGGCATCGTTGAGTTTTTCAACCTCAAGACCAACCAAGTTGATCATATTCCCAGCGGTCGAGAAAACAACTGGCACCCGATGTGGGTCGGCGACACGGTTTACTACTTGAGCGACAAAGAGCAGGGCACCGTCAACCTCTATTCGTTCAACACAAAGTCAAGGAAGAGCCAGAAGCTCACCAACTTCGGTGATGCAGACATTCGATTCCCCAACACGGACGGCAAGACAATCGTGTTTGAGCGCAATGGAATTTTGTGCGCATACGATATCGCCTCGAAAAACGTCAAGTCGATCTCGCCGAGGGTGATTTCGGACGGCATCTCCGTTCGGCCCCAACTCCGAAAGGTCGCAAACTACTTGCAAGGCGTCGCTCTTTCGCCATCCGGCAAGCGAGCGATCATCGAAGCCCGCGGCGAACTTTTCTCAGTTCCCGCTAAGAACGGCGAAACGCGAAATATGACTCAAAGCTCTGGTGCGCGTGACAAGGGTGCGGTTTGGTCGCCGGACGGTCAGACGATCCTTTACATGAGCGATTCCAGCGGCGAATGGGAGCTTTACACAATGCCTCAGCGCGGCGGCAAGGCGACTGCTTTGACCTCCGGCGGAAAATACATGTTCACCGGCGGATTCGCGTTTTCGCCCGATGGGAAGAAGGTTAGCTTCGGCACGCTGGACAAGAAACTGATGATTCTTGATTTGGCCACCAAGAAGGTCACGCAGGTGAATGAGTTCTTGGAAGGGTCGGCCGACAACTACGACTGGGCGCCCGATAGCTCGTACATCGCCTACGCCGAAACTTTGCCTAGCCTTAACAGCTCGGTGGTTATGTACCGGGTTCGAGATGGCAAGACGACGCGCATCACCGACGGGTTCTACAACGATGCACAGCTGAGTTTTGACCTCAACGGCAAGTATCTGTACGTCATGTCCATGCGCAATTTTGAGCCCGCTCCAAATGCGCTGGGGTTGAGCGTTTCGCTGAACAATCCGTACCGAGTCTACGCCATCCCGCTGACTAAGGATATGACAAATCCGTTCCAAGTCGAGAGCGACGAGGAACCCGAGAAGAAGGGTGACGACAAGCCAAGCGCAACGAGCATGGACAGCGCGGGCGGCGGTGGAGACGATGAGGACGAATTTACGTCCAACTCAAATCGGTCTTTCCTGGTGCAGGAAAAGAAAGAGGCCGCAGCGCCCCAGCCACCGCCAGCAGCTCAACCCGTGACGCCTCCAGCGGAAAAGAAAAAGGAAGAGCCGAAGGAACTCAAGGTTGACTTCGACGGCATCTCCAAGCGACTGATCGCTCTTCCCTGGCCCGGCGGCAACTTCCAAGGCATCATCGGCATCAACAACGGCGTGCTGGCCGTTATTGAGGGCCGCTTGGTTCGATTTGACTTTGATTCAAAGCAGTCGATGGACATTTTGCCCGGGTTCACTGCGCTGAACTTCAACCAGAACCGAACAAAGATGATCTGGGGCCTAGGCCCGCAACTTTTCATCACGCCGGTCGCGCCACAAATGCAACCCGGTGCGGGCCGCGTCAACCTGGATGCGGTTGAAATGATGTGGGATCCGAAGGCCGAGTGGGAGCAAATCTTCAACGAAGCTTGGCGCTATTACCGCGATCGATTCTACGATGCTCAAATGCTGGGCATCGACTGGAACGCGGTGAAAAAGCAATACGGAGCCTATCTGCCTTATGTCACCAATCGTGCGGACCTGAACTACGTTCTGGGCATGATGATCGGTGAAACCGGAACGGGTCACTCATACGTTGGTGGCGGCGACATGGGCGCGCGCCCGATGGTTCCGACCGGCTTGCTCGGCGCCGACTACGACTTTTCTGGCGGAAACGTCCGCTTCAAAAAGATCTATGTCGGCGAAGGCTTTGAAGCTGGCAATCGGGGCCCGCTCGCCGAGCCCGGCATGAACGTCAAGGTCGGCGACTACCTGCTTGAAATTGATGGCAAGGCAGTCGGCGGCAAGGTTTGGCCGCAAGCCCTCCTTCAAGGCAAGATCGGTCGATCCGTCACCCTGACGATCAACGACAAACCCTCTTTGACCGGATCGCGAAAAGTGGTGGTCAAGCCAATCGGTAGCGATGGTCAGATTCGATACGACGATTGGGTAGAAGCCAACCGCAAGCTGGTTGACAAACTCAGTGGCGGCAAAATCGGCTACTTGCACATCCCGAACACTTCGGAAGAAGGCATGATCGGGTTTGCCAAGGGCTATTTCGCCCAATCCGACAAGGAAGCGCTGTTGCTCGACGAGCGATACAACGGCGGCGGCAACATTCCGACGTACTTCTACGACGTGATTCTGCGCAAGTCGATTACGTATTTGCGACAACGACACGGCGTAGACGTCGGCTTCCCGACTCAAACCATGGACGGTCCGATGGCGATGCTCATCAACGAGCAAGCTGGTTCGGGCGGCGACCACCTGCCTTGGCTTTTCCGTAAGTATAAAGTCGGCAAGTTGATCGGCAAGCGAACGTGGGGCGGCCTTGTTGGCATCGCTGGCGCAGCAAGCCTCGTTGACGGCGGCTTCATCACTTCGCCCGAGTTCGGACTGTATGACCCAGAAGCAGGCAAATACATCGCCGAAAACATGGGCATCGACCCCGACATCGACGTGGACTATAGCTTTGACGTCGTCGCTCAGGGCCGAGATCCGCAAATCGAGAAGGGCGTCGCATACCTCCTCGAAGAGATCAAGAAGCATCCAAAGAGGAAGCCAATCCGACCGGAATATCCGCGAATCAAGTAATCTGGTTCACGGACGAAGGCCCCACTGCCAATTTTGCCAGTGGGGCCTTTTCTTTGCTGAAAGATCAATAATTTTCATTTTTGTATGAAAAAATCTTATAAAACTGAATCCAAAATTCAATAATTGGTGTTAAACTTGAATAAGAGGATTCTATGGCGCAACCAACACCCAGACCCATACCAGCCCGCGATGCGATTACCGGCAAGCCCTTTGTGGTAACCGAATTGCAATCCGAAGACGGCGAAATTACCGTGCGTGGTCGCTTTGCGATCCCCCATGCTTCGCAACTTGAGAAGGACCAGCACCACTTTTTGGAGACGTTTTTGCGTTGCCGCGGCGTCATCAGCGCGGTCGAAAAAGAACTCGGAATTAGCTATCCCACCGTCCGTGCAAGGCTCGACCAATTGCTGAACGCGATGCAACTGAAGCCGGTTGACCGGCCCGAACGAGCGGCAAGCGAAACGAAACTCAAGATTTTGGACCAACTGGAACGCGGTGAAATATCGGCCGACCAGGCAAAGGAAGCCATGCGAGGGGGCAAATGATGCAAAAAGACGAAGTCAAGCGAATCATGAAATTGGTTCAAGACGGCAAGATCTCACCTGACGACGCCGCCGAACTGATTGAGGCATTTGAGGAAGATCGAGCAACCACCAGTACGGATTCTGAAGGCGCAACTCCGCCGCCGCCACCACCGAATGCGGGCCCTGCGAATGATCCATTTCAATCGATCGCCGAAACCATCGAGCGAATTGGACGCGATGTCGCCAAGGGCGTTAACTGGCAAGAAATTAGTAGCCAAATCCGCGTTGGTGCGCAAAAGGGTGCCGAAGCGCTAAAGACCGCGGTTGATGAAGCCAAGCTCGGAAAATTTACGTTCAACTTTTTCGGCGCCCACGAAACCAAAACCGTCAATTTGCCGATTCATGTGCCCGAAGGCAAGACCCTTCGCATTGAAAATCTGGCGGGTGATGTGAAGGTGGTTGGTGGCTCGCCGGGCGGCGAACTCATCGCAGAAGCGCACGTTCGCGGTCACGATGCCGAAGACGCCAAGGCCAAAGCCGAGGCATTCACGCCGATCATCGAAGAAGGCGAAGGATTCATTTCGATTCGCCAGGCTGAGATGAGTGGGCTCAGCGTTGATCTTGAGGTTCGTGTGATGAACTCGGTGAACGTGGAAGTCAAGTCGCGGGCGGGCGATGTCGAAATTCGATCTACCGGTGGCGGTTGCCGCGTGAACGGATCGAGCGGCGACATTCGCGTATCCGGCGTCAGCGGCCCCGTGGACATTCATACGGCAAGCGGCGATGTCGATCTTCACGATTCTGAGTCACCCAACGTGATCATCGAAAACACGTCAGGGTCCATGAGGCTACTGAATGTGCGCGGACCGATCAACTTGCGCACAGCCAGCGGCGACGTCACCCTCGAAAATTGCGCGGGGCGAACCATCAGCGTGGAAGCCGTTTCCGGCGATGCGACCCTGGATATCAGCGAGCCGATCAGCGGAAACGTGAACGTTCGAACGGTAAGCGGAGACGTGCTCTTGACCGTGGCAGACGGCAACGATTGCCGCGTTCAACTCGCCTCAATGACGGGACACGTCGATTGCATGCTGAACCTTTCGGACCTCAGCCGCGCCGACCGACGCGTCACCGGACAACTGGGTCACGGCAACGGCACGGTCGACGTTAGTGCGATCAGCGGCAGCGTCCGCGTTCGCCAACGCGTCCACGCCTAAATCGGTTCGAATCGCGCTCGGAAAAAGCGCAAGTACTTGGGCTCAAAGATCATTTTGAGCCCTTTTGCTTGTTTGCGCCGATCAAAAGTTGCGTAAACCGCTTCCGCGGTGACGTCCATGTGAGCCTGGGTGTAGACCCGCCTCGGAATTGTCAATCGTGTCAATTCCAGTGCTGGTCGATAGTTTTCGCCGGTTACCGGGTCGCGTCCTGCGCTCGCCAACCCGCGCTCCATCGAGCGGATTCCACTCTCCAAATAGAGTTCGGCGGCAAGCGTCTGGCCGGGAAACGCATCTTGGGGCAAGTGCTCATAAAACCTTCGAGCATTGAGGAATATCGCGTGGCCACCGATGGGCTGAACAATGGGAATTCCTTCGGCCAATAGGTGGTTGCCGAGGTATTCGACCTGACCGATTCTCGCCGCCATGTGGGCCTGCTGTACACTTTCGCCGATTCCGATCGCCATGGCCTCCAAGTCGCGCCCCGCAAGGCCGCCATACGTATGCAAACCTTCGAACACAACCACGAGATCGCAAGCCTTTTCGTAAAGTTCGGAGTCGTTTGTCGCCAAAAAGCCGCCGATGTTGACCAGCGAGTCTTTCTTCGCGCTCATGGTGCAACCATCCGTGTAGGAACAAATTTCGTGCAATATGGCGGCCAATGTCTTGTCTTTGTAGCCTTCCTCGCGTTGCTGGATGAAGAACGCATTCTCCACCAACCGCGTGGCGTCAAGGTAGATGGGAATGCCGTGTTGGCTCAGCAGCGCGCGCAAATCGCGGAGGTTTTGCATGCTGAACGGCTGCCCACCAGCCATGTTGACCGTGCCCGCAAGGCAAAGATAAGGCACTCGGTCCGCACCCACGCGGTCGATGAGGTCTTTTACTTTTTGCAGGTCCACGTTCCCCTTGAAAGGATGGAGTGAATCGGGGTCATGGGCTTCGTCGATGATCACGTCCACAAAGCTTCCGCCTGCCAACTCTTGGTGCAAACGGGTAGTCGTGAAATACATGTTGCCGGGAACCGAATCGCCAGTCTTGATCAGCGACTTGCTGAGCAAATTTTCGGCGCCGCGACCTTGGTGGGTTGGCACGACGTACTTGAACCCATAGTATTTTTGTACCGCAGCTTCGAGGCGTTCAAAGTTTTGGCTGCCCGCGTAGGCTTCGTCGCCCAGCATCATTCCCGCCCACTGGCGGTCGCTCATTGCGTTGGTGCCCGAATCGGTAAGCAGGTCGATGTAAACCAACCGCGAAGGCAACAAAAAGGTGTTGTAACCAGCGGACTGAATGGCTTCCAATCGCTCCGCGGGCGTGGTCATGAGCAGCGGCTCGACGACTTTGATCTTGTAGGGCTCGGCCCAAGATCGGGTGGTGGGTCTTGACATGTCACCTGAATATTCCCTGATCGAACCACTCAAAATCTGTCCTACTTTCTCAGGGCGCGAGGCAGGAGTCGACGGGTAGGATAAGGAACGGTTATGGCAACTCCTCGAAGTGTTGTGGTTGTTGGTGGTGGACTCGCGGGCTTGATGACCACCCTCAAGTTGGCGGAAGCCGGGGTGAACGTTAAGCTCTTTAGCATTGTGCCCGTCAAGCGAAGCCACAGCGTCTGCGCACAAGGTGGCATCAATGGTGCCGTCAACCTGCGCGGCGAGGGCGACTCGCCCTATCTCCACTTTGAAGACACGATCACCGGCGGCGACTTTTTGAATCACCAACCGCCCGTGATGTATATGGCCGAGCGCGCGCCAGCGATCATTTACCTTTTGGACCGAATGGGTGTTCCGTTTAACCGCACGGCGGAAGGTTTGCTTGCATTCCGTCGATTTGGTGGCACGCTCAAGCACCGAACCGCACACGCCGGCGCTACCACGGGTCAGCAGCTTTTGTACGCGCTGGATGAACAAGTCCGGCGGTTTGAGGCTTCCAACAAAGTTGAAAAGTACGAGGGCTACGAATTTTTGGGGATTATCAAGGATGGCCAGGGCAACTGCCGCGGCGTGACCGCCCAAAACCTACGCACGATGGATGTCGAAGCGTTTGCAGCGGATGCGGTGGTGATAGCATCGGGCGGAAACGGCGTCATCTTCGGCAAAACGACGAACTCGATCATCAACTGCGGCACGCCAGTTTCGATTTGCTACCAGCAGGGTGCGGTTTATGGCAATCCTGAAATGGTGCAAATTCACCCAACCGCGATCCCCGGCGAAGATAAGTGCCGGTTGATGTCCGAATCGGTGCGCGGTGAAGGCGGAAGGCTTTGGACCCCGAGAAACCCCAACGACACACGGCATCCTTTGGAGATTCCCGACGCTGAGCGCTGGTATTTTTGCGAGGAACTTGACCCGGTTTATGGCAACCTCCTTTCGCGCGACCTCGTTAGCTTTATCATCTACTGCATTTGCCGCATGGACAAGGGTGTGCAGAGCAAATCGCAGGTTTATCTCGACATCACGCACCTGCACCAAAGCCGCAAGGGCCCATGGACTCGGGACCAAATCAACGACAAGTTGGAAGGCGTTCTGGAGATCTACGAGAAGTTCATGCGCGAAGACCCGATCGAAAACCCGATGCGGATTTATCCGGCACAGCACTACACCATGGGCGGCCTTTGGGTGGACTACGAAAAGGGCCACGACAACACGCTGGACCTGAACAGTCCGCGCAACCAAATGACCAACGTGCCCGGGCTTTATGCGGCGGGCGAAGCCGACTATCAATACCACGGCGCAAACCGATTGGGCGCGAACGCGTTGCTCTCTTGCTTGACCGGCGGCGAATTGACCGCGAAGGGCGTTCTGGCTTATCTTGGCAATCTGCCCGCGCCAAGCGAATCACTCGCGCCGAATGTTTTGAACGAAGCTCGCCAAGAACGGCAAGCGGAATACGATTACTTCAAATCGGCTAACGGTAGCGAAAATCCTTACCGCTTGCACGACGAGCTGGCGGATACGATGTGGAACAACTGCGGAATTTGGCGAAAGCAGAAGGATCTGCAGGCCGCGCTGCCGAAGCTGGATGAACTCGCTGCCCGAGCTCGGCAGTGCTCGCAACTTGACGGCTCAACCTGGACGAACCAATCCGCACCGTTCACTCGGTCGCTTGCTCACATGATCGAAATGAGCAAGGCGATTGTCGGCGCAGCAATCCAGAGAAACGAGTCGCGCGGCGCCCACTTTAAGATGGACACTCCCGAACGCGACGACGAGAAATGGCTTTGCACGACCAAGGCAACCTACTCGCCATCCGGCCCGAGCTTTGATTTTTCGGAGAAGGTTGATTGCGCGTATATCTCGCCTAGGCCGCGAAAGTACAAGATCAATCAGATCAAGGTTGTTCGGGAGATTATGGGCGAGCAAGCGCTCAAAGATTAGCGCGCGGCTTATTCGGTCACGTCGCGAAACGTCTTGAAATGCGTCTTCGAAACTTCAGCCAACCCGTCGGCGCCATGGCGTTGAACGAATTTCTTTCCCGCCGAGATCACGCCAGGGCCCGCGCCTTTTGGCAACTCCATTCCCCACTTTTCGCCGAGCCGGGCAAGATTTCGCACGAACGCGGCACGCGCCAAAATCGAAGCTGCCGCCACCGCGATGTCCGACTCCGCCCGAACCATCGACCGAAGCTCGACTTTTTGGCCTTTTTCAAATAGTTGCTTTTTGAGGCCCGCCGGATCGGCAAACTGATCCGAAATCACCAACTCGCACGGATGCAGAGTGAGGACGTTTTCGATTGCGCGCGCGTGGCCCCAAGCGAGCAACCGGTTCAAATTTCGGAACTTTTGGTACAGCTCGTTATATTTCGCCGGGCCGATGGAGATGACGTCGCAGGGGCAAGTTTGCTTAATTTTGTCGGCCAAAGTCAGGATCACGCGGTCGGTGAGCTTCTTCGAATCGCGCACGCCTTCGAGTTCGGCCAGATGCTCGGACCCGACATAACATGCCGCCACAACCAGCGGGCCAAAAAAGTCGCCCTTGCCGCTTTCGTCCACCCCAATATGCCCGTCATCCATGAGAATTTCAGTATGGCGCATACTGGTCTTGATGGTCGTTGAGTCGGTTGCATGTAGCTTGGAAGATTGCCTAATCGCGCAGGAAGCGGGGATCGGCCGCATCGAATTGGTACAGGCGATTGAGCTTGGCGGCATCACGCCAAGCATCGCGCTGATCGAGCAGTGTTTGGAAGGTTGCAAGCTTCCCGTCATGGTGATGATCCGGCCTCGAGCTGGCGGCTTTCATTACTCGGACTACGAGTTTGCCGTCATGATGGCCGACGCAGAACGGGCGATTCGCGCTGGCGCACACGGCCTGGTTTTTGGATGTCTTCAAGCGTCCGGCGAAGTCGATCGCGAACGGATGTCGGCTCTGCGCAAGGTGGCTGATGGGCGCGACGCGATCTGCCATCGATGTTTCGACGCGACTCCTGATGTGGTTCGCTCGATGGAAACGCTGATCGACTGCGGCATGACGCGAATCCTCACCGGCGGCGGTCGAAAGTCAGCGATGGACGGACTCGCGACATTACGCGAGATAAATCAAATCGCCAATCACCGCATCGAGATCATGCCTGGCGGCAGCGTTCGCAGCGATAACGTGCAACAAATCATCGACGTGGTCGGTTGCAACTCGGTCCACTTGGGGCCATTCAAAAAGGTCGACGACCCCACGGCCCAGCTACACGCGGAGATGCAATTCGGTACCCACCCGGTGCTGGATGCGGTAGAAGCAACGGCGGTTGTGCAGGCTATTTGCGATCAAGCGGACGATAGTTGATCCCCGCACGATCCAGCAGGCGCAGCGCATGCGGCAGCC
>CAYRAX010000066.1:0-12961 GCA_964422285.1 uncultured Chthonomonas sp.
CATTTGCCTTTTTGCCCTACAGGCGCACCAATCTTTCGGCACAAGCGCTATTCCAAATGCACTTTTTTACGCCTGATGGCGATTGGATCCATTCCAAGTTTATTGTCTCACCAGCGGAAAAGGTCGATCGTGATTGGGTCCTAGCGGCGATGCGTACGGCCGAGGATGGCCTGAAAAAACTGTACGAGGTCTCTGATTTTGTTGATTTGCAGCGTGCGGACCAACAAGCACTAGATCAACCCTATCAACCCATCGATTTTTCGGCACGTCTTTCCCGAATGAAGCAACTTGTACCGGAACCGCAAAAGGGATTCTTGCTGTGGGCGGAATTGGAAGGAAAGGTTGCCCAGGTGCGGCAGGTCGTTGACCCCTACGCGCTGGAGTTTTTCTGGAGAAACGGCGAACCAGAACTAGCCCAGCAATCTACCGACGCCATATTGCGCTCGCCGATGGTCGATTGGCTCGATGGCGGTTTCTTTTCCGGATCGGGCGGCGCGCGCTGGGAAAATGTACAGTTTGATAAGTTTGCCGTCATGAACGTGGAAATGGCGCTTTGGCTCGCGCGGCTCTATGCGATTACGGGCAAGGAGTATTACAAGTCGGTTGCCACGCGGACCGTGAATTTTGTGCTCGACGAGATGAGCGATGGCAACACCATTCGGGCGTACCGAATTGGCGACGAAAACGAGCTCAATCGGAGT
The DNA here is from genome assembly GCA_964422285.1 of uncultured Chthonomonas sp. Taxonomy (GTDB): domain Bacteria; phylum Armatimonadota; class Fimbriimonadia; order Fimbriimonadales; family Fimbriimonadaceae; genus UBA2391. The sequence continues at coordinate 702 of CAYRAX010000066.1, forward strand.
TTAAGGTCCTCGCTTAGCGTGCGTGTGCTCCGGAATGGCTTCGATGTCGATGAGCGCGATTGGCTACGCGAGCATGCCTCGCTTGATCCCCAGTCCAACCCCCAAATGATCCCCAAGATAAACGATTTTTCGGTCATCGATACGCCGGAATTCGCGAAAGTCTTTGGGACCATGGACAAGATCAAGGAGAACGTCCAGCGCACCTATGGCGGGTCGGACCTTTCGGAAGTGGATGCGACCTGCGCCGCTGGCCTGTGCCAAGTCGCGTGGCTGCTGAATGATAAGGCGTTGCTCGTGCGGTGCGGGCCGCTGATTGATCACCTCAGTCGTTATCGAGTCTCCACCAACGGCGTTTACCATTCGGTCGCGCCGGGCTCGCACTCGCCCGCTGCGCTCGCGGATTCGCTGGCCTATTGCGACGCGATGCTCCAAGATTTCCTCCACTTTGGGCGCATGCAGAGCCTTTCTGAAGGTGCACGAATCTTGGTTGCGGCGTTGCAAGATGCCTCGACAGACCGCGTTGGCGAGATCATCGAGACTGCGCCAATGTTTACCGACCTAAGCACGGACCTCGCTCCATCCTCGCGAATAAGCGACGCGATGGGCGAAAGCAGCGTCGCCAAAGCCATCCGCTTGCTGCACTGCTACGGGTCGATCGGCGAGATCATGAGCGTCGATTACGAAGCGCGAATCATGAATACGTTGCTGGACCAAATCGTTGTCCGGTACAGCGTGCTCGGCAACCAGATGATCAACCGCGTCAATTCGTTGTGCGTGAATGTGATGCTGGCGGGGCCGAAATTCATCTTTTCGTACGGTCCAACGGCGGACGTAGCGGCGCGAAAAGCGATGGTGAAATACCCTCAGATGCGAGTGCTAACGATCATCGGCGCGCCAAACATGTCGGTGCCCGTCAGCCAGCCGGGAGTCTATGAATACGATGCTGGCGTCGTCACGCGGCTATCAGATTAGGGCGATCTGGCGGAGAGGGTGGGATTCGAACCCACGGTATCTTGCGATACACCGCATTTCGAGTGCGGCGCACTAGACCAACTATGCGACCTCTCCGGCTGGCACAATTATGGCTAAATCCGGTCCGGATTTGCAGGTCGAGCTAGTTTTCGATCTTCATCGAATCGAAGAGCGCGCGAAGCTGAGCCAGGCCGTTTTCAGATTCCGCGGGGTAGCTGATGATGATCACCCACATGCGGTTTCCTTTGGCGAGAACGGCGGTGGCCTCGACCACCGGGCCAGTCGTGGATTCGTAGCTCGCGACCACCGCATGGCCCGAATCCGCGCCCTCAGGTTTGAAGACCATCATCGTCGGGTTTTCCAGGCTCGCATCGTCCAGCTTGATCGCGGTTTTGGACCGCTCTTGCTTCACCTGGGCGGCGACGTCAATCGTCTTCGGTGCCTCATCGGGCTTAAAATCGAAGTAGGTGACGGCGATGGAGGCGCACTCCGTGGTCACCTTGGTAGATCGAAAATCGACAGCGACTTTTGCCAATTCTCCATCGAGTTCGGCCTTATCGGGCTCGGGTTTCATCGGCATTTTCATGCTGAGCCCAGTATCCAAAATACGGCAGGGAACCCAATTTTTGACTGGAATCGAAGCGGCTGTCACCGCGGCCTTCAGCGGCAGTTGGCACAGCGTCTTTTTCCAATTCAGATCTTGGAGGTAGTTGCTTGGCGTGGCGAAGTTCAAGTTCTGCCCATCGGTCCGTTGAAAACTGACCACTCCGATCGCGACGCCGTTGGCATCCAGCAGCGGGCTACCGCTGTTGCCGGGCGATACCGGCGCGCTGAACTGAATCGTTTGGACCCCATTTTCGTCGCGAATCTGGTTGACGATGCCTTGGGTGATCGTAAATTCGAGCCCCTTTGGCGCGCCAATTACGAACGAATCTGCCCCTATCGATGGCGATTTTCGGCCAAGCTGCAGAAATGGTCGGCCGGTCACTTGAACCTTAATCAAGGCTATATCGCGCTTTTCGTCGCCGTCCACCAGTCCTTCGACCTTATAAGACTTACCATCGGAAAAGTGGACCGTCGCGTTTGTGGCATCCTTGATCACGTGGTAGGCGGTCACCGCGTAGCCAGAACTGGCCACCATGAAAGCGGTGCCGTTGCCGACGACGTCGCCGTCCTTGTCCTTAACGAGGAGGGTCATCACGGCGGGGCTCGCCTTGCGATAAATCTCCTCGGCCGTGCCGCAATGCGCGAAGTTGGCGATGACGAATGCAAATGTCGTGATGGCGGCGATCCGGTTCATGGTGAACTCCTTAGTAGGCGGGTTCTTCCACACCATCCCGAAAATCTCACTGGTGCAGGGACGTAATTTGTGCAATTATTGCGGTGAACCGGTGATTTTGCTACCCGTAATTGAGGGTACGGGGGCTGGTGTACGGGGTCATTTGAGCCGACAATTGAACCCGAGCAACCCATGAGCATCCATCGCCAAGCATCACTCTTTTCCCGCTCTCCCAAGCTAATCGCGGGTTTACTTACTGGTGCTTTTGCCGGCATCGCTGGGTTAATCACCGCGATTCCGTTGCTGTTGGGCACATCCAGCCCGGTGGTGGCTTGGCTCGCAGCGGCAGCCGGATTGATCGGATCTTCCGTCCTTGTGTACGCGGTTTCGTTTCGGTTTTGCCAAAAAGCCAACGATATGTTCAACCATTTGCACGTGGCGCATGGCGAAATCATGAAGGGCCTAGCCAGCGCGGCCGAGTTTCGAGACGGGGCAACCAGCACCCATACCGTGCGCGTCGGGCTATATGCGCAAGAAATAGCACGCGAATTGAACCTGGGAGACGACATTTGCGAGACCATCGCCGTCGCCGCCCAACTCCACGACATCGGCAAAATCGCGATTCCTGATGCTGTGCTCCTTAAAAAAGGCGCATTGGACGACGAAGAGCGCGAGGTTATCCGCAAGCACGTCGAATATGGCGGCCACCTGCTACGCGGGGCAAACACACCGATGCTCGAAATGGCAAAGGACATCGCTTGGACCCACCACGAGCGATACGATGGCGCGGGCTATCCCAAGGGAATCAGCGGCAACGAGATCCCCATTGCTGGCCGAATCGTCGCGGTAGCGGACGTTTTCGACGCTTTGGTGTGCCGGCGGTCTTATAAAGGTGCCTGGACGATTGAAAACGCCCGGGACGAGATCAGCGCTCACGCCGGAACCCAGTTCGATCCATCAGTCGTCGCGGCGTTTGAGCGAGCCTTTTGGCGATGCGCGTCGATCGCGGCCAGCGCCGACCACGCAGAGCAAGTCTCCGCCAAAGCCGCGAGCCCATCGACAGTGGACGTCGAAATTCCAGGTACCGCTAGCGGCCAAGCGGCCTAAACCAGCGCCGCCACGTGTTCAACCGGCATCAGACGCTTGCTTTCCGCGGTCTGCACCATTGAGCGACCGTTCTTGATGTAGTACTCAAATTCCTCAGGAAAGACGCGAATCGCCGCGGCGACCGGCCAAGCCGCCGCATCTCCTAGACCGCAGAACGAGCGCCCATCCAGCTGCTTGGTGATATCGACCAGCAACTCCATGTCACCCGCTTGCCCGCGACCTTTGACGATCCGCTCCAGGATCTGCAACATCCACTTAGTGCCTTCGCGACACGGCGTGCATTTGCCGCAGCTTTCGTTGGCATAGAAAAGCGCCGTTCGCCAAATGAAGCTGACGATGCAGGTGTGCTCGTTCAAGAACATCGAGGCACCGGAGCCGACCATGGACTGAACTTCAGCCATTTCCTCGTAGCCAATGATCGCCTTTTCGCAGGCCGCCGCGTTGATGATTGGAACGGATGAGCCGCCGGGTACGCACGCTTTGAGCTTGCCGCCCTTCATGCCTCCCGCGAGCTCCAGCAACTCCATTAAGCTGGTGCCGAATTCAATTTCGTAATTGCCCGGCTTGTTCACGTGACCGCTGACCGAGAAAAGCTTGGTGCCGCGCGAATTTTTGGTGCTTGCACCGAGGGTCGCGTACCACTCGCCGCCGCGGTCGACGATAAACGGCGCGCAAGAATAGGTTTCAACGTTGTTGATGATCGTTGGGTGATCCCACAGGCCGGCCACTGTGGGCAACGGCGCATGGGGGAATTTCAGCCGGGGCATGCCACGCTCGCCCATCAAGCTGGACATGAGCGCGCTTTCTTCGCCGCACTCGTAGGAACCCGCGCCGAGGTGGATATGCAGGTCATAGTCCCAACCCGAACCGAGGATATTTTTGCCAAGCAATCCCGCTGCATAGGCTTCATCGATGGCTTTTCGTAGCGATTTGGCGGCATCAATGAACTCGCCGCGAATGTAGATGTAGCCAACGTCGGCTTGGGTGGCAAAGCCAGCGATGGTCATTCCTTCCACCAGCAAGAACGGCGTTTGCTCCATGAGCTGCTTATCTTTGAAAGTACCCGGCTCGCCTTCGTCCGCGTTGCAAACGATGTAGTGGGGCTGGGTTTTTTCTTTTTCGATACCGTTCCACTTGATCCAAGTGGGGAATCCCGCACCGCCGCGACCGCGCAAGCCACTTGCCTTGATCTCATCGATGATCGCTTGGCGTTCACCTTTGATCGCTTTCTTGAGTGCGCGATATCCGCCCTTGGCTTCGTACCCTTTTAGTGTTCGATACTCTGGGTCGTGGGCGTGTTCAAACAGCAACTTATGCTCTGCCATAGTGTTGCGTCAATTCTACTTGATGGCGGCGCGCGGGCGGGCGTGCACCAATGAAAACGGGCTCTTCGCTGAGAGCCCGCTTCATCTTTAGCCTAATCGGAACTAGCATCACCAGGAGAGTGATACGACTGAGACCCGAGACGCAATCACGAGAGTCACCTGTTCCACATATCATTACTGGCGCATGCGTGGAGTGGGTTCCAAGGAATTTCTTTTACGCGCTGGCTTTATAAAGTGACGACGCCTCAGAGCTCAATCTCCCTGGGTGTCAAAGTTCTCACTTAAGATCAAGTAATCATCGGTGCCTACAAACTCGTCCCCGTCGAAGTCGGCTCGTTCATCATAGCCCGAGTCGCCAAACCCGAGGTCAAAGCTGTCGCTCAGTATTTCGTAATCGTCCGTGTTAATGTAGTTGTCGTTATTTGCGTCGCCACCAATTAGACCAAACGCTCCATCATAGGTTACTCCGCTAATGCCAAAGGTTCCAATTGAAATGTTGGCGATTTTTCTGCGAAGGGTTCGCGCCTCCTTAACGAGCAATTCGTACGTTCCAGGCCCTGTCGTGACTGCGAGAACGAATCGCCCGTCGTGCGTAGTGTGGAGGGCTCCATTGGTCGAGCTGCCCCCGGACTTATTCAACGTGTAAGTAAATTGGTGGTTGTACGCGTAAGGATACGTTCGAGCAATGTATCCGGCTAGGTATCGATTTGCCTCAGCAAACGCGGGTAGGGACACTTTCCAGGCATCGAGTTCTGTTGCCTGATACCACGGGAAGTTTTCTATTGAAAACGGGTCTGGCGTGGGGCTGTTCCCACATACATAGAAAACATTGTTCGAATCTCTTCCAACTCCTGTAGCACTGCCCAATCGGACCCTGGCATTGGAATCGCTAGGGTCAAGAGTCGATTGCAACTCATTGGCCTCCAGCCACAATTGTAAGTTTCCAATGTCTGCCGGTGTTGTGGGGGCGGATGGGTCGTACAGCGCTATGAAGGAACGCTTGCATGTCTGATCCGCCGAAGCCGAGGGATATGCGTCGCTGCCTTCTCCAACAATGAGGACTCGCGCATCCGTGGTACTTAGCGCATCTTTGCAAATCGACAACGCGCGACCGCGAAGCGGTACAAGTTCTCCAAAACTCGAGTGCTGCGGCATGGGTGGCATGTAGGAAACGTATGCTTGCGCCAGCGTATAAACAAAGGGTCTTGGATCTGGACCATCTGATTCATTTCCAAATCCGACCATGACAACGTGATCGTTCGCGAGCGCATTAGATATGTCAAGCACCGCTCCGTTTACGAATTCGTCTACAGATTGCAACAGGAGCGTTCTGCCACCGCCGTCAATGTCGTAGAATGCTCCGACAGTATCAGGCTCTTGAGTCAAAGAGATGTATCCGCCTCGATAAGTGCCGACTGGTTGGGTCGCGCCGTAATATCCAATCGCCTCATTTGCATAAGGCTGAGGAGTTTGCGCCGTCCATATAGTAGGAGTCGTGGTTGCTCCATTGCCATATGTATCGCCTCCCAGTAGTTTGGTGCCGTCTCCAGAGCATACGGGAAGTCCAGTTCTTTGGCTCGAAAGCCCCGAGGAAATATTGTAGTTTGTGAGACTCGATGACAACTTGAACGCCCTACCACCGCTTGTGGTGTTGCGCCATCCCACAATGACGCTCCCGTCCGATGAGCATGCAGTAGCCATGCTCTCAACTCCAACAGATGCGGACAGTCCTACGAACCCGGATCCAGTCCATTTGTAGGCGGTGGCAACCGAGCTTTCGGAAGCCTTGTACCATCCAACAACTGTCGAGCCATCGTCCGAAATTCCACTGGCAAACATTAGTGACGATCCGTTAGAGATATTTGTGAATGTGGGCGATGCAAAGGCGCTCGATGAAAAAACAACAAATAAGACGGGAAGAATATGTCTTGTACACATACTCTAATATACGAGCCACTTCGTGCCGAAGTTGCACGTTTCCCGTTCGAACCAATGTGCCCAATTTCGGATAGATTTGCGTGTAACTTCCGAATATGATATTTGACTCGAGTTTCGACAAAAGCGTGGCAATGCCCGCGTGCATCCAGGGGGGATTTCGAGTTTCAATCCGCCGATTGATGCGGGCGCACGGAGCAACGGCATGTTAGCAGTAGAAGCGCGAACGCGCTACCGTTTTGGTGTAATGCCGTATTTTGTATAGGACAAGTTCCTGGAAGCAAACCTTGGCGCGTGTAAACCTACAAGCGATCCATTGGAATTTCCAATGGACCGCTTGCGTGTGCTTCAGGACCTGAAGCGTTGCTTACTTGTCTGCTTCGATACCGGGTGCCTGGACAGGACCACCGCCACCAGCTGGCTTGGAGCCCTGCTCTGCCGGGACTGCGGCGTTGGGATCAGCGACTGGACCAGTGGCCTCAGGTTCCTTCGAACCACAGCCAGCTACCACGATCGAGAGAACAGCGAGAGATGCGAATAGGCTAAGAATTTTCTTCATCAGTACTTTCCTGGGCCAGAATCATACCTCGGATCCCATTGGTAGTTCGCGTAGTCCGTGACCTTCACATTCTGAGCGCTCTTGGTAGGATCGTAGTTCGTACCTGAAGCGGCTTGCGAAGTTCGTTGCCACTTTGCGTGTCCATCCACGAACACGGTGTTGCCGCCTGCTTGGTAGCGGTTCGCAAAACCATCAGTGTCACCGAATTTTCCGGTTACGCCGAAAACTGTTGCGCCGCCGAGCGATGCCTTGGCGTAGTACGTTGCCGCATCCTTACCCCAGCCAACTTCTTTTGGACCAAAGAAGTAGAGCGTGGCAGGCCATGCGTCTGGCGGGTTCACATACGCGCCCAACGGGCTTGCTACGTTGAGGTCCTTACCAGCGGCGTCCGTAAACATGATGATGTTCGCCGGGCGGCTGACACTGGACTGGCCAACGCCAAGGAACCATTGTAGCGCTCCTGCGTTGTCGGGATTTTGCTTTGGACACCCGGTAAATGCTGACAGTAGCGTATCGTCCTTGACGCAGAGAATGCTCAAGTAGCCGTAGTTGTAGCCGTAGCTAATGTTAAAGGCCGTCTTTTCTGCAGCAGCGAGGTTGCTCGTGCCGAAATTTTGGTCGCCGGGAGCGGTGAGCATATCATAGCTCTTGATAAAATTCTGGAGCTTGAATTGCCACATGTTTCGGTAAACCTTCGTACCGGCCAGCGACTTGAGGATTGAAGGCACTGTACCGTCTCCGGTGTACGCCGTCACCATGACGTCGTCCGAAGAGTCCATGTACATAAGCCCTGAAAGTCCAACTTGCTTGGCATTCGAAAGGCTTTGGGTCTTTTTGGCGGCTTCCTTCGCTTGTGCGAAGACAGGGAACAGGATCGCAGCCAAGATCGCGATAATGGCGATGACGACGAGAAGTTCGATGAGCGTAAACGCTTTTCGTCTCATATTGATTTTTCCTATAGGCTAAAGATTGCTTTAGAGCGAAATTACTCCACTCTAATCATTGGATTGTACAAGAGAACGTTCGGGTTCAGTAATTTTTTGGAACAAAATCATGCGCTCAACTCGTACGCAGGTTCAAACACCTGTAACATCTGGTAAAAATACTAGCTAAAACGCGACTAAATTTAACAAAATTCTGGTTGACAAATGTAAACCCCACCTTTTTGAGCGGAAAAAGTGGGGCCAAATAGTGGGCGAAAACGTGAGGGTTAGTCGTTGATTCCGCCGGTGGCGATGGGGCGCGCGGGCTTTCTAGAGCCACCAGGCTCGGCCGCCTTTTTCGCTTCCCCAACTGGATCGCCTTGCAACACCTCCTCCTTAGCGCAACCCGCTAGAGTCACGATTGCGAGGACCAGAACGCAAATCCACTGCATTAGCCTCATCCGCGCACCTGCCCGTAGTCGGCTTCAATCGTCCAATTGAACTCAGAATCTGGTCTAAAGAAGCAGGGATAGAGATATTCGTTTCTTGCGTTCTTGATGTCGGTTCCTGGGTTGGAGCAGTCGGTCATCCAGTAAGGTTCGCCTTTGGATACGTCGGCGTCGGGGTCAAGCGAGCTGAACGGGCTGACGTTGGCGTTGCTCGTGGAGTATTTTGGCCACTTCGGCAAGGTCCCAATTTGAACCTGCTTGACTGACGTATCTGTTGCAACGTACGGCATGATTTGACCATAGATGTACATGCTCATCACCGAGGCGGGCGACACGCCGTACCATCCATAGCTATATTTATTGTTGTCCGAAGCGTCGGGTTGAGCCTTTTCGCCCGGGTTGAACTTGCAGATCGACGTGCCCAGGCCATCGCACCACAGGGCGGGCATCGACATCGCGAGCCCCTTGGCGTTCTGCCTGTACATACCAGGCCACAGCAATGGCAATTTGGACGGCGAAGCAACGGTTCCTTGACCGAGCTGGTTCAAAATTCCGTTCATTGACATGTGAACGAGTGCTGGCTCCTTCACTTTCTGCGTGTAGTCAACCGACGCGATCTGAACGGTCGGCAAACCTGCAGCCTGCAAAACGTCAAGCGACTTGGTGTAGCTTTGGATGGAATTTGCCCAGAATTGCGCATCTTGAGAAACGCGTGGTTCGACATCGTGAATGCCATTTTTCTGCCAACCGGCGGGAACTCGGTTCCATTGCGTTCGGTAAACGGTTCCGCCCTTTGAAGATGGGCCAGCGGAATAAGCGCTAGGGAAGCCATCGTCATTACTCGTTGCATAGAGGACTATTCCGGTCCCGCACTGCTTATAGTTGCTAAGCGTAGCCGTTCGTTTGGCGGCATCTTTGGCCTGAGCAAAAACCGGGAACAAGATCGCAGCAAGAATGGCGATAATGGCGATGACGACCAGCAGTTCAATGAGCGTAAAAGCTCGTTTTTTAAGGTCGAATGATTGCATCTGACCATTGTACAAAAACCAGCGTCAAAATGCGCTACTTTTTGTCAGTTTCTTTCAAATGCACTTGCACGATGTCGTCCGCCATTTGAACTACTGTCGATTCATTTCGGCTACGCAGATCTTCGATCAGCTGGTCCACTTTGGCTTCGTCCATCGGGCCGTGGTAATCGCTTCCGACTTGCAACAGGGGCGCGCGGTCGCATGCGTTCAGGCACTCGACTTCGTGCAAAGTAAAGAGCCCGTCCGCGGTGGTCTCTCCGTAGTTGATGCCGAGCTTCTTTTTAAGGTACTCGCCGAGTGGGTACGCGCCGCACATGTGGCAAGTCAGGCAAGTGCAAACCTCAATCATATGCTTGCCGACCGCGTGCGCCGTGTTGTACATGGAATAAAACGTCGCGACTCCCTCGACTTCGGCGTAGCTACGGCTGAGCCGGTGGGCGACTTCCGCGATTGCCTCGCCGCTCAAATGGCCGCCGTATTCTCGTTGCGCCATCCAGAGCGTCGGCAAGATGCAGCTTTTGAGGTCTGGATAGTGGGTTTTCAGCGCTTCCAACTCGTGAACTGCGCGATCCGAAAATCGCAACTTCAACTCTTCAGGTTTGGGAGCTTGGGGTCGTTCGTTGATTGCGCCGAGCTGAATGAGGTCCGACATTTGGCTGAGATTCTACCTACTCTGCGAGCGAGGCGAAGGCGAGCGCACGTGGTCGAGATAACCAAAATTGGTGCAATTCGTCAGATTCGTGGTTCGCGTTGGCCACGCAGTTCTCACCGACGGAGTAGTATTCCAAAGATGAAATTTTTAGCCGCCATTATTGCCATCGCAGGGAGCCACGCGTTCCTCACTTCCCAAACGTTCGATTTTCATGACCCCAAGGGTGTCAACAGCGTTTCGATCATCATTGATGCGCCGCTCGAGCCGGTTCGCGGCCACGCGACGGGCGTCAGCGGAACCGTGGTGTTCGATCCCGCTAACCCCGCCAAGTCAACCGGCAACATCGCGGTTTCTACTGCAAAGCTGCAACTCGCCAGCGCAGACATGACCACCGCGATGTTGCAGGATTGGTGCTTGGACAGCGCCAAATTTCCGACCATCCAGTTTGAAATCAAAAAAGTTCGCGATGTGAAGAAGGTCAAAGAGGGCGAATGGAACGCGACGGTGGACGGCACGTTTACGGTCAAGGGCGTTTCGAAGCCGATGACAGTCAAGGCCTCCGCAATGTTGCTCCCCAATAAGATTAAAGATCGTGGCGGCATGGAGGGCAAACAAGGCGACTTGCTTCAAATCAAATCGAAGTTCAGCTTCAATCGCTTGGATTATGGAGTTGCGCCGGACCTGAGCACGAATTTGATTGGCAACAAAATCGACATCGATGTCGCGGTCATCGGAGTGTGCCCGAAGCCGTGACGACGTTAGCTTTGGCAATCTTGATGGGCTCAACCCAAGTGGGCCTCGCGGTGGGTTCGTCGTTTGCGGCGTTCGAACCGTACTGGATCACCGGGCCTTACGCTGGAACGAATCAGTGCCCCGTGTGCCAATACACATTCCTGCCGATGGTGTACGTTTACGCCAAGCGGCCGAGCGATAACCTCGTTTTGGTTGCCAAAGCGCTTCAATCCGCCGTCGATCAAGTCGGCGCGGACAAAATCAAAACCTTTATCATTGACCCCAATTTGGCGGGCAAAGATAAAGAGTCGATCAGTACGTTTGAGCCTTGGGCCAAGAAAGCCGAACCGCCGAAAGTATGGTGGCTGTCGCGGCCCAAAAAGCTGGTGGCGACGACAAAAACCACGGGCTGGATTCCGCTATCGTTTGGTCTAGCATCGCGATTTGGAAAAGGGCCACAAGGTTCAAACAGTGATATTCCCCAAACCCGGCACCGACCTCCACGCCGAAGAACTCAAGGCTGCGACCATAAGGCTCGCTCGACCCTGATAACACTCCCGCGAAGAATCGTAGACGAGGGTTTGACTTTAGTCCATACGGGAAAGATTGATCGATGGCGGTCCAAGCGCGCAAGTCCACCCCATTGTGGATCCACCGTGAAACCCTTAAGTCTGTTGGACTAAAGCTTCTTGCGACGGGTGACTAGCGTTAGAGCGGCGAGCACTGCCAGGGAGGATGGTTCAGGCACTGTTGAGATTGTAAAGCTACCACTATCTGCAAACGGACCCATGGCATCAGTCACGAAGGCCAGCGAACTAAACGTACCGTTTATTCGGACCGAGGCGTACACAGATCGTGCTCCCGATGTCGGTGGGGACGCTGAGGGCGGTGTAGAGTCGGTAGTCCATGGCATTTTGTCCCAAACAAGTGCATTACTGTAAGATGGACCGCCGAACGCCGGATCTACCCCGTCACCGTCAGGTCCATCGTTTCCATTGAGCAGCGTAAGGCTCGAGAAGCCCACTGTCGGCAAAAAGGATACGGCCATCCAATCCATGTTTGCGATATGAAACACCGGATCGGTAATGGGCGCGCTGAGTGAAATTGTCACCAAGCATCCTGCAAGCGCAGTATAGGTGAACCCGACCCTGTCGCATGTTGGGGTTACGGGGCTGAACACGCTTGCAAAACTAAACTGCGGAGATGATCCATCAATGGTTGAATTGCCGAGACCAGCTCCGATTGAGTTAAATGTGAATACAGGGGCTCCTGAGATGCTCCCAGACACCGCGACGCCCC
>CAYRAX010000067.1:0-12945 GCA_964422285.1 uncultured Chthonomonas sp.
TACCGATACGGTCCATTCCTTTTGTCGATGTCACAGTGGAAACGATGGACGGAACACCGCCGAGCACCAAACGAGTCGCCGTCTCGACCCAGGGCGACTTTGAAACGCACTTTGAACTAGCCCCCGGAATCTACAGCGTTCGCGTCAAGGCTCCGCTGCATCTTTCTAGCACTCGGCGTGACCTCTTGATTGGCGACGATTCAGTTGACGGGTTGCGGATGTTGATTCAGCCTGGCGACGCAAATGGTGACGACACGGTCAACACTGATGACTATCTCATTTTAAGCACAGCTTTCGACACCATGCCTGGTGAAACCCATTGGGACGACCGCGCCGATTTTGACTTTAATGGGATTATTAACGTAGACGACTATTTGCTATTGAACGCTGGATTTGATGAATTGCCTGAAGACTATTGAAGACTATTGACCAGTCTTGTACTTCTCGATCAGCTCAAGCGCGAGTTCGCGGCCGTGCCAGCCGACGACTTCGACCGACTTATCTTCCAAGTCTTTGTACACCTCAAAGAAGTGCATCACTTCTTTGAGCGTGTGCGGGCTGATTTCGTCGATTGACCGGCGATACCCAAAGCGCGGATCCTTCAGCGCAACGCACAAAATCTTCTCGTCGGGTCCCTTCTCATCGCGCATTTCCAGCACGCCGATCGGCACTGCTTCGACCAAACACCCCGCAAAAGTGGGGTGATAGCTCATGACCAAAACGTCGAGCGGGTCACCATCCAAGTAGTGCGTCTGCGGAATGAACCCGTAATCGAATGGATAGAACAAAGGCGAAAACAGCACGCGATCGAGCTTAAATAGCCCGGTTTCTGCGTCGTACTCGTATTTATTCGTGCTTCCCCGGGGGATTTCGATTATTGCGTTGACGACGTTTGGTGCGTCTTTGCCGATGGGCACGTTTGGGGGCATGCCGATTAGCTTACCGGGATTGCCGTTTTGGGTGCCAATCCCGTTATTCCGCTCGGGTTCGGGCGGGCTTGACGCATGGAAATGGTCAGGATATGGGGACACTCACTGAAAAAATGGCTTTACGCAAGCGTGCCCGTTCGATGTTCTGGCTTTCGCTCGCGTTGTACATCGCTTCGATAGCAGTTTCATTCTTAGCCGCAGGCGGAAAAAGCCTCGCGTTGATTGCTGCGCTCGGATCTCTTGGTCTGCAATTAGCGGGCGGCATTGTCTGCATCGTTGGACTCGCCTGGTATTCGCGCAGTAAGGGTCAATCCAAGTGGCTTGGCACGCTCGGCTTATTGGGATGGCTCGGCTGGCTGATCGTGAAATACGCGATTCGCGACGAGTGGATTCCAAGCATGGAGCCCGTCACTGGCGCCGCCACGCCTTATCCGCGCGGTGCAGCGCCTGCACCCACGTACGAAGTCGAATCTTGGGAGCCGACCACCGTGAGTGCGCCACCTGCTCCGGCACAATTTGAGGCACCAGTTGCTCCGCCAGTCGCAGCACCGGTCGCGCCTCCCGCCGCGTCCAGTAGCGTAGCTGCCGCTGCCGCGAGCTTTCAAGCACCGGTCGCGCCACCCGCTGCTGTCGAACCAACAAAAAGGCCACCGACGCCGGTGCAAGATCACCCATTGCGACGCCCGGCGATCCCAGAACGAGCTGCCACTGCAAATTCAAGCTGGTAAAGATTCACTGCTGAAAGGACAGGACAATGAAAATAGAAACCGGGCCCAATTATATTGGGACCCGGTCGCTTTGTCTTGGGTGTTGAAGGAGAGTTAAGTCTTACTTTGCGATGGATGCAATCGCCTTGTTCAGCGCGGCGATGCCATTGCTATCAGCCTTCAAGTTGACCATTTTGTCTGTCACTTTCCAGTTTTTGTATACAAAAACGGTGTTCTTGACGCTACCGTCAAGGTTGATCTTGTAGGAGCTGACCGCCTCGTGGTTATTGGCGATCACCGCGACGCCGACCTGCTTGAGGCCGAGCGTGGCGATATGCTTGCCGATGGCGGCTTTGGCGGACTTCACGTCGGTCTCGTTCACTACGAACACCACGAGCGCCTTGAACTCGTTCTTCGTGTACTGGCCGATCATCTTGTCGAGATCCTTCAGCACCGCGGTCACGTTGGCCTTGTCGTCGCCATTAACCCAAACTTGGACCTGCGGTCGCTGTTGGAACGTGCAGGGGAAGCACTTAGTCGAATTCGCGAGCGGTCCGCTGATGTGCTCGGGGTGGAATGGGCTAACGCTCTCACCCTTCTTGAGCCCACTCTCAATCGCAAAAGCGCTCAGTGCGAGCGCCGCCACAGCCACAGTCGTCAATACAAACTTTTTCATTGTCAAACACCTTCCATCATCAGTTGGGCAAAAAAAACTTCTGCCCTTACACTGCTTGTAACGACAAATACCCTACAAAAGTTTCCAGTATTGGCGACTAATTGATGATTTTGCCGAAGCAGCCCCAGAGGTGACCGGACTCCACGCGGACCTGCACGATCTGCCCTCTCAGGTTTGAATCACCCGCAAAATGTACCATGCGAAAGTCGCGCGAGTACCCCCGCAACCGGCCCGCATGCTTTTCTGAAACTCCCTCGCACAGCACTTCCAGCACTTGGCCGATTTGAGCTTGATTGGATTCCACGGTGATTCGATCTTGAACCTCTTTCAGCCGGTGCATGCGGCGCTTTTTCACTTCCAGCGGCAATTGGGGCATGTCGCTCGCGGGAGTGTCGGGCCGCGGACTATAGATGAACATGTATGCGCCGTCAAATCGAACTTCTTCCACGAGGCTAATCGTGTCCTCAAATTGGGCGTCGGTTTCGCCGGGAAAGCCCACGATGATGTCGGTCGTGATCGCCGCATGGGGGATTGCCGCGCGCAATTCGCCCACGATTTGAAGAAAGCTCTCGCGAGTATAGAGCCGCTTCATCGACTTCAAAACCTCGTCGTTGCCCGATTGGAGCGGCATGTGCACGTGCTCCATCACCTTCGCGCAATCGCGGATCGTGTGGATCAAGTCCGCCTTGAAGTCACGCGGATAGGGCGACGTGTAGCGGATGCGCTCGATTCCGGGCACATCGGCGACCAAGCTCAGCAGCTTGGAAAACGGCACACGCCCTTCAGCCAGGTTCTTGCCGTAGCTGTTGACGGTTTGGCCGAGCAGGGTCACTTCCCTGGTTCCTTGCTCGGCGAGCCGTTGTACCTCGTTTAAGATATCTTCGGTTGGTCGGCTCCGCTCGCGGCCCCGAGTCGTCGGGACGATGCAAAACGTACAGAACTTGTCGCAACCGTACTGGATCGGCACAAACGCCTTCAGCTTGGTGACCCGGTCGACGTTTCTGGTTGGGATATCGGTGACAACCGCTCCTTTGCGATCCGGCAATTCGAGTTTCTTCTGGAACTTTCGTTCGCGCAGGGCTTGTTCCACGAGACCCGCTACTTGGCTGATCATTGCGGTCCCGACCACAAAATCGACGTGCGGTGCGCGGCGGCGGATTTCTTCGGCACGGATTTGGGCCATGCACCCACAAACGCCAACGATCAGCTCTGGACGGGCTTTTTTCATCAACGCAAGTTCGCCGAGCAATGAAAACGCCTTGTCTTCGGGCTTCTTGCGGACCGAGCATGTATTCAAAATCACGACGTGCGCACTGAGCAAGTTTTGCGCGGGTTTGAACCCGATATGCTGCAAATAGAGTCCGATTTGCTCGGAATCTTCCTCGTTCATCTGGCAGCCCCAAGTTTGCACAAAAAAGGTGCCTCGTTCCATTTGGCGCGGGGCGGAATCCAGTAAATCTTTCGTGCGAAGTAGGGGAGCGGGCACCATTTCAGGTACGATTCAGGTTCAAATCTATATGAATTCTACCTCTTTGGAACCAGACATCGCGATCAAGCCAGCGACCGGTAATCCTAGCACGGTGACCGTGAACCGCCTGATCTTGGTGCTATCGTGGCTCGGATTGTTCATCGCCGCGTACCTAACGATGGCGTCGATCATGAGCCGTGTGGTGCCGTGCCTTGGTTCGGGCGGATGCACCTTGGTCACCAACCACCCGGCGGGCAAGTGGATGGGAATTCCGGTTTCCGCATTTGGCCTCGCGACCTACTTTATTTTGGGCGGTCTGGCGGTCATTCGCGGGGTGATGGGATTGCGGCAAAATTCCGCGCTGGTTCTCGTCGGCACGATTTTGAGCGGCTTCGGCACGATCGCCAGCATGTACCTCATGTATGTCGCTTTTTTTGTCATCGCCCAGCTTTGCACGTGGTGTCTGACTTCGGCGATCACGATGGTCACGCTTTTCCTCATGCACGCCTGGCTTTTGCAGGCCGATCTTAGCGACTCGCGCGCGCCGATCGTCGAGCGCAATATCTGCCTCGTCGCGCTATTTGTGTGCGCTGGTGGGCTGGGGTTTGGGTTCAACCAACTCAACGCAGCCGACCGGCTGGCTCCACCCATCAACGACCAGCTTGCAAGCCAAGACCCAGTCACCCTCGTCGGCGGACCGCAATTCTTCAAAGGCCCCGTCGATGCGCCGATCACCATCGTCGAGTTTGCCGATTTTCTCTGCCCCGCGTGCCGAACCTCGTACCCGCTTGCCGCCCAAACGTACGCCAAGTACCCGAACAAAATTCGTTGGGGATACGCAAATTTCCCGATGTACAAGCTTAGCGGACATGAGATGAGCATCAAGGTCGCGGCCGCTAGTCTGATTGCTGCCGAAAAAGGACGCTACTGGGAAGCCGTGGACAGGCTCTTCACGACGCCAGAAGAGCAACTCAAAACGCTCCCTGGCATCCTCAACGCAATTTCGGAAGTCGGGATCGACACCAACGAGGTACGCGAACGGCTCGCGAACGCAGACGATAAGCTCATCGACGCGATCGCCGATACCCAAGCACGAGCACTCAAGGCAGGAATCGACCGTACGCCAGTCTTCATTGTGTTTGCTAAGAATCAGAAGCCAAAAGTAGTCGAACATTCGCTGGACCAAACGCTAAGCGAACCCCAGTATCAAAGTCTGCTCAAAACAAACGATGCCAAATAGCAAGAAAACAATCCTGGTGGCGATGTCTGGCGGAGTCGATAGCAGCGTCGTTGCCGCCATTCTCAGGAATCGAGGACATAAGGTCATTGGCGTCACGATGCAAATCTGGCAGGAGAATCAGCGCGACCCTAGGCATGCAGGGTGCTGTTCGCTCGGTGCGGTTGAAGATGCTCGGCGCGTTGCGAGGATGCTGGGGATTCCGCATTACGTTATCAACTACAAGGATGCATTTCGCAAGACGGTTATCCAAAATTTTATTGATGAATACGGGGCGGGGCGGACGCCGAATCCGTGTGTGCAATGCAACCGGCACATCAAGTTTGAGTCGTTGGTGCGGACGATGCATGAGCTTGGTTGTGACCAGCTTGCGACGGGGCATTACGCTCGGGTGCGTCGTGATTCTCGATTGGGTGGCTACCGGCTGCTTCGGTCGCGGGGCGGCGAAAAAGACCAGAGCTATGTGCTGTACATGCTGGCGCAGCATCAGTTGAAGCATGTGATTTTTCCGCTTGGCGAACTCGGAAGCAAAGTGCACACCCGGCAGATGGCGCGTGATTATGGGTTGCCGGTTGCGGATAAGCCGGATTCCCAGGAGATTTGCTTTGTCAGCGAGGCGGGCGGCTACCGTGATTTCCTGCGGCAAGCCAACCCCGATGCCTTCCAGTCTGGTGAGATTGTGGATACCGAAGGGCGGACGATGGGTGAGCATCGCGGGGTTGCGGGGTTTACGGTTGGCCAGCGCAAAGGAATTGGACTGACCGTGCCCTCTGGAAAGCCGCTATTCGTTCTCCGGTTGGAGCCTAGTCAGAACCGTGTTGTTGTGGGGTACGAAGATGACTTGTTGCAACGCGTTGTGCAGGTGGAGGATGTCACTTGGGGCGTGGTTGGAGCTGATTATGGTTCGGTGATGGCGAAGATTCGTTACAACATGGCGGCGGTTCCGGCTCGGCTTGAACCTACGCAGCAAGGGGCGCAAATCGTGTTTCGCAATCCAGTGCGGGCGGTAACTCCCGGGCAAATCGCGGTCGCCTATCGGGGCGAGTCGGTGGTTGCCGGTGGCACGATTGTTGCTTAAGTTCGTTTCCGCCGTGCTCGACGTGGTCGCTCCACCGCGGTGCGCGCTTTGCGCTGAGCTGGGCGACGAAAACCCTTGCAAACTCTGCCGCGCCGCGATGCCTGCGGTCCCCATTCAGATGATTCCCCACCCGGCAGTGGATTTCCTGGATTACCATTTCGTTGGGTTCGAATATACATCTAGGTCTGCCCAGATGATTCGCCGGTTGAAATACGAGCGAGCGACGTCCCTTTCGGCCGCGGTCGCCGACATGACGCGGGATTGTATCGAAAAATCTGGTGTTCTCGACGACGTGGATTGGATCGTGCCGGTGCCGATTCACTGGCGGCGAAGGGCGTGGCGCGGATTCAACCAAAGCGAAATTCTTTGCGAGCGCCTGCCCAAGAAGTTACTCGCGCCGGAAACCATGTTCCGCACGCGCTATACGCGGCCACAAGTCGGGTTGCCGCTCAATGAGCGGCTGGTCAATTTGGCGAACTCATTCGCGGCACATAGCGACCTGGGCGGCGCAAGAATTTTGCTCGTTGACGACGTTTACACCAGCGGCGCTACCGCTCGTGAATGCGCAAAAGCACTCAAAGCGCGCGGGGCCGCAAGCGTCGGGATGTTTGCGCTAACTAGGTCGATGGACTAACCTAACCCTCCGGCTGGAGCAAGCCATATTTGCCGTCTTTGCGTTGATACAAGACCTCAATGGCATGGGTTGTTTCATTTCGAAAGATGTAGAAGGGGTGGCCTACCATCTCCAGTTGGAGTGCGGCTTCCTCGGGGGACATCGCATGGATGAGGAACTGCTTGCGCTCCGCAATTGAAAATGGAATTTCGTCAGGCTCGCTCTCCGCAGGTAGCTCTGCGATTGCTCGCGGAGCGGCGTGGCCCCGGCGTCGATAGCTGTCGTGCATGCGTCGGTGCAGGCGGCGTAGCCGATTTTCGAGTTTGTCGCTGACAAGATCGATCGCGGCTCGAATGTTTTGGTCGTCTTCCTCACCGCGTACTGTGTACCCGTCAGCAAAAACGGTCACCTCGATTCGGTGGCGGCCGAGCTTGAGTTCTCTGTGCACTATTTCGACCTTCTGAGCTTGGTTAAAATACCGGTCTAACCGGCCGAGCTTCTTGGCGGCGTACTCGCGGTCGGGGGTCGAAAGGTTCCCTTCTGCATTTCGAATGAGGACTTCCATTGTGTGCTCCTGATTTCAACATTCAGGGCGCCGGACCGTTGCGATTGCGAGGGCTGCGATGCCCTCCGAGCGGCCAATTGCGCCCAGTTTTTCGTTTGTTGTTGCTTTGACGCTGACTCGTTGCGGATTAACTCGCAAAACTTCGGCAATCGTTCCGCAAATTTCAGCACCGCGTACCATGATTCTTGGTCGTTCCGCAACAACACTGACATCAATATTCACGATTTCCCACCCAAATTCCTTCGCCAAGTCGCCCGCTTTTTGCAAAAAAATCTTGCTTGAAACGTTTTTCCAGCTTGGGTCATCGTTGGGAAAATGGACGCCGATATCGCCTTGGCCAGTGGCGCCCATGATGGCGTCCACGACGGCATGGATTAGGGCGTCAGCGTCGGAGTGGCCATCCAGCCCCGGTCGGTCGTCAAACTCGATGCCACCGAGAATCATCGGCCGCTCGGGGTCGTCCGAAAAACGGTGGATGTCGTAACCAATTCCGGTTCGGTACTCCATCACTGAGTTCATTTTAGCCTGATCGGCGGGGGTGGTGATTTTGATGTTATTTTCTTCGCCTTCCACAAAATGGGGGATGATGCCAATGGACTCCAGCAAGGCCAAATCATCCGTAAACTCGGCATTTGCACCCTCGTGAGCACGCAAAAAGTCCTGCAGCCTGCCTGCCTGTGGGGTTTGCACGGCCACCAATTGCGAGCGGTCTAGCGTGCTGGCGGTTCCATTTTTGACCTGTTTGATCGTGTCTTTCACTGGCAGTGCCGGGCAGCTCGCGCCATGCTCAGTTGCGGCTGCGATGACTTCGGTGATCAGTTTTTCGCTGACAAATGGCCGCGCGGCATCATGGATCAAGACGTGTTCGACGTCACCGGGCACCGCAAGCAGGCCGCGATGGGCCGACGCTTGCCTTGTGTGGCCGCCAACGACGGCAAAGCCGAGGTTCGGCTCATGCTGCTTTGCTATCGAAACTAATTCTTGGCTTCCCACGATTCCCACGAGGTCGATCTTTGGATGGTTCAAAAAGGCTCGGACCGACTTGCGCCAGACCGGCAATCCGCCTACTTGGACCTGAAGCTTGTCGCTTCCAAACCGCGACGACGAACCCGCCGCCAAGATGATCGCGGCGACTCGCATCAGGCGTCGGTGCGTCGCTTGCTGGAACGACGGCTTGAGTCTGCGTCGGTATCGACAATCGGGCCGTCGGGTAGCTCGGCGAAGATCATTTTGCCCCGTTCGGTTTGAATCACCTGCGTCACCATCACGCGCACAGTTTCGCCGATGCGATTCCTACCGTTTTCGACGACGACCATCGTGCCATCTTCGAGATAGCCAATACCCTGGCCGTGCTGGTTGCCTTCGCGCGCAATGAGCAGGTTCAAGCTCTCGCGCGGCAGTACGTTGGGTTTGAGTGCCATCGCCAGGTCATTTAGGTTCAAGACTTTGATGTTTTGTAGCTGAGCCACCCGGTTGAGGTTGACATCGTTGGTTACGAGTTCGGCCCCCATCGCCCTGGCCAGCCGCACGAGGCGAGCATCCACTTCTTCTTGTTCGTCCGAGGCGTGGCGGTCGAAGGTGCCGACCTCCATTTCGAATTCGCTCTGCATCAGTGTGAGCACATCCAGACCACGGCGGCCGCGTTGGCGACGCAAGGGATCGCCGCTATCGGCGATGTGCTGGAGTTCTTCGAGAACAAATCGCGGCACATACAGCTTGCCTTCCAAAAATCCGGTCCGGGCGACATCGTAAATTCGGCCGTCGATGATCACGTTCGTGTCGAGGATTTTGAAGCCGGTCTGCTTTGGCTTGCCGCGCATTTGCGACCACGGCAGTACTTCCTCCATCGAATTCAGCGCGTACACGGCGAGGGCGGCGATTCCCATGATCACCGCAAAGGTCACCGCGGCGGTCACCCAGTGGTTGCCATCTTTGTTCACTTCTTGCAGCAACACGAAGAACGGCAATGCGGCGATGATGCCGATGAACGAACCCAGGAAAAGGTTGACCTTGTCGGCGATCGCCATTCGGTCCCACTTTTCCAAAATCCACAGCGTCGTCCGGTGGATGATCGACAGGATGAACTGGGCGAGAATGAAGCCGATCGCGCCTACGCCGATGCGCGCGACGATGTTGTCGCGATTTAGGTAATTGCCGGGGCTTGAATCGCGATGCGTGATCTGCCGGTGAGCAAATTCAAAAATGCCTTGCTGGATAATGCCGCCATACAGCGCCGCCACCAAACCGATGACCAGCGCGCAACCGAAAATGAATGATTGTTGACGACCTTTCATAGCGACCCCTTCACGCCGTTTTCGTACGCGACATCCACGATCTCTATTTTGGCCCCATCGAGCACCGTAAAGAGGAACGCTTCCTCCACATTTCCGTCCGCTAGCTTCAAATATCCAGCGGAAAGACGGGGGGATGACCGAGTCGAATCCACAGGAATCCAGTAGGTTTGGTGATATTCCACCCAGGCGTGATAATAGAACGAACCGCTGTCATAGACTAGGCCGCTGACCAGCCGAGACGGGATTCCGGCCGCTCGAATCAAGGTCGCGGTCAAGATCGCGTGGTCCCGGCACAACCCTTCTTTGGTCGTTAGAACTTCGCGCGCATCTCGCAGCACGCCGATTCCCGTGTTCGTGCTCATCAAGCCATGGACATACGCCCGAATTTTCTCGACCTTATCGGCGGGCGAGTTCGCGTCTTTGGTCAATTTTTGCGCGAGGCCAACAATCTCGGGATCATCGCTCGGCAAGTGCATAGATGGCTTAAGGAACGCATCCGAAATCTTGGCTTGGGCGGTCTGAGGTTGGTTTGGATGGATGGTGATCAGCCAGTAGTCGCCCAGCTTGGTGACGGTTTGGTGGCCGTCGTTGGGCAGCCGATCAAAGTTCTTGCCAGAAAGCTTGATCGTCAACTTGGTCGATTGTTCCGGTTGGTCGAAGCTCCCTTTGACGGGGATCGCGGTGGAGTACGCGAGGTCAACCTGCTTGCCCGCTGACTCGCTCAAGTCCATGGCGATGGACTTTGGCTGCGGGATCATCGTCATACCGAGCGGCCCGAGCATTTGGATCAGGTCGCCCTTGGCGCTGTAGAAAACCTGGGTCGTCGCGCGCGGATCAATGATCTCCACAAGGTCGGCTGTGAATTGGTTTTCGCCGACTTTCACCGGGCTCTTGCCGCGATAAATGATCTGATTTTTGATGAGCGAAACGGTGGTGGGATCAAGCAAATAGACTTCGCTAATTTCGCCTCTGGCCTTGCCCAGCAAACTGGATGCGATGCCGCCGGTGTCGTCCAAAACCGTGGCGTTGGCGGGGATCGGAATCACCTTCTTGGACTTCGTGCCGTTGTTGTCGATCGCGGCCTGGATTTCGCTTCCCACAAAATCGGCGTCAACTTTTTGGGTCCGCCCACCGCTACTGGTTCTAAATTCCATGCGAAGTGGTTTGCCTTTCGCGTCGGTCCAAGTCGTGGAGGTCATCGTCACCTCAAGGTCGCCGCCGATCATCTGGCCCTTGAAGACGCTGATCGACCACGCTTTTTGAGCGGGTTGACCTTTGTAAGTGTCTTCACGCGTTACCGATCCGGCGTATCCCAGCTTGACTTTTTGCACATAAATGCCCAGCCACGACTCGTCCGCGAACGAGAGCGCGGCGATCCACGTCATGAGTAGCAGGGCAACGAGGCGGCGATAATTCATGGCTTGTTCCTATTGAACGTTCAAAACTTGCGAATCGGCACCGAGATTGTGCACTTTTGGAAACAAATCTTGTCGTAGCGTGTGTTATGCTAGGCGGCGACCGGCGCGACAAGGGTACCGTTGTAAGCGGCCCCGACGCTCCCGTTGCTGCCCTATAACTACGCCAAGACCATGCCAAAACTCGTCATCGTTGAATCTCCCGCCAAAGCCAACACTATCAGCCGATTTTTGGGTGCTGAATATGAAGTGCTGGCCAGCTTCGGTCACGTGCGGGATTTGCCGGAGAAAGCAGACGACATTCCAGCGGAGATGAAGAAGGAAAAATGGGCAAAACTGGGAGTGAATGTCGACGGGAATTTTGAACCGCTTTACGTAGTTTCGCCCGATAAGAAAAAGCATGTTTCGAACCTAAAGGCAGCGGCCAAAGGCGCCACCGCGATCTTGCTCGCAACGGATGAAGACCGCGAAGGCGAGAGCATCAGCTGGCACATCCTGCAGCTGCTAAAGCCCTCAAAATCGACGCCAGTCAGCCGTATTGTCTTTCACGAAATCACGCCTGAAGCGATCGACGCAGCACTCAAATCACCCCGCGCGCTGGACGAGAATCTTGTGCGCGCGCAGGAAGCCCGCCGGATTTTGGACCGGCTGTATGGCTACACGCTTTCACCGCTTTTGTGGAAAAAAGTCGCGCCGAAGCTGAGCGCGGGACGCGTGCAAAGCGTCGCCACCCGCCTCATCGTGATGCGCGAGAGGGAGCGCGCCGCATTCATTTCGGCGACCTATTGGGACCTGCTTGCCAAGTTTTCGGTCGAGAGGATCGCGATGGACATGCGGCTGACGCACATAGCCGACCGCCGAATTTCAACCGGAAAGAGCTTCGAAGACACGACCGGCAAAGTCATCGATGGCTCGCTATTGGTCGATGAAACGCGCGCGACGGAGCTAGCTAAGGATACTTTTGCCGCGCGGCCATGGACCGTTTCCAAGGTCGAAAAAACTCCAGGTCAAGAAAAACCGCCGGTGCCGTTCATGACCTCGACGCTGCAACAAGAGGCGAACCGAAAACTGAACTTTGCCAGCCAGCGAACGATGAAAATTGCTCAAGGCCTTTATGAAGGTGTGGATTTGGGCGGTGAGCGGGTTGGCTTGATCACCTACATGCGAACCGACAGCCTTCACCTTGCTGAGCGCGCGGTGGAGCAATGCCGCGAGGTAATCCAAAGCCTCTATGGCGCGGAGTATTTGCCGGCAAAGCCCGTGCGGTTCAAGACCAAGGCAAAGGGCGCCCAAGAGGCCCACGAAGCCATCCGACCGACCGACCTTTCACGACGGCCCCAAGATGTCAAGAGATTTTTGGATAAGGATCAATTTGCGCTGTATGAACTCATTTGGAAGCGGACGATTGCCTGCCAGATGGTGCCTGCACAGGTTGACCGAACGAGCGTCGATGTTGAAATCAGCGCCAAAGGCGAGCAGTTCAATTTTCACGCTTCGGGCAAGCAGATCAAGTTTCCCGGCTTCTTGCGGGCGTATGTCGAAGGCTCCGACGACCCCGAGGCCGAAATCGCGAACCGCGAGACCGCGCTGCCTGATCTGAAAGTCGGCAAAACCTTGGAGCCGCAATCCGTTGACGCCGAAAGCCACACAACCAAGCCGCCCGCGCGATACACTGAAGCAAGCTTGGTGAAAAAGCTAGAAGAAGCTGGAGTGGGCCGGCCGTCAACCTACGCAAGCATCATCGGCACGATTCAAGACCGCGGCTACGTCCGCAAAAAGGTGAACGAACTGATCCCAACCTTCACCGCGTTTGCCGTCACCGAGTTGCTGGAAAGCAACTTTGAAGAGCTTGTGGACACCGATTTCACGGCCAAGTTGGAGACCGAACTGGACGAAATTGCGGATGGACAGCTCGACTACGTGGAACATTTGCGCGAATTCTTCCATGGAACGCCCGAGCATC
>CAYRAX010000068.1:0-12902 GCA_964422285.1 uncultured Chthonomonas sp.
CCTGCAGATTGACCCACGGACCCAACGCGCCCACGTAGTTGCCCAAGTGCAGGCTTCTGGACGTTGCCCGCATTCCTCTCAAAATTCGTTTATTAGCCAATGATCATATTCCACATAACAGCCTGATAATACGGCTCATGAATGGTCGTAGCACAGTGCCGACCAAGTTGAAACTCGGCGACATTTGCCCCATGAGCACAACCCCCAGAAAAACAAATTGTCCGACCGTCAGGTTCCAGCGCATCCAGCGAATCCTCAGCCGGTCAGGCAAAAAGGTGCCCGCAATCCACATGCCATCCAGCGGCCCCAACGGTATCAAGTTGAATAGACACAAAGCAATATTGACGACGCAAGCGAGGGAGAAAAAGGCGATGAGCATGGTCGCGCTGGGCATGAAAGTGATGGCGAGCCGTCCCAGCAAGGCAAAAATCACGGCCTGCATCAAGTTGCTCAGCGGCCCCGCGAACACCGCCCAAAAATGATCCCATTTTGGGTTCTTCATCTTTCGCGGATCCATGGGCACCGGGCGGCCCCAGCCAATTCCAAATCCTGCCATCGTGGTCATCAAAATGAATATCGCACCCACGGGGTCAAAGTGGTTGAACAGGTTGAGCGTGACGCGTCCGTACGTTCGCGGCGTGGGATCGCCAGCGGCATCAGCTACCGCCGCGTGGGCATATTCATGAAAGCCAATCGCGAAAAAGAGGGCAATCAAGGTGAACAACACCCGCGTGCCGTTGTCCAGAAGGTCGTAAGGCATCCTTAGGCGAGGTCTCCTGGCACACTTTCACGTGCAAACATTTCCTGCCAAGTTTCGCGGCGTTGAACTAGGCAGTGATCGCCGTTAGCACGCAGCAGCGCGGTGGCGGGACGCGGAAAGCGGTTGTAGTTGCTGGCCATTGCAGAGTTATACGCCCCGGTGCACAAAACCTGTAGCAAGTCACCTTCCCTGACTTCTGCGGGCAACATCACGTCTTCAAACAGCTTGTCGGTCTCGCAATGCTTGCCAGAGATCGTGAATGTAGCGGTCTCGCCGGAATTACGGAACGCTTTCACCGTGTATTTCGAGCCATACATTACCGGTCGCGGGTTATCGGACAGGCCACCATCGACGCACAAATAGGTTCGGGTGCCGCCGCTTTTGGGAACCGTCTTGCGAACGCCAACCGTATACAAGGTCACTCCGGACTCTGCGATGATGGATCGTCCGGGTTCTTGAACAAGCGTTGGTTTCAAGCCAGTGCCATCCAGCTCAGCCATGACCGAGTCCACCACCAATTGCGAATACTGCTCGACGGGCATCGGCTGGTCGTTTTCGGTGTATCGAACCCCTAAACCGCCGCCAACATTGATTACTTGGCTGGCAAAACCGTGGTTTTGCAGCATCTGCTTGGCGAAGGCGGCGATCAACGCGCCGCCGCTTCGTTGCGCTTCGGGATCAAGCAGTTGCGAGCCGACGTGGCAGTGATAGCCGACAATCGGCAGGTTGAGCTCAAGGCACCGCAATGTCCCTTTTTCCGCGCTACCGTCCGTGATGTTGAATCCAAATTTGGTGTCAGCTTGGCCCGTCGAAATCTTCGCGTGGGTGATCGGATCAACGCCCGGCGCAAGCCGCATGACCAGGTCTGGGCAAGTTCCCATTTCCTGTTTGAGCGCGTGAATCAGCTCAATCTCGGCGAAGTTGTCGATGACAATTTGGTGCACGCCAAGCTGAATTGCGGCCACCAACTCTTGCCTCGACTTGTTATTTCCGTGCAGGTGGCATCTCCCGGCAGGAACTCCGGCTTCGATGGCGGCGCGCAATTCGCCTTCGCTTGCGGCGTCGATCATGCAACCTTCCGATGCAGCAATTTTCAAAACGGCGAGCGTCGAATTCGCCTTGCTCGCGAAGGTCAATTCAGTTTGGGGGTAGCAAGCCGCGAATGCGTCGCGGTAACGGCGGATTCGTGATCGCAAATGCGCCTCGTTGATGACATACAGCGGTGTGCCATAAGCTCCCGCGAGCTCTTGGGCGACGGCAGCAGAAAGTTCGAAAGGCAAATCGGAGATCAAGGACGTGGTCATGAACTCCCACAAGTTTAGCACCCGCAAGCGGCTACAATCTGTGCAGTGAAGCGCATCGTAATTTTGGGTTCAACGGGCAGCATCGGTCGCCAGACGCTGGATGTCGTGCGCGAGCACTCGGACCGGCTTTCGGTGGTCGGGCTGGTTGCCAATTCGAATGCCGCAGCACTTCGCGATCAGGCTACGGAATTCGGGGTCTCGAAGCTGGCGCTTTGCGATGAGCGCGCCGCGAGCGAAGCCGGCCTGCCTGGCGGCATGAACGCGATCGTGGACCTCGTGACTCAAGACTCGGTGGACTTGGTCGTGGTTAGTGTGGCGGGCGTGATTGGTTTGGTCCCCACGATGGCGGCGATAAAGGCCGGTAAGCAAATCGCCCTGGCAAGCAAAGAAGTTTTGGTCGCAGCGGGGGAAGTAGTGATGCAAGAAATCGACGCCCACAAGACCCAGCTAACGCCCATCGACAGCGAGCATAGCGCGATCTTTCAGTGCCTGCAGGGCAGCGAACCAGGGCACGTTGACCGGCTCATTCTAACCGCGTCGGGTGGCCCATTTCGGGGCTGGACGCGGGCGCAGTTGGAGCAAGTTACGGTGGAACAAGCGCTCAACCACCCAACTTGGGCGATGGGCGGCAAAATCACGATTGACTCGGCGACCTTGATGAACAAGGGCCTGGAACTCATCGAAGCACGCTGGCTTTTTGGCGTACCCGTCGACAAAATTGACGTCGTCGTTCACTCGCAGAGCATCGTTCACTCCTGCGTCAAGTTCGCCGACGGCAGCGTGCTCGCCCAAATGGGCTGGCCCAACATGCGATTGCCGATCCAATACGCGCTGCTGTATCCCGACCGCGTGCCGAACGCGTTCAAGCCCTGGAGCCCGGTCGATACACCCTCGCTAACTTTCGAAAAACCAGATGACGCCGTGTTCCCGTCCATCAACTTGGCACGAGCTGCCGCGAGCACCGGTGGCAGCATGCCGTGCGCGTTCAACGCCGCCAACGAACACGCGGCAAACGCATTTTTGGCGGGCCAGTGCGGTTTCCTCGATATCGCGCGAACGGTTGAAAAAGTCATGCAAAATCACGACCGAATTGGAACGCCGAACTTAACCGATCTGTTACACGTAGATCAGTGGGCTAGGCAACGCGCCGCCGAACTGATGCCAACCGCTCCCGCACGATAAACAACATGGATAAAGCGACCATTACCTTGATTGGCTATTTGCAGACCGCGATGTGGTTGATGCTCGTCGTGCCGGTGCTCGTCGCTGTGCACGAATTCGGTCACTTTCTATTTGCCAAGCTATTCGGCGCAAAGGTCGACGCGTTCGCCGTGATGATGGGTGGAATCCGCAAAACCAAGCTCGAAGACCACCTGGATAAGCCGCTTATGAGCGGAAAAATCGTCGGCGGCCTCTGGCTGTTGGCGAGTGTGATCACCCTCTTTGCCGGTCTGAAAGAGATTATGCCGGTCTACTTGGACGGGTTGGTCGTAGCGGGTGTCGCGTTTCCCTATTGGGTCATGAGCCGCATTGCGACCGTGTACGACATGCCACCCATTACCGCACCAAGACAAATGCTCTCGGCGATCATTGCGTCGGTCGCGATCCTCATCTTTGCGGTTGGAATCAACAATTTCACGATTCAGGCGCTACTGGGTTTGCTGCCCTTTGCTTCGTGCATCGCGCTGCTGTTTTTGTATTACCATCCGGTGCTGAGCAAGGACGAAGAAACGCCCCAAGGGCATGGGCACCTTACGGTCCGAGGCAAGCAAACCGAAGTGCTGTTTCGACCTCTGTTGTGCAAAAAAAGCAAGGCGGGCACCGAGTTTTCCTTGCTTGCGTTGCCGCTCGGCGGATTCGCTTCGATCCACGGCATGCACCCGCGGGACGATGGTTCGGAAATCAACATCGAACGTGGATTTTATTCGCGCAGTCCGTTCGCGCGGTGGATGATTCTGTTCGCTGGGCCGCTATTCAGCGTCGTGTTTGGTGTGCTTTTGCTCGGTGGTTCGCGGGCAATTGAAGGCACTCCAAGTAACAAGCCGATTCTGGGCGAATTGATTTCCAATGGACCGGCCGAGAAGGCGGGTCTGAAACAGGGCGACCGCGTGATAACCATCGACGGAAACAAGGTCGAGACCTGGCGGCAAATGCTCGCGCTGATCCAGGCGCGACCGAAGCAGATGGTTACGTTTGTCGTCGACCGGAAATCGCAGCACCTGACCTTTAAATTTGTTACTGATCAGAGTGACGAAAAACAGCCCATCCATGGGCCAGATGGCACGGTATCCAAAAAAGTGGATTACGTTGGCCGGATTGGCGCGACCGTGGCATTCGAAAAAGTTGCACTGGGCGAGGCGATGACCACCGCCGTTATTGCGCCAGTCATCATGGTCGAAGGGCTATTTAGCATCGTCAAGCAGCCGTCGCTCGCCAAGGAGAATCTCGGCGGGCCAGCCTCGATCGCGCAAACTACCCATGAAACTCAGTCGCGCGGGCCGATTGCGATAGCGCAGCTCGCGGGGCTACTCAGCATTTCGCTGGGAATCATGAATCTGCTCCCTATTCCGCCGCTCGATGGGGGTCAAATGCTCATCGCCATGGTCGAAATGTTCCGGCGCGGCAAGCGACTCAGCATCGAAGTCCAGCGTACGCTTTCGAGCGTCGGCGCGATGCTCGTCTTTGGCCTTATTCTGCTGATGCTCGTTTTTGATGTCGGCAAATTCTCGGGCAAATAGGTTATGGCGGCCGAATTAACCCTCGCGGCGACGGTTTGCCTGCTGTTGGTGCCGCCGGGCCGCAACGCTCGATTCTGGGCGTGGTTTTTGTCGGTGCTGGGCTTGTCCGCGGTCGCCTATTGGATATCCAGCCAGCCGGTTGCGCCGCTCAAACTCTCGGCGTTTGTGGGCTTGTCTGCGGTGGCATCGGCGCTGGTTTCGTTGGTTCTGCATGAGCGCCGTGGATGGAGCCTGAAGGCCGCTCTACCGTCGATCCTCATCGTTTTCATCAGCCTGCTGATCATCAAACTCAGCACGCCGTCCGGGTCAGCCGAAGGATGGCATGAATGGCTGATGGCGACCTTCGGCCTTAAGGAAGCGGACGCGATTGAGGCAGTGCATTGGATTCGAAAAGTCATCCACTTTTGCGCCTATGGCAGCTGCGGGTTGGTGGCTTGGCATTGGTTTCGAACTCGCGGACTGGCGGGGCCATTGCTGGTCGGGCTCGCGATAACCTGGGCAGCGGGGCATGCTTGTTTTGATGAACTGCGGCAGTCCCAATACTCCGTGCGTCAGGGGCGATTTCAGGATGTTTGCCTGGATTTAGCGGGTGCGGGGTGCTTTTTGTGGTTGAATCAACGCAGGAAACGCAATGCCGTTTAGAAATTTTCGAATGTGGCGCGGTCGGTTGCCGCATTGGCGGGCTGATGACGTCACGTACTTGGTGAATTTTCGCCATCGTCGGCCGCTGAGCGAAGACGAATGTCAGGTCGTCTTGGCGTCGATTTTGCGTGGCGAGGGAACCCGCATCAGCCTCATTTGCGCTTGTTCGCTTCCCGCCGAAACCAACGTGATTCTCGCCTGTCTGGCGACCAAGCCGGGCACCAAGGACTTCGGGGATTTCATCGAAAAGGCCAAGATCAAGGCAGGGAAGCGAATCATCATTCGCACGGGCGAGCGTTATTCGCCCCTCGGCACCGAAAGCTACGACCGAATCATCCGCGATGAATCCGAATTTGAAGAGCATTGGCTGACGATCACGTCGGCGCCCGTCGAGGCGGGGCTTGTGGAGGAATCCGACGAATGGCCCGGATTCTGGGCGAAGGCGGAGGAAATAAACCCGCAATTTCCGCGCTGAACGCTCGGCCGACCTGATCGTCGTAACGAACCGATGATGACAGTTCTTACCTTTGCAGCTTTGGCAGTCGGGCAGCTTAGCCTACAGGCCGAGGAATTTCAAGTTGATGGAGTACGGCGAACCGCCTTGGTCCACATCCCCAAAAACTTGAAGGGTGCGCCGGTGGTGTTTGGGTTCCACGGCCACGGCGGAAATTCGCGAAATGCGGCGCGCTCGTTTGACCTGCACCGTAATTGGCCCAACGCGCTGGTCATTTACCCTCAAGGACTCGCGACAAAGACCCCAAACGATCCCAACGGCAACCGGCCCGGCTGGCAATACGTGAAGGGCACCGACCAGGATCGCGACCTCAAGTTTTTCGATAGCCTCGTGGATTGGTCGCGCAGAAAGAGCGCATCCGCCGCAAAGGTATTCGTGATGGGGCACTCAAACGGCGGCTCGTTCACCTATTTGTTGTGGGAGCAGCGCGCGTCGAAGTTGGCGGCGGTCGCCCCGGCTGGCGCGATTTTCACGATGATGCACGGCATCACGGCACCCAAACCATGCCTGTTGATCGCGGGCAAGACCGACGCTATCGTCAATCCCGATCGCCAACTTGCAGGACACGAACGTGCCAAAAAGCTGAACGGAGCCAAGAATCCAGGCCGAACTTGGAACGAAGTTTGTACTTGGTTCGACGGCATTCAACCCACTGTGACCTACGTTTTTGATGGCGGCCACCAATATCCTGCGCTCGCCGGGAAGCTGACGGCGGAATTCTTCAAGCAAATTGCCAAGGAAAAGTAACGCACCTTGGAACCCTTCAGGTATCCTTTACGTTAGACTAGATGTGAGTCTGATGCACTCAAGTTGAATGACATGCTCAGGCTCACGTAAGGAAAGAAGTATGGGACGCACAGTTGGAATTGACCTTGGAACCACGAACTCTGTCGTGGCAGTAATGGAAGGCGGCGAACCCGTCGTCATCAGCACCGCGGAAGGTACGCGCACGCTTCCGAGCGTGGTTGCCTTCAAAAGCAACGGCGAACGACTGGTCGGCGTGACCGCCAAGCGCCAAGCCGTCGTAAACCCCGACAACACCGTGAGCAGCATCAAGCGCTTTATGGGCCACAAATACGGGGAAGTCAAAGACGAAGCCAAGCGCGTGGCTTATTCGGTGAAGGAAGGCAAGAGCGGCATGGCGATTGCCCACATTCCCGCCGTTGACAAGGACTTTACGCCGGAAGAGATCAGCGCGATGATCCTGCAGAAGCTGAAAGCCGACGCGGAGGCCTACTTGGGTACCGCGGTGGACCAAGCCGTCATCACCGTTCCGGCCTACTTCAACGATAGCCAGCGCACGGCAACGAAGAACGCGGGCGAAATCGCGGGCCTGAAAGTTTTGCGCATCATCAACGAGCCGACCGCGGCATCGCTGGCCTATGGGCTGGATCGCAAAGGCACCGAAACCATCCTCGTTTTTGACCTTGGCGGCGGTACATTCGACGTTTCCGTGCTGGATGTCAGCGAAGGCTTGATCGAGGTCCGCGCGACCAATGGTGACAGCCACCTGGGCGGCGACGACTTCGACCAAAAGATTGTCGAATTCCTGGCATCCGAATTCAAAAAGGAGCAGGGAATCGACCTTTTGCAGCAAAAAGACGCGTTGCAGCGGCTACGAGAAGCTGCCGAAAAGGCAAAGATCGAGCTGTCGGGCCAGGTCTCGACGAACATCAATCTGCCCTACATCACGGCAGTGGACAACCAGCCGAAGCACTTGGACGTCACCCTTACGCGCGCCAAATTTGAAGAGCTTTGCGAGCCGCTCATGGAGCGCATCAAGAAGCCGTTTTATCAGGCGCTGGAAGATGCAAAGCTGGCGACCGGCGAGCTCAACGAGGTGATCTTGGTGGGCGGTTCGACCCGCATTCCCATGGTCCAAGATTTGGTCAAGCAACTGACCAACAAGGAGCCCAACCGAAGCGTGAACCCCGACGAGGTCGTTGCGGTTGGCGCAGCGATTCAGGCGGGCGTGCTTGGCGGCGAAGTCAAGGACATTCTGTTGTTGGACGTCACTCCGCTTTCGCTGGGCGTCGAAACGCAGGGCGGCATCTTTGACAAGGTGATCGAGCGCAACACGACGATTCCGACAAAGAAAAGTCGGGTTTACACGACCGCGGTGGATAACCAACCCGAAGTTGAGATTCACATCCTCCAGGGCGAGCGACCTTTGGCCCGCGAAAACAAGAGCCTCGGTCGGTTCCACCTGGCTGGAATCCCGCCCGCACCGGCGCGAGTCCCCCAAGTCGAAGTCACCTTCGATATCGACGCGAACGGAATTTTGCAGGTTAGCGCGATGGACTTGGCGACCAAGAATCAGCAGAAGATTACGATCACGGGCTCGGGCAACCTGAACCGCGACGAGATCGACCGCATGATCTCCGAAGCCGAAAGCAACGCTGACGCGGATCGCGCGATCCAAGAACTGGCGGAATTGAAGAACAAGGCTGACCAGCTTTGCTACAGCACCGAAAAGCTGATGCGCGAGCACGGCGACAAGCTTGATGAAGCAGAAAAGAGCTCCATCGAAGACAAGGTGCGCGCGCTGAGAACGGCCGTTGCGGCGGATAAGGAAGACGATATTCGCAGCGCGATGAGCGACCTAGAAGCGGCATCTCACCAGCTGAGCCAAAAGCTGTATGATGCGGCTTCTGCTCAGCAGCCAACTGAAGGTGACGGCGAGAAGGTCGGCGCTGGCGTCGGCGCGTCCGGCAACGATGATGTCATCGACGCTGAATTCAAAGAAGAGAAGTAAGGCTTAGAAGGCATAGTTCGCGGCGCTCCAATAAGTCCCCCTCCCGAAGATGAGGGGGATTTAGGGGGAGACTTGCCGCAGCAGACCGTCCGCGCGGCCGGTGCCAACGGTATTGCGTACCGAAAGAACAATCGTGAACATTGCCATCGACCGGAGCCAATGACAATGGCACCCGATCCAAGATGCCCCGCTCACAAAGTCGAGGTCGACTTACGAAGAAGAGTCCGCGCGCTAGGCTTTGCTACCAATTGAACGCAATCTTACGGCAACGGCAGCCCGAACGCTTCAAGCCAAGACCGGAGTTGCTTAACTCGCTCGGCTGATTGATCCGGCAACGAGAAAGGTCGTCCCCGGGCGTCGATCATGATGCCGACTGTGCCGCCTTCAAGCTTCATTTGCACCGGTTTGCCCTTACCGGCACCCACGTCAAAGTTCTTTGTAGGCTCGATATTGCAATCCAGGAATTCGCCGCGGCCGAGCGGAATCACCTTAATCTGACCAAAGTTGACCGTCGTGGTTTGCCCGTTGGCGGTAACCGAGACCACGGGCTCGCCAGATTTTGCGAGGCCGACCGGGGAAATGCAATGGCCGCATTTGACGATGCAGTCGTATTCGAAGACTTGCTTCGCCGCTTCATAAAAGTGCTCGCTGAGGACTCCCAGGTGCGGCATCATGAAGATTGAGTCCACCGTCATCATCGTGATGCCCTCGGGCTGATAAGCATCCAGCATCATGAGCGCGGATTGGGCCCTTTCCGGAGCGTGCGAAAGAACGC
Organism: uncultured Chthonomonas sp.; assembly: GCA_964422285.1. Classification (GTDB taxonomy): domain Bacteria; phylum Armatimonadota; class Fimbriimonadia; order Fimbriimonadales; family Fimbriimonadaceae; genus UBA2391. The sequence continues at coordinate 9,489 of CAYRAX010000068.1, forward strand.
CGCCCGAGCCGATGATCATGTCGAGCGCCATCATCTTGATGAGCGTTTGCGATCCCGCCGCTTGGGTGAAAAGCTCGCCCATGTCTCGGTTCTTTTGGGTTCCTTCGAGCGTGCGAGCCAACGATTTGTGGTGGTCGAACGCCAACCGCAGCGCCTCACGCGAAACCGCCTGCTCGATGAGCAAATCTTGATAAGTATGCGGGATCGTCGTGGGCCGAATCATCTTGTTGCGGAGGCGATTGCGGACTTCCGATGGGTCGATTTCGAACGGCAGCCAGCGCGCGATATTGTCGATGCCGGCTTCTTTAAGCACATTACAAATCGAGTAGCTCATGCCGAGGTTAGCGGAAACCGTGCGGTTATAGATTCGTGCGCCGCTGGGATCTTGGAAAACGCTGAAAACGTCGGTTGTTGCGCCGCCGATATCGACACCCAAAATGTTGATGCCCTCTTGCTCGGCGTAGCTCTTCATGAGCTTTCCGACCGCGTTGGGAGTCGCCATGACCTCCTCGCTAGCCCAATCGAGTAGCTTGGAATAGCCTGGCGCCTGCTGCATGACGTGCTCCAAAAATAGTTCGTGGATTTCGTCGCGCGCGGGGTCGAGGTTTTCGCGCTCCAGAGTCGGGCGAAGATTGGGAACGGCTTTGAGCGCAATTGCCGCACCCAAAACTTCGGTTACTTCGGGCGTCGCGTCTTGGTTGCCAGCAAAAATCACGGGGAGTTTCATGTCTCCAAATCGCGGTTTGGGGTCGGCGCGCCGAATAACCTCCGCCATATCGACAAGGTGGGTCTTCGTGCCGCCATCGGTGCCGCCGGACATCAGGATGATGTCGGGCCGAAGCTGGCGCAGGCGCTCAACCTTTTGCCAATCTTTGCGTCCATCGTCCACCGCAAGAGTGTCCATCAAAATGGCACCAGCGCCAAGCGCCGCGCGCTCAGCAGATTCAGCCGACATCGATTTGACGACGCCGGCGACCATCATTTGCAGTCCGCCGCCTGCCGAACTGGTGGAAACGTACATGTCCGAGCCCTCGTTTTGGTTGCCGAGCTGCATGGCGTCCTTGCCTTCTTTCAACCGTCGCCACACTTGGCTATCCTTGACCAACGTTCGCCGGGCGACCGTGAATCCCTCGGGCATCGTTGCCTCGGTGAGCTCCTCAAGTTCGGTCATCGCGTTCAAAACGCCGACCGTGACATCTTCAAATGGCTTTTCAACCGTGGTCGGCGCCTCGCCGCGAGCGACGAGCCGGTAGTCGCCGTCGTTGTTACGTTCAATCAGAATTGCTTTGGTCGTTGTCGAGCCGCAGTCGGTCGCCACAATGCGTTTGATGTCGTTGGACATGATGTTCGAATTATAGCCAGAGCGCGACGCTTCTAGCTTGAATCGTCTAGTTCACATACAGGCGTGCGGGGGTTTCCATAAGTGGGCCATTTGATTCAAAAAAAGAGGTCGTGTCCGCCAAACAGTTGCTGTATAATGCGACCGTTGGGCAGCATGTGCCGCCCGCATCAAAGGAGGCAATAAAATGGAAAATGGACTGGCAAAAGCCGCAACTGGCGCGGCATTGCTCTGCACATGGGCTTGTAGCGAGGCGGCGCCGCTGGACATCGAACTCAACACCTCGCGACCGATCACGAATGCGTACTTGGTCATTGATTGCTGCGGATCGGGTGCGCCCGAAGCGCTTCCAGTCGGCGATTTTTCAACCGGATCAACCGCTCGCGGCACCGGCGTAGACGGTTCCATGGTCAACTTTAGCGGGTTCATCGGCCTCGCTGCGGACACCGGCAGCGTCATTGTCAGTTGGTCCAGCGTGTCCCCACCAAGCGGTAGCTTTGCGGCCGTCTTTGGAGAGAGCGAGCCCCTGATCGCATCGCACCTGCTCAGCGGCAACGCGGGCGAAATTTCGGCGTTTATAGTGCGGCACTGGTCGGTGGTTACCAAGAGCCGATTTGATACCGGGCAGAACTCGCTGTTCGCTTATTCGATTTCGTTCCCCATCGGCGGATACAAGCTTAATGCGGTTCCCGAACCAGCATCCATGTCGGTGCTCGGTCTGGGTGTGATCGCGGTACTTCGACGCCGCAAGAAGTGACGCTGTCGCTGTGCATTATCGCCCGCAACGAGGAGCACAATCTCGGGCGGGCGATTCGTTCGTTTGATGGCGTTGCCGACGAAATAGTTGTCCTGGATACTGGTTCCACGGACGGCACAATCCACCTTGCTGAATCGTTGGGAGCCCGCGTCGTGCAATGGCCTTGGCGCGACGATTTTTCCGCCGCTCGAAACGAAGTGTTCGGTCACGCGCAGTGCGAGTGGATTTTTCTGCTGGATGCCGACGAGGAACTGCTACCCGGCCAAGAGGCGTCCGTACGAAATCTAATCGCAGACCAGAGCCTCGCAGGCGCGTGGGTTTTGCGCGAAGACCTGCGAACAACCGGTGTGCAAGAAATTCTTCAATTGCGCCTTTTTCGAAAGTCGGGCTTGCCGCCCCAAATCGGCCGGTGCCATCCACAATTTCAGCCGACGCTCGACGACGTTGCTGGGAAATCGGGCCGCCACGTTTGGCAAAGCAACTTACGATTGCGGCACTACGGTTACCTCGAAGAGGTTCTGCCGAGCAAGCTTTCACGCGGGCGCCGGCTCGTGGAACTTGAGTTGCAGGAGCGCCCTGGCCAACTCTACTATCTTTCGGAACTCGTGCGGTTAAAGCTTGATCTTGGCGAGCCATTTGCCGATGAATTTGAACTCGCCTGGGCCGCCTTGGAGGGTGAAGCTGCGACCGGGCAGGTGACGCCTAACGCCCAGCACTTGTTGGAAATTGGGTTGGTCCATGGACTACGGCCGAGCACGCAGGTTGAGCAGTATGCGGCTGTGCATTTTTCCCGTAGCTTGCCGCTGCAATTTCAGCTGGCTCGCCGGGCATTTGCTTCCGCCGACTTTGATGCGGCGATTCGACATTTGGAGTGCTTTGACGCGCTGATACAGGCGGACAACTATAGCCGCGAGCTTGGCTTCCAACCACGAATAAAGGAGGCCGACTATTTGATCAATCTGGCGGTGGCTTACGCGCAAATGGGGCGATTGGACGACTGCAAGAAGACGCTAAATCGAGCGACAAATGATCCGATTTGGGGCGAAACTGCGCGTGAGAATCTACGGCGAATAACTTCGTGCTAGAATTCCAAAAAGAGGTTAAGAGATTGGCAGCAGTTCAGTTCGTTGGAGTTAGCAAAGTTTTCGGCAAAGATGTTCGCGCCGTCGATAATTTGAACCTGGACATTCGCGATGGCGAGTTTATGGTTCTCGTCGGGCCATCGGGTTGTGGAAAGACGACCGCCCGGCGCATGATCGCCGGTTTGGAAGAAGCGACCGGCGGCGACTTGGTGATCGGTTCGAATCGCGTCAACGAT
>CAYRAX010000069.1:0-12554 GCA_964422285.1 uncultured Chthonomonas sp.
GGTTGTGCGACCCAACGAATGCATCCGACATGCTTGATAGTATGGGACATCGCGGATTGCGCCATAATATGCCTCAGGCGCGGAGTGGTGTCCGAGTGGTCGAAGGAGCACGCCTGGAAAGTGTGTATACGGTTCCCGTATCGTGGGTTCGAATCCCACCCGCTCCGCCAGAATTTTCCCGATGCAGGCGCCTCAATTGAACCCAAATGACGAGGAATCTCAGGTTCGCGAGCGTGTGATTGCGAGCATTCTTGCGGCGACCATCGACAACGTCACCATCAAATTGCCCGCCTTTGACCCCAACTCGAGCGTCCGCGCGGAAGTCGCGTTGCAGACGATTGGCGTGGAACCCAACGATTACGGCGGGTCAGTCGGCGATTATCGGTACCAATTTGAAGGCGAAGAAGACCTGTTGCACCTGATCATTTCGCGCCAAGATTTTGCCGAAATAACGCCAGACGAAGGGCAAGCCGTCTGCAATTGGCTGCTGCCTTGGGTGCCGGTAGCGCTCATGTGGTTCAAGCCCGGCCGCGTAACGCAGCACTTTTACGTCGGCCATGACGAGTTGCTGAAAAATCGGCCCTAGGCGGTTGCGTCGCGCGCAAAGGCATCAAAAACCGGCAGATAGAATTGCCATTCGTCGCGGTCACGGGCTTTAAGATACGCGGGCAACGAAATGTACGGAATAAAGTGCGGCCTTCGCGGCTGGGCGCGCAGCTTCATTTTTGCCTGAGCCGGCGTTTTGTCTGCCTTCTTAAGGTTGCATTTTCGGCAGCAAGCCACCAAGTTATCCCACGATTGCGGCCCACCCATCCAGCGTGGAATCACGTGGTCAATGGTCAAATCCTTGCCCTTTGAACCGCAATATTGACAGGTATAGGAGTCTCTTGCCAGCACAGAATGGCGCGACAAACGCAATTGGGGCAACGGTCGACGCACGTGGTAGCGCATCTTGACAATCGAAGGCGCAAGCAGGTCGCCGCGAGAAGTTCCCAGCAGCTCTTCACGATAATCCAAAACTTCGGCTTTGCCCAACAGAATGAGGGCCATCGCGCGCCGAATATTGCAAACATTCAGCGGTTCAAAATCAGCGTTGAGCAATAAGACTTCACGGGTTGCCATCGATAACTCTCTTTGTTCTAGCGCATGGGATCACGGGCAAAATTCCAACCTGTCGAGCCAGAAGTTTTGGCAAAACAGCGGCTGAGGGACCCTGACAAAAAAACGAGGGTCATGCGCACTTCCACGCAGACCCCGGCAAGACGACATTTTGCAGGACGTATTATCGTATCCGTCCAGACGATGCGCCAGAATCTCTGCGCCATCGCAATGCAAAATGTTCTTACCATCGTTTACATGGTACGACAATCTGGCTAAAAAAGCACCAAAAAAATTTGGAGGAATTTTGGCTAAGAGGCATCAAAACGGTGCATTTTATGTCGTGGACAGTCCGACAAAGGTAATTTTCAGCACGAATTTTTGCTTATACGGTTGCAAAATTTTGCTAGTGCATGTATATTGTGGCAACTGGGGCGACCCACAAGAAAATCCACGGATGGAAAATTTCTCATGCAAGTTCTAAGAGTCAATGGTGGTAAGGCGCTTTCGGGCCATGTTATCGTCCCGGGCAGCAAAAACGCGGCGCTCGCCATTCTTTCGGCTGTTCTGCTCGCGAAAGGGCCGGTTGTCCTGCACAACGTGCCCGACGTAAGCGACATTCACATCAAGCTTGAGCTTTTGCGGCGCTTTGGCGCGAAGACCGAATTCCGCGAGGGTTCGCTCTACATCGATTGCTCGGATCTGCACGCGGCGGAAGTTGAAGAAGAGATCGTCCGACCAATTCGAACTAGTTTCTATATCCTGGGTTCACTGCTGGCCCGACTGGGAAGCACGACCTTGCCCGCTCCTGGCGGCTGCAAAATCGGCGCGCGACCGGTTGATTTTCACATCAAGGGCTTGCAATTGCTGGGGGCGAACATCGACCTCGACGGCGGCATCTATTACGCTGACGCGCCTTCGTTGGAGGGCGCGGAAATCTATTTGGACTATCCCTCAGCAGGCGCCACCCAGCATCTGATGGCAACCGCGTGCTTGGCAAAGGGCCACACCGTTATTCAAAACGCGGCAATCGAGCCGGAAATCGTCACGCTTGCAGAATTTTTGATCGCGATGGGCGCGCGAATTGAAGGTGCTGGAACAAGCACGATCACGATTGCCGGAGTCAAGCAGCTTCATGGTTGCGAATTCCGAATTCCAGCGGACCGATTGCAGGCGGGAACCTACTTGTTGGCGGCGGCGATCACGAAAGGCGACATCACCGTGCACGGCGTGATGCCCGAGCATCAAACCGCGCTGCTCAACAAACTGCGCGAAGCGGGCATGGAATGCGACGAAGGCCACGATTGGGTGAAAGTCAAAACAAAGCGACGTCCGATCGGCATCAAAGTCAAGACGATGCCATACCCCGGCTTCCCCACCGATATTCAGCAGCCGATGGCCGCGCTTTTGACTCTAGCGGATGGCTCGTCCACCATCGAAGAGACCATCTACGAAAGCCGAATCGGTCACGTTTCTGAACTCAATCGTATGGGCGCAAAAGTCAACGTACACGGCGGGCGCAGCGTGAGCATTGAAGGTGTTTCCACTTTGTCGGGCGCCGTGGTCGAAGCTAGCGACCTTCGGGCGGGCGCGGCGCTGGTTCTGGCGGGACTCGCCGCAGAAGGCGAAACCATCATTAAAAATATCCACTTTATTGATCGTGGTTACGAGAATCTCGAGCAGATCCTGACTTCGCTCGGCGGATCGGTCGAAAGAATTCCTTTGGCTGAAATCGAGCGCGCTGCGACATAATCTGAGTTATCGCTAAAATTAGATTTACTCCTGAAATCGGTATCGACCTTGGTACCGCCAATATCATCGTGTACCGACGAGGTAAGGGCATCGTGCTCGCCGAGCCTACTGTCGTCGCGATGAACACAAGCACGGGCCGCGTTCTCGCCGTCGGCAATGAGGCCAAGGAGATGCTCGGCCGCACGCCGGGCAATATCGTCGCGGTCAAACCACTGAAAGATGGCGTCATCGCGGATTACACGACGACGCTGAAGATGCTTGAATACATCATCAACAAGATTTGCGGCCAGCGCCGGATCATGAAGCCCGTGGTGATGATTTGCGTGCCAAGCGGCGTCACCAATGTGGAGCGGCGAGCGGTGATTACCGCGGCAAAGGCGGCAGGAGCAGGCGAAGCACTCGTGATTGAAGAACCCATGGCGGCATCCATCGGGGCTGGGCTGCCCATCGCTTCTCCAGGCGGCAACATGGTCGTCGACATTGGCGGCGGAACGACCGATATTGCGGTCATCTCGCTCGGCGGCATCGTCATTTCTGCGTCGATTCGCGTCGGCGGCAACAAACTGGATGAGGCAATCATCCGCCACGTGCGCGGTACCTACAATTTGATGGTTGGCGAACCCACCGCCGAGGACATAAAGATCAAAATTGGCTCGGCATACCCGTTGGCCCAGGAACTCAGAATGGAAGTTCGGGGTCGCGACATGATCGCTGGATTGCCCAAAACGGTCGAAGTCACGAGCGAAGAAATTCGCGAGGCACTGAGCGAGCCGGTTCGCCAGATTGCTGAAAAACTTTGTACGGTTTTGGAAGAAACGCCGCCGGAATTGGCAAGCGACATCATCGAGCGAGGCATCACGCTGACGGGTGGCGGCGCGTTGCTGCGCGGCCTTGATCGATTGCTGCAAAGCGTCACTGAAATTCCCGTCAACGTTGCCGACAACGCCCTGAATTGTGTCGCGGTTGGCACGGGGCGCGCACTGGAAGAGATCGACGCGATTCGGGCGAGCGGTGCGGTGAGTTCGGTATGAAACGATGGATGCTTTTGCTGTTGGTTGTGGCGCCCGCGCTTGCAATGGCGCGGTTTGAACCCTTTAGCAAGGCGTCTCTCGCCGAAGTCGGCAACTACTATCGGTCGCTCTGGCCAAAAGTTTTCGAGAAACCGATCAAGTTTTTGCCCTATACGTTCGCCGGAAAGAAGGGCTCGGCAGCTGGTACCGACGTTTTGGCGGTAATTCACGATCTCGCGGCAACGGCGGAGCCATTTTTCAAGGTCAAAGCACCGAACCAACCGCTACCCAAGGCGACCAAAGGCAAGCTTGCCAAGGCAGCGATGACCGCGGTCAAATATCTTTCGAAATGGGGCGTTCTCGAACCAGCAGATCTGATGATGCTCGCAACATCGAAGTCGATTGACGAAGTAACCGTCGGCAAGCTGCTTGGCAAGTCGATTGTGCGCATCGGGCAACTCACCGCGAGAAAGATCCAAAAAGACTACTGAACGGCGCTACCCGCGGGCAACGAAAGATCCAGATGCTGGGCAATTTCATCGTAAGGTACTTCGGACGCCTTATAACCTTTCTTCGCGCTGATCGCCGCGGCCACCGCCGCCGCCTCGCCCAGTGCGCGGCAAACTGGTTGGATGCGCGCTGAACTTTGCGCCACAAAATCCGCACTGAAACATCGACCAGCGACCCACAGATTTTCAAAGCCCTTGACCACGATCGTTTCGTAAGGAATGTCGTGGAATTCGCCAGGCGGCAGTTTGCGAAAATCCGTACCGACCTTGAGGTGAATGTCCACCGGGTACCGGTTTCGAGCGATCGAATTGGTGAACTTGCGGCAAGATTGATGATCGTCCATGGTGAGGACGTACTCACCCACCACCCGGCGGCTTTCGCGAATTCCCATGAGCGGGGCGATACCGCTAACAAATGCCTGCTCGAATCCCGCAAAGTATCTGCGCATGAATTGAGCAATACGATAAATTTTCGCCCGCCCCACTTGGTAAGCGCGGCTGAGCTCGAAGGGGTCCAGAGGATCGAGGTCTGCGATGCGTGGGGCATTGAAAGCAAACTCGCCCGGGCAGCCATTCATGGTGAACATTTGGAAGTACCCGAGGTCATCTTCTTCCAAAATGCCGTCCGAAATGGCATCCAACACCCAATCTTTCATGGGGCTTTCTTTCGCTTCGCCGTAGCCAATTTCAAGGTGGTAGGCCTCGCTGATGCTCCAGAACGGAACTTCTTTGCGCGCTCGCTCGACGTCGACATTGCCCATCTTAAAGCGCAACGTCATGGGCTGATGAACGCCATCATCGTTGCCAGACATGATTTCTGCACCACTCAAGCGGCATAACTCCGCATCACCGGTCGAATCGATAAAGGTCTTCCCTTCGATCCAAATTCGGCCACCACGCGTGGCGACTTCAACCGCTCTCACGCGCCCATTCTCGACCTTTGCATCGATGATTGGCGCATTAAACAGCGGCTTCACGCCGGCGCTTTTGGCGAGTTCATCGAGGACGTACGCGAGCATGGTAGGGTCGTACCAAACGTCGCCATGAAAGGTCTCATCCAGCACCGGTTGGTGCTTCGCTTGCTCGGCGATAATGTCCAGATTTGCCCCTCGATTGAGCTTAAATTCACCGAGATAGTTCGGCATCATCGGGGTCACCCAGCCATTGGCTTGCGTTCCACCAAGCGACCCAAGCGACTCAATCACAAGGGTCTTTGCGCCCATTCGGCCAGCGACTATGGCGGCGGCGGCGCCGGCGGTCCCGCCACCAACAACCACAACGTCGTATGCGCTCATCGAACCACGATCACCTTGGTGATTCCCGGAATATTGCCGACAAGCACCTTTTCGACGCGCAAACGAAGAGTGACTTTGGAAAGCGGGCAAAAAGCGCATGATCCGCGCAGCCGCACCTTCACTTCACCACGAATCGTGATATCAACCAGGTCGATGCGGCCCCCGTGCGAGCGCGCGTAATCCTGAGCCGCCTTCAACGCGTCAATCACCTGCGGCGCGCTCGGGTGCTGAATCGCGGCCCGCTTTTTGGGAAGCAAAAATGAACAGATCCCCGAATGCATGGTCCTATCTTTAGTTTACGCCAACTCGGCGCATTTCATCAAATGAAGGTCTCGGCGCGCGCTTTTCGCACCAAGTTGTTGATCGCCTCGTTCTGGCTCGATCGGAATCCGGCCGGGTCGCCGTAATACGTAAGTTCGCCGCGCTCCAAAAAGGCGATCTGATCCGCGACCCGAAAGACGCTGGAAAGATCGTGGGAAACGACCACGCTGGTGATGCCGAGCTTCTCACGCATGCCGACGATCAGCGAATCAATCGCATACGCCGTTACCGGATCGAGGCCACTGGTGGGCTCGTCATAAAGCACGATCGCAGGTTCCATGGCAAGCGCGCGAGCGAGGCCAACGCGCTTTCTCATTCCGCCGCTGAGTTCGCTGGGCATCAGCTTTGCGCTATCCTGCAGACCGACCAGCTCCAGCATCTGCTGCACGTGCTCGGCCAGCGCTCGACCGCGCAACTTCTTCTGCCGCTCGACCCCAAAGGAAACATTTTGTTCGACGTTGAGGTAATCAAACAGCGCGGCACTTTGGAAGACGATTCCAAGCCGCTGCCTTACAAGTTCAGGATTCTTGCGAACGCTAACCTCATCGACGATGATGTCGCCTTCCGTCGGCGTCAGTAAGCCGGTGATGCATCGCAGCAAGGTTGTTTTGCCGCTGCCGCTCGCGCCCATGATCGCCAAAATTTCGCCTTCGGCAACCTTCAAATTGATGTCGTCAAGCACCAATCGATCGCCAAAACGATGGGAAACGTGGTCAACGACGAGCATGTTCGCGAGGGAGAGCGGCCCGTGCTGCCTTGGCGCGCTGGATAGATTCTTCGGTTACCGACCGTTCAAACGACCGGAACCCAGACAATTTGAACCCGTGTTTATTTGCTAACCGAACAGTTTCTTCGACCTGCTCAACGCTGACATCCTTGCCAAGCGTAAACGATTCGGCGCGGTCTTCCAACGCGAGCATCATGGTTTCGCTCATGCACGCATACGCCGTTTTTGGCGGAAAACCAAAGGTAATTCCAAAATCAACGTCGCCGGGAACGGAAACGACTCCGCCTTCGATGACTAGGACGTCGGGACGTTCGGTGGCGACTCTGGTGCTGACGTCGCGGGGCCGCGCGACATCCACGACGATTGCACCTCGCTTGAGGTGCTGGGGCTGAATAATTTCCACGTCAGAGCTGGTGACCGTAATCACCACGTCTGCCGAGCTCAATTCGCCTACGTCGGTGGTCGCTCGAGAACCCGAGATTTCGTCCGCTACCGATTGCGTCCGGGTTAGATCTCGGCCAATTAAGACAGTATCGCGAAAGGATTTTGAAAGCACTCGCGCGCAGGTTTTGCCGATCGATCCGGTTGCGCCAACGACCGCCAATGTGCTCTCACCAGGGACGACTTCGAGCAGCCGCGCCGCCTCAAGCGCACCTTCAATAGCGGTTGCGACCGTGTAGCTATTGCCGGTCGTCACCGCGATATTGGACCGCTTGGCGATGGTGATGCCGCCGTCGCCGACCACGCTGGTGAATGCGCCGAGCCCGATGATCTTCGCGCCTTCGCGTTCGGCAATCTCAGCGCAGCGCACGATTCGATCGTAAACATCATCAAGGGCCATCGTGCTCGTCATCATGCGCGGAGTCAACGGGCAACCGATGAAAATTCCTTCGGTGGTCGCGCCGGTCAGCGACTTGATTCCGGTCACATGCGACATGATCCCCGGGCTTTTTGACTTCAACAGCATCTCAATGACGCCGTCGGGCAAATAGCGCGCGATGGGGTACTTTTTCGCCGAATCTTTGGGTTTGATGGGGTGAACGACGAACGCGAACTTAGTCAACTTGTGGGCGACCCTCCATTCGCTCGACTGTACCCGACCGAACCGCTATCGGCGCATGGAACCGAGCAGGTTGCTGCGAACGAAGCTGCGAATGACGATCGATGTTGATGTGAGCGTATATTGGACGCGGATCGTTGGCATGGTTGTCCCTTCAGGTAGGACCACTTCATAAAGCCCCTCGGAGGCTCCATCGCGCCAAACGACCATGCCGAAAACGCCCCGAAACGCGGGCATAAACTCGTCGAATTCCTGTTGCAAGTGGTTGAAGTCGCCCTGGGCTTCCGTGCTCAAAAGGACGTTCCAAGTTAGCTCGACGGGCTTGGCTTTCGCCGAGCCGCCATCGAAAGATTCAAAATTTGAGTGAGCATCCGTGCCGATCATTACTTAAATAGTGGCTAGTTTTGCTCGGAAAGTCAAGGGCTCAGGCGGAATTAGGCTAATTCGGCTTGCCGGTTGAGAAAATTCTCTTTAGCCTCGCCTCGGCTGCATTGTGGTCATTTTCGGCGGCTTTTGCCGACATTCTGAGCACGTCCATGAGTTCAAAATGCCCAACCGCGATCGTGACCGAGCGGCGATTCTTGAAGTCCGTTGTATCGCAAATCATCACCCTCGTGCTCGCTTTCGACCAAAATCGGTAATTCACATCTGAACCAGGAATCGTCACCGCGGCGGTACCGAATGCTCGCTCGTGGTCCGCGACTACGTCGTTGATTCGATTCTCAGCGACTCTGTCCTCGGTATAAACGGCGAGCACAACGCGGCCCTTTTGGGTGATCATTCCGAAGCTGCGCAATCCATCTTCCCAGGCTTCGGCCTTCATCGAATCATTCAAAACGGGCAATTCCTCTCGGAAAATTTGTGCTCGCTTGGGAACGGGGAAAACTTCCAGGCCGATTTCGCGCAGATCACCCAGCCGCAGGCGCTCACCATTGTGGACAATGCCCAAATCCTCGGTGTTTGGAACCTCCAAAGATGCAATTTGCACCTTAGGCAGTTCCACCTCGCCTTCGCTGTTTTCGGTCGGGGCCATGCCATTGTGCGGCGTGGCGGGACCGGAATCGGAGCAACCCGCGAGCAGGAAACTAGCCGATATCAAGAATGCGATACTTTTGTTTGCCAGCAGGCGCATCTACTTCAACTTCCTCTCCGACCTGGCGACTGACCAAGGCGGCACCGAGCGGCGACGTAATGGAAATCAAATCATTCGCCGGATCAGCTTCAAATGAACCGACGAGTTCAATGGTCAATTCGTCTTTCCATTCCAAGTCCAAAAGCTTGACTTTGGATCCCAAATGGGCCTCAGTTTCACTATTGGCTGGTCGATCCACGATTTTTGCGTATTGCAACACCTTTTCCAAATCTGCAATGCGACCCTCGAGCCGTGCTTGATTCAATTTTGCTTCGTGGTAGGCTGCATTTTCACGCAGGTCTCCGTGTGACTTTGCCTCACGAATCGCCTCAGCAATGCGCATTCGTTCGGGACCCTTAAGATCATCAAGCTCCTTCGATAGTTTATCGAATCCTGATTGGCTTAGCAAAATTTCATCTGCCATGGAAATCCGATTTTAGCACTTGTCACCGGTATAACTCACTACGTTGCCAAAACTTCCTGTCACCGCCATCATCGTCAGCTACAACACCCGCGACCACCTTCTTGTGTGCCTTGGGTCTCTGGGAGAGTGCGCGGAGGTTATTGTCGTTGACAACGCTTCGACCGATGGGTCCGCGGATGCGGTGGTTGCGGCTGCGCCCGGTGTTGTGCTGATTCAAAACAAGGTGAATCGTGGTTTCGGAGTAGCCTGCAATCAGGGTCTTAAGCAGGCATCGCATGACCTGCGGCTACTTCTGAATAGCGACGCGGCGGCCACGCTGGGGTCAATCGGCTTGCTGGTCGAGGCGATGGCTGATCCACGAGTGATCGCGGTCGGTGGCAATTTGGGACATCCATCGGCGTGTAGCAAGCTCACTCTTTGGCGCGTTTTTTGCGAGCAGTTTTTTCTCGAAAAATTGATCCCTTGGTCCAAGTTGACCAACGGATATTGGCTGAATCGCTGGCTTCCTGTTGACGCAGCTTCATCCGTCGATCAAGTCATGGGTGCTTGCCTCATGATGCGTTCTGGGTTCACATTTGATGAGGAATACTTCCTTTATTGTGAGGACACCGAACTTTGCCACCGCATGAAGCTGGCTGGTGAAATCCTCTACGAGCCGCGCGCCAAATTTCACCATGCGCTCGGGCAGAGCACGGCTATGCGGCGTTGGTGGGCCGTCGCCATGTACAACGCGGGTAAGGAGCGATTCTTCCGCCAGCATTGCTCGCGCGTGCAGGGAGCGCTGGTTTTTGCTCTCAATCGCCTCGGCGCGCTACTGCGGCTGCTCGTTTGGAGCGCGGCATCATTCACTCCGAAAGGTCGCGCGCAAGCGTCACTCTTTTGGAAAGTCCTCACTTGCCCCGTTCGGGGACCTGAGCAATTTTGATGCTATATTCGCCATAAACCATTGCCGGAATTTCGCATCCGACCGGCGCGACGATTTGCCGTGCTTTGAGCATTTTTCCCAATCGATCCATCGACTTATCGGCTACCGCGGCCAGCTGCAATATCACGGTCAGTTCGTCCGGCGCCAAGCGTTTGAGTTCTTCGGTGGCGTATTCCCGGCCAGATCGCTCAAGCAAAGTTGCCACGCCATTATCAAACGCTTTGGCGGATTCTTTGAGATTTTCCGACTCGGTGACCTCGCGTAAATCGCGCTTAACATCCTGATCTTCGAATGCGCGTATCCCAAGGACCGCGAAAAGCTCCAGCGATTCTCGTTGCCGTTCATTGCACTTTACGACAGCATCAGACAGCTGATAGGTGGGTTCGGTGTTGCGCCGATTAAATTCGAATTGCTGCAAAATGACGCCTTCATCGCTCGGCGATGAGACGTTGAGAAACACTTCCGTGCCATCCACCGCGTAGAGGCTTTCCAACTCCACCGCTAGGCGGGCGGGCTGATTGATCAGCACCGAGGGGACCGAGGCTCGCCGCGACCAGCGCACCTTCCCTTTGCCAATCGTCCCCGCCGGAATCACGACAACGCCATCCCGGCTCTTGACATCGTTTAGCACCGCGAAACGAAAAATTGTGTTTGTCGGGGTCAGGCCAGATTCAAGCCGGTCGAGCAAAACCGCGATCACCTTTGATCGTGAAACAAGCCGCGTGGTCGGGCTTTCGTCAATGATCGTGCTCTTTTCGGGTTTGACTTTGTTGCCGCCTTCGCACCCGATGAGCGCAAAACATAGCAGGAATATGGCGAGAATCGCTCGTCGCACTGGGTCAAGCTCCAATGGTTTCTGGCGACGGTTCGGGCTGGTTTTGGAGTTCAATCACATTCGGTAACCAACCTAAATCGGCGATCATCGTCCGGTAATTGGCTTCGTTGGGTTCCAGGTTTCGCGATTTCAGCAACGTCACCAGCACGCCCTCCATGACATTTGTCGCAAATGTCTCGCCGCCAAAGACGGGCGTCGTGGTTATCAATCGAGCTACGCCTGCTTCGCGAAGCGCATCAACATTAGGTTTCCGAACGCTTTGCGTAATGACCGTCTTTCCCGGCATCTTGTCTGGAGCGTACCGGTTGATGTACAGCGAATCACCCGCGATGATCGTCGCCCAATCGAAATCGCTTGAAAATTTGGGTGTTCGGTGCTCTTGCTTTTCACCGGTTGGATAAAACCATTGGAATGGTAGCCGCGTGATGATCGGGAGCGCGATTTTTCCGATTCGTTGAACTGCTGCATACGACCGCACACGAATCGGCAAACTCAGCCCAAACATTAGGTCTCCATACAACACGTGAGGGCAAACCTTGTCCAAAGCTTGGGCCATGCCATACCGGTCAACCGCGCTCATGAGCAAAACGCGCTCGTTGGCAAAGTCTATTGTGCCGCTTGACTGCAAATGCTCAATCGTGTGGCGTTCAAGGGTGTGCTTTAGCCCGCTCCCATCCACGACTGGCGTATGCGTTGCGCCCTTTACCAGGTTCAAAATCTCTCGGAAACCATACTTTCGGTCGCCAACGACGACCCAAATATCGCAACCGCCAACGCCAATCGCATCTACCTTGCCATCCAGATCGCAGAACATCTGGGCAAACTTCGCCCGGTCGCCATCCGTCCCGATGCGCTCAATGACGAATTCATCGCCAAGTAATTCGACCGTCGAAGACTTGTTTCGTTTGCTGGTGCCGAGGCTAATGGAAACGACGCGGCGCGATGCCATTTTTAGAACACCGCAATTCCTTCGATTTCGACGTCGACCCCGCGCGGCAATCCGGCGACCGCAACGGTGGATCGGGCAGGCGGCTCGCCGCTAAACATCGCGCCATAAACTTCATTGACAACCGGAAAATGCTCCATCGAGCTGAGAAAAATGGTCGTTTTCACCAGATGATCGGGGCCAAGCCCGGCCGCGCTAAGTACAGCTTTCATGTTGGTGACCACTTGCTCGACTTGGTGCCGCACATCCCCAATCACGAGCGTGCCATCGGGCTGTAGCGGGATTTGTCCGCTCATGAAAAAGAGCGTGCCGGCGGCTTTGATGGCCTGCGAATAGGGGCCAATCGCGGCGGGAGCGTCAGAAGTGGAAACAACTTCGCGAATCATGAACTGAGCATACCTAGGCGAGCAAATGGATAGAGCCAAAATCAAAGTAAGGCGCGTTTCCAACTGGGCAACCGCGCAGTAGCGATCACCCTCTCCGGGCCCCGCCTGGAGAGGGTCGGGCCGCTTGCGGACCG
>CAYRAX010000070.1:0-12521 GCA_964422285.1 uncultured Chthonomonas sp.
ACTTCCGAAAACGAAAATAAGCCCGCGCGCAGAAAATCCAAATTGCCACCGCGCCTACATTTATGGCTTCGGTGGCTGCACCTTTATACGTCCATGATTTGCCTCATGGTCGTGCTCTTTTTCTCGGTCACCGGCATCACGCTCAACCATCCCGAATGGACCTTTGGCCCGCTTGAGACCAAGTCAAAGTTCAACGGCGAACTGCGCGCCGATAGCATTGCGGGCGACAAGGTGGATTGGCTCAAAGTGGTCGAGCAACTCCGCGCAGAGCATCCGGTTCACGGCGTCGCGGGAGACATGCGCATCGATGGCGATGAAGGCAGCCTCACGATCAAAGCACCGGGCAACGTTGCGGATTGTTTTTTCAGCCTCGAAACACGCAAGTACGAGCTGACGATCAATACGCAAGGTGTGCTGGGAGTGCTGAACGACCTGCATCGTGGCCGCGATTCGGGGCGCCCGTGGTCGTGGCTCATCGACCTAAGCGGAGTGCTTCTCGTGTTCATTTCGGCGACCGGGTTGGCCGCGCTTTTGTATCTCAAGAAATCGCGCATCGCCGGGCTTTTGCTCGCCCTCGCCGGGATCGTCGTGGTCGTCGCCATGGGCTACCTCGCCGCGAAATAAGGCGTATATTCACCTGGCATAAAGTAGCCCGGCGACCCTCGGTGTGCACAAGAGTCGCCGGAGCGGAGCATTCTTTCGGAATAAATTGTTATCTCGGCTGGTTTAGCCGGCATCGTCCGCAGATCGGCCCGCGAGACGCGATGAAGCGCGCGTGCCCAATAACCTATCAGGGCCGCAAGGAGAAAATGTGACAACCGCCCCGCAAAAATGCAGTCGAATTGGGACTTTTGCGAACTTCGGGAACCATCACCTCCCCTCGCGTGTTAGGTTTATCAGAAGCATCCGATACCTCTGACAACAAAGATTCTTCTCCTTCAAACGAACAACACAAACATATCCTCTCTCAGAACAGAAAGGCGACCCATCCCACGGGGTCGCCATTTTCTTTGCGCGATTCACTTGGTTAATAGGCTGATGTCTTCATCCGCGATGAACCAATCGTCGTCATTTGCCGCGATGATTTGCTGGAGGTTCACGACTTGCCCATTGACTTTAGCTCGGCATGCGCCTGCCATGAGCTCGATCGTTTTACAGTTTGCGACGTATGTTCTCGCCAACATGCCAGGGGTTTTAAGAGTCCAATCCGCGCTCGCTGAGATACGTCGAAACGGTACCACTCTGTCGTTAGTTTTGTGGCAGAGGTCAGGATCTGCGATCAAGGATTTTGCCACCTGGTAGGCGAGGGTAAGGCGCGCCAGGTTCCAGACTAGCAACCTATCCGCCTCCGTAATTTCGGCATGGAATGATTCTGTACGTGGATCATCTGCCGCAGAAATCTTGACCTGAACAAGAAACGTATCGTAGCCAACAAAAATGGTTGAGGTGCCTTTGTATTGTGGAGATGTCAGCGAGCTTTGGCCAGCACCAAATTCATCTCGCTCAACAGCCGTGTAAATGGCTGCAGACCCATTCTTAATTCCCTGAAGTGCTTCGACAAGCGACGAGATTGAACGGTAGCCGATACCGAGACGGGTTAAGGAGCCGTCGGTTCGAACCCAGGCGCTTTGATCCTGGTCAGTTTCGCCGGTCGCTTCGGGTTTGTACGGTGCCCAGTGGTGAGTTTGCAATAGAAATGCAGCCGGGATACCGGGCTTTGATAACTCTTTGATGTCTAGTGGCAACCGATTGTGGTAGGTAGGGTCATCCATTGGGTCATAGGTTGCCGCTCGTTTGAGCCGTGGGGCTTCGCGTGACTGTGCCACCAATCGCCTAAGCAACTCCGGATCCTTGGCGGCCACTTCGTCAGCAGTCCGGTACGCGTGCGGCGGCTCGTCTCGTTGACCGGTCGAGCGACCGGCCATGATGCCGACAAGAGCGACAGTTAGGGCTACAAATAAATATCGCTTAATCATGTTTTGACCATCTAAGATAGGTCCAAAAAAGTAACGGTGCAATTGATTGCATGGTTCCGCCAAAACACCAGAAAGGCGACCCAACCCACGGGGTCGCCCTTTTTCTTTGTTTGGACCGATCCAGCCGCGATCCTTACGCCGCTTTTTCGCGCGGATAGTGCCCGTCGAGGATGCGCTGATAATCGCCGCTTTGGTACCACCGCTCCAACTGCTGGGTTCGGTGCACGGGCATCGGGTGGGTGGCTTGCCAGTTCCAAAGTAACCAAAGCAACATCTTTCCCATCGTGTCGCCGAAGCTCATTTCTTGGTACGCGCGGCATTGATC
The DNA here is from genome assembly GCA_964422285.1 of uncultured Chthonomonas sp. Lineage (GTDB taxonomy): Bacteria > Armatimonadota > Fimbriimonadia > Fimbriimonadales > Fimbriimonadaceae > UBA2391. The sequence goes on from CAYRAX010000070.1 coordinate 2,302, forward strand.
CATGAAGGCATCGCGGCTCATTTCGTGGCGCAGGCGGTTTGGCCCAGCGGTCAGCGCCAGGTTCGCGTCAACGCTAGTATCCAGCGATTGCGCGACCAACAAGCCGGCGCGATCGGCGGAGATTTCGGCCTGCCTGGACCATTCGGCAAGCGCCAACATCAACCCGATGCTCGCCACATCGCCAAGCCCAAATGTGCGGCGGCCCAGCATCTCCAGCAGCGGAGCCAGAATCCGCGCTATCGAAAAATAGAGCACGTGGCCCGCCTTGACGTGACCCAGTTCGTGGCCGATCAAATGGTAAAGCTGCTCATCGGTCAGGGTATCGACAATGCTCGATCGCAGCGTGATGTACGGCCGCTCGACGCCGCCCGCGAATGCATTTGGAAACGGGTTGCTCGAAACATACAGCTCCGGTTCCGGCATATCGAGGACGGCGCACGATTCTCGCAAAATGCGGTGCAGCGTGGGGTATTGGTTAGGGCCGCATCGCACAGACATGGACATATTCCAGCAATACATCCACCGGTCGGCGCCGATTTCATAAAATTTCTGCACGACCATCGGCAGCAGCGGCACCTTTTTCAAGGTCGCTAGCGCCTTGCGGTCGCCCTCCGAAACAAAGGCGTCGATGCTGATGTCAGGAAATCGGATGCGGTCCATTTGATTGTGGGTACGGCTTTGGATTCGTGTTCGTTGCGCGCCGTGGTTCTATTTTGACCAAGGAACCAAGTAATCTGGAGCCATGCAAAGCAAGCTTTTTTGTTCCGTACGTCCGTTCGCCGTATTGGCCGGAGTCATCGGCTTGGTGGCTTGCTCGCGCGATGCGGGTACCCAAGTACAGCCCGAGGGTGCTTCATTCCAGCAAATTACTGCGCAAGGACAGCGCGCCGCCGATGTTCCAGCATTTTGGGTCAGACCTGGATATGCGGTTAGCCTAGCCGCGACCGACCTAGAAAACGCGCGATTCTTGGAAGCCGACAACGCGGGAAATGTCTATGTTAGTCGGCCTAATATTGGCGATATTCTGCGCCTGAAACCCCTGCCTAACGGCAAATTTGGCACCCCGACGAAGTTTGTATCTGGCAAAAAGAGCGCCCACGGAATGGACTGGAACGATGGCTGGCTCTATTTTTCGACCATCGCCGATATTTGGCGCGCGAAGGATACGAACGGAGACGGCGTCGCAGACAAAACCGAGCACGTCCTCACGCGCGAACAAATCGCGGGCGGCGGCGGCCACTGGTGGCGCTCGATTTTGGTCACCAAGAACTACATCTACACGAGCGTCGGCGACAGCGGCAACATCGTCGACGAACTCGATGGTCCGCGCCAAAAAATTTGGCGATTCACATTGGATGGCAAGAACCAAACCCAATTCGCCTCGGGATTACGCAACACCGAAAAGCTGCGCCTGCGGCCGGGCACCGATGAGGTTTGGGGCTGCGACCACGGGAGCGATAATTGGGGCGCGGCGTTTGGCGATCAGCCGGGCACGAATCAACCGTTCACCGACCTCAATCCGCCCGATGAACTCAACCACTATGAGCTCGGCAAGTTCTATGGGCACCCGTTCATCATGGGCAATCGCGTGCCGCGCATGGAATACAAAGATCGCAAGGACCTGGTGGAATTGGCGGCTAAAACCGTGCCTCCCGCGTGGTCGCTGGGCGCGCATTGGGCGACGAACGGGTTCTGTTTCCTCGAAAAATCGGGATTCGGTGAAGACCATCGCGGTGATGCGCTCGTGGCTTGCCACGGGTCGTGGAACAGCGTGAAAAAGGTCGGCTACCGCGTGGAGCGCATCCTGTTCGACGACGTCACCGGCTTGCCGTATGGGTCACTCTGCATCGTCAGCACGCTCTCCAAATCGGGTGAAGTGCTAGATCGGCCGGTCGATTGCGTCGAATTGCCGGATGGGTCGGTCATTTTCTCGTGCGACTACACAAATAGCCTATACCGCCTGAAAAAGGTGAAAGCTTGAGGCTGATTGGCTTGGGGCTTTGCGCGATCGCGATTCTCGGCCAGAGCGTTTCGAAGACCGATCGCGCCACGCCCATTTCAAGGCCACCAATCCAGTATTTTGCCGAGCGTTGCGAACGTTGCCACGGCGTACTGGGCGAGAACTTTGGCGGCACGTTTGCCCAAAAAAGGTCGCCGGAAGAGCTCATCGCGGTCGTGAAGATGATGGCGAATGGCCCCGGCGGCGAGCCGCTGAGTGGTACATCCTTCGATGCTCAAGTCGCGCTGCACCGCGCGATCCAACGCCATCAGCCCTTTATCGTTTGGACGAAGCAAAATGGCCTGGTGCTGAGTGGCGAGGCGACCCCAGGCTCAACCATCACCGCGACCGAAAACGGTAAGCCGATCAAGGTCGAATTCAAGGGTACGCATTGGAAGCTATCCATGCGCACCGCAAACCCCTCAAAAGTACAATTGAAAGCCAAAATGGGCGCGTCGGTTACCACTTTGGCCCTCGCAACGGCCTCTTTTTCGCATTCCAAGTGAAAACCTGGTAACCAATTGCGACAAATTCAGCTTGAATCTACCATTTCCCGCTGTAAACTGAAAGGAGTTCAATGATGAAATACGCACGTGGATTTACCGGTTGGCGCACGCCCTTGGCCGTCGTCGCCTACTTTGCGCTCGTTGCCGCTCCTTCGGCGGTGCAAGCACGCGACCAACGATCTGCAATCTTGGCGGCCCAAAATGTTGCCCGATGGACGAAGGTTGCCCAGTCAGCGGCAAAGACGGTGTCGACAAGGCTGATGATCGTCGAACTGCAAAACGCGGCGGACGCGAGCGTGGTGGCGAAATCCTATGGCGCCGAGGTTGTCCGGAGATACAAGAGCGATCCGCGTGTAGTAGTGCTATCGGCACCAAACGTTTTGCTCGCCCAAACAATCGCGCACAACTTGCTGGCGGATCAACGGGTTCAAATGGCAAGCGTCGTCGAAAACGTGCCTTACGCCAAGGACTCGTTCGTCCCGAACGATCCTTATTACAACAAGGACAATCCGGCAGCTGGATGGCCGGGTCAGTGGTATCTGAAGAATACGGTCACCACTGGGCTGGACATCAATGTTGCGCCCGCTTGGCTGGATGATCGAACCGGAACCGGCGTCATCGTTGGCGTCGTGGACGACGGCTTGCAGACGAATCATCCAGAATTCACGTTGAACTACTCTTCGGTTTCGAGCTTCGATTTTGGTCAAAACGACTCCAATCCCAGCCCAGTTTTCAATGACGACAGCCACGGCACGGCGATCGCGGGGCTGATTTCTGCCCGCGGTGGTAATGGCGCGGGAATCACGGGCGTTGCGCCGTTTAGTGCGCTTGCTGGCCTGCGCGTTGACTTTAGTTCTGGTTCGTTCGCGACCCAAGCCGCCGATGCGACCAACTATCGTAGCGGTTCGACGTCGACCGATATTCGAGTGAAAAACCACAGCTACGGTCCCATCGCACCCTATAATTCGAGCCAGCCCCAGGTGGATGCGGTCGTCAACTCGACTGGCTTGGGCACAATTCACGTTCGCTCGGCAGGCAATGGCCGCGGCACGACGGGTGAGGATTGCAACAAGTACAAAGAGCGCAATATCCCGGAGACCATCGTCGTCGGCGCGATCGGTAGCGATGGCAAATTTGGCACTTACAGCAACTATGGCGCGAGCCTGACCTGCGTTGCGCCTTCGAGCCCGAATGCATCGCCACTTTTCTCGCTCATCACGACCGATCGAACGACGGAAGCGGCCGGATTTAATGGCGCGAGCGATACTTTTCCCGATGCCGACTACTCCTCGACGTTTGGATTCACTTCCGCTGCGGCTCCGTTAGTCACAGGCGCGGTTGCCTTGATGGTGCAAACGCGGCCGGGAATCACCACGCGATTTGTCAAGCATGTGCTCGCCCAAACCTGCAAAGTAGTCGATGCGGGCGACGTATCCGCCGAAAGCGACGGCGGTTGGAAGACCAATAGCGCTGGTATCGAGTTCAATCCGAACTACGGATTCGGGCTCATCGACGTCAATGCGATGATCGACAAGACACGGCGCTTCTCTGGCGTGACCACGCTGGGAACCCAGAACATCGGCCCCGTCGTCGTCAGCCAGTCCATCCCAGATAACTCAACCACCGGCGTCACCAAGACATTCAATGTCACCCAAGCCGGCAAAATCGAAGAGATTCAGATTAACCTGAACATCACCCACACTTGGCGCGGCGATTTGGACGCTTACCTAACCTCGCCATCTGGTTCGGTTCGGCGGCTGTTCAACTCGATGCTCGGCGACAATGGTTCATCGATCAACTGGACCTTTAGCAGCAACGCATTTTGGGGTGAAACCGCGGCAGGAACTTGGTCGCTACAGGTTCGCGACAGGGCCGCAAGCGACGTTGGAACTTGGAATACGTACTCTGTGACGATTCGCACTGGCGAGCTCATTCCGGTTTCGACGACCGTTTCGGGCAGCATCACGCTCGGCGATTGGCAACTGAATCCACCCGCGAAGAGCGTTCAAATGGAGCTGAGGCAAACCGGCGGCGGGCCAGTCGTGGAGACTGTCAATCCTGCACTCGGGGCAGGCGGCGCGTATTCGTTCTCAACCACCAGCTACGGCACCTACGATCTGTACGTTCGCGGCGACCGTTGGCTTTGGTACAAATTGGGCACCGTGAACCTGACGGGCAATCCCGTATCGGGCCAAAGTGCGACGCTCATCAATGGCGATATCCTGGTCGACAACATCATCAATACCGACGACTACCTCGCGTTGTCTACTTATTTCGATACAGACAGCGGACTGCCGGACTGGAATACGGCGGACGGTAACGGGATCGTGCCCGAGCATTGCGACTTGGATGGAAGCGGCGGCGTTAACACCGACGATTACCTGATTCTCAGCAACAACTTTGACCTCGCTGGCGACGAATGACAGCCTGAATATCTACTGGCATTGTTCCGACAATTAGGTCCGAGGAGTCCACATTTGGACTCAATCAGGTGACCTAATGGCAGAAGATGTCGTAAATTTGTGCGGACTCAGAGAGATCGCGGGCGATGACACTGAGTTTGTCAAGGACGTCATTTTGCAATACAGCGAGCGCGGTGCCCAACTGGTGCGCGCGATTCAAACTGCGCACAAATCCGGCGCTGATGATGATCTCGCCTGCTTCGCGCACGCTTTGAAGGGATCCAGTCGCGCGGTCGGAGCGGTCATGCTCGGTTCGGTTTGCGAAAAAATCGAGTTTGCGGCACGCGAATCCCGTGTCGATTCCGCGGAAAGCCTGATCATTGAGCTTCCTGAAATGTGGTCCCAAACGGCCCAGGAGCTGCAAAAAGCAATCTAGCCCCATGAAAATCTTGGTCATTGATGACGATACAGTGTGCTTGAAGCTTCTGGAGCAGATGCTGAAAGACCGTGGCCATGAAGTCACGGTGTGCAGTGGCGGCCAAGCGGCGATCGAGGCGTTGGACGCCGAGGAATTTGAGGTCGTAATCTCGGATTGGGTCATGCCCGATGTGGACGGCATCGCCGTGTGCCGGCACCTGCGGAGCATCCAAACCGACTCCTATACCTATTTCATCATGCTTACGGGCCGGGCGGGCAAGGCCGACTACCTGGACAGCCTTCGCCAGGGCGCAGACGATATTCTCCAAAAACCGGTCACCGGCGATGTGCTCGCTGCGCGGTTGACGGTGGCAAATCGAATTCTAACGATGCAGACCGAGCTGCAAACGACCACCGCCGACCTGCGCCAGCTGGCCAGCGTTCTCGAGACGGCAAACCGACGCGTTTCCGATCTGTTCAAGGGCCTGCCAATTGCCTGCATCACGGTCGACGATAACGGCATCATCATGGAATGGAACAAGGCCGCCGAAAGGCTGTATCAGCTTCAATCCCATGAGGTTTGGATGCAACCGCTTTGGGATATCATCGTTCAACCGATGCAGGAAAGCGCCGCGCGGGAACTCGCAAAGCGCGCGATCGACCCGGAAAATGGCTTGGACCAAGAGGATTGGACTACACCGCTTCGCGATGGGCGAATGCTACACCTGATGGTGAGCACCTTCCCGATGCGCGCACCTGCTGGCGGCATCGTCGGCGCAGCAATCGCGATCGTCGATATCACCGCCCAAAAGGAACTGGAACAGCGGATTACCGAGCAGCTCATGGTCGCGAATGAACTCAGCGCATCGCTTGAAACCAAGAATTTTGAGCTTGAGCAGCTGAGCCATCAACTTGAGCAGTTGGCAACCACCGACGGTCTGACCGGGCTGAGCAACTACCGCGCCTTTAAGCAAGTGGTGCTGAACGAGATGGAGCACGCGCTCGCCACAGATAAGCCGCTATCACTGCTGCTTTGCGACGTCGACAAGTTCAAATCGTTCAACGACGAATTTGGCCACCTTGTCGGAGACGAAGTGCTTCGACGCGTTGCTTCCACCATGCGCGAGGTCGTAGAAGGGCTGGACAACGTCTTTTTGGCTCGGTACGGCGGCGAGGAATTTGTTCTCGTGGCATCCGGTTACGATGGCGAAAAGGCCCTGGCTCTGGCGAATGCGCTTCGAATAGCTATTGAACGCCAGGAATGGTCTTGGCGTCAGGTTACGGCAAGCTACGGCGTTTGTACGTTTTCACCGGACATTGAGGACGACATTGAGTTCGTCACGCTCGCGGACCAAGCTCTTTATTACTCCAAAGAAGCGGGCCGCAACCAGGCAACCCACATTCGCGACGTGCCCAAACAAGCGGCCTAACCCCGTATCCTATCCTGCCAAAAAATCGCCAGATTGTGGCAATTATTGGCCGAGGGGAACATGGTCGGCACAAAACTTGCAACTTCAGTACGGCTTTCTACAACGGTCAAGCTCGATCCACGGGTCGTGCTTAGCAGTAACTTATTGCAGCTCAGCTCGGTTGAGCTTTGTCAATCGGTCGAAGAGGAGTTGGCGCAAAATCCAGCCTTGGTTAGGCTCGATGGCGGTCCGGACTCGTGCAACCTTGCCGACGTTGCCGCCGACACCGCCAAGCAAACGACGCTATCGGGGAGCCGCGACGACTATGAGGGAGATCGGAGCGGCACCTCGGCATCGGCAACCGAACTCGATTGGACGGAGCTCGTAGCCGGAACGCAGCGCCTGGAAGACCATCTCCTTGCCCAATTGGGCGACCTGGGCGACCGCGAACCCATCGCCGAGTACATCATCGCCAATATCGACGACCGAGGCTATTTGCAGGCTTCTGTAGAAGAAATCGCGGCGGCGCTGAGCGTGTCGATGGAGTCGGTGGAGTCGGTTTTGGAGCAGATTCAATGCTGCGAGCCAGCAGGAGTCGGCGCACGGGGGGCAGTCGAGTGCATCACCCTACAGCTCAAGCGGATCGAGACAGAGTTGGCGAATCTTGCGGCAAAGATCGCAACCGACTACCTAGACGAGCTAATCCAGCGCGACACCAAGTTCCTCGCACGTCGGCTGAGCGTCACCCCAGCCGTGATCAACAGCGCATTTGACTTGATCGAGAGCCTGAGCCCTTATCCATGTCAGGGCTTTTTGCACACTTATGAGGGTCGCTTTGTGCGTTCCAACCGGGCAACCCCGGAAATCGTCTTTAGCCGCAACGAGGCGAGTTGGTCGATCGAAGTTCAGGGAATCGACCCCATCACGCTGGCGGTTTGTTCGAACCCCAAAATGGCCACGGCGCACGACTCTGCTCGCGCCGAGCGGTTCATCCAAGCCTTGCAGCATCGCAAGTTCACGATGTGGCAGATCGGCAACTACCTGCTGCAAGCCCAAGCAGGCTATATCAGCACCGGCGACGCCAGGTTTTTGAACGACCTGACCCGCGCAAAGGTCGCTAGCGAACTGGGAATTCACGAAAGCACGGTGAGCCGCGCCACGCAAGACAAGCACGTTCAACTCGCGACAGGTGAGCTCGTTCCGTTTGACCGATTTTTCGACTCCAGTCTGCGCGTGAAGGAGCTCATTGCGGAAATTTTGATGTACGAGAACCCAAATAGTCCGCTATCCGATGAGCGAATCGCCGCGCTACTCGCTGAAAAAGGCGTCAAAATCGCCCGGCGCACGGTAAACAAGTATCGAGAAAAATCAAGATTGCTCTCCAGCCGTAGACGAAAGAGCGCGTGACCGGTAATAATGCTAGTAATGATTGGAAGTTTGCTCTAACGAGTTGACGCCCAAGCGTCTGGTGCGCCTCTTTTGGGGACGAGGAACAATTGTTTTTCGCATATCTAAAGGCGCCGATGAAGCATGGCTGGTGCACTTTGCCGCCGCAGACATCAACGCTAACCAATCAGGGCCCGTTGGGTTTTGTCCTCTCCTTCCCGGCGGGCCCCCTTTTTTGACCAAAAAGTCATCCATTTTGTAAGGTTTTGGCCTGAATAGTTGTCCATACCCGCCAAGAATGGTGTTATGAGTGTGCGCAATTAAGCCCACATCACCCCAAAACTGAAGCTACTTGGCAGAAGCGGCTCAGGAATAAACGAAGCAACAAGCATACGCTCGGCAGGTTTTGTCCTCTCCTTCCTGTCGGGCGGTTTTTTGTCTCAGGTTTTGTTGCGAATGTGCAACAGATCGCCATCTTGAACCAGGTAGTCCTTGCCTTCCAGCCTCATCTTGCCCGCACTATAGGCGGCATCCAGCGAACCAAATTCGCAGTAATGGTCGTAGCTGACCGTCTCGGAACGGATAAAACCCTTGGCGATGTCGGTGTGGATGGTGCCCGCCGCTTTGAGCGCAGTCGAACCTCGCCTTAGCGGCCACGCTCGCGTTTCGGATTCGCCGGCCGTGAAGAAAGTGATGAGTCCGAGCGCGTTATAGAGCGCGCGAACGACCTTCGCACTCGCTGGCTCATCCAATCCCAGTCCAGCCAAGAATTCCGGTTGGTCCGCCGCGTCGAGTTGTGCAATTTCTTCTTCAATCGTTGCACAAATCGCGAAGCTTTCCGTACCAATTTTGGCGAGGGAAGCCATGCGCTCCAAGATCGGCGCAGGCGCTTTGGCGGCGTCCGATTCATCCACGTTGAACGCAACAACCATCTGCTTCGCGCTCAGGAACTGGTAATTGCGAACGTATAGCTGGTCCTCTTCGGGAATGTCCAGCGCCCGCATGGGCTTGCCAGATTCGAGCTCGGGCAGAACCTTTTCCAAAAATTGCTTTTCCAGGTAGTCAGGCGACCCCGGTTGGCGCACGGTCATGCTTTTTTGGAGCTTTTCGAGCCGCGTTTCGATGATTTGCAGATCGGCCAGCACGAGGTCCTCTTCCACGCGGTTCTGATCGCGCAGGGGGTCCACCTCGGCATAATACGCCGACATCGGGTTCTGAAACGCGCGCACCACGTGCAACAAGACATCCGCCTTTTTGGCTTGGTCTAGAAACGCGGTGGAGAACATGCGACCAACGCCTTGGATCGGCTCGACATCGTCGTGGAGAATGACGGTCGCTGGCGTAATTTTCTTGGGTTTGACTTGGGCGACGATCTTGTCGAAGCGTTCATCCGGCACGGGAACGGCGGTGACATCGCCCTTCGCGACGCCTCGGGCAGCCGCCCGATAAAGGGTGCTGCGGCCGCATTGTGAGAATCCGATCATTCCAACTTTCATGGTTCAGGCACGTGCTAGCCCCGCATGGTTTTTCGGAGCTTTGAACCCAAAGGATACCAGGTGGCCCCTATTTTCCTTTGGTGAACTTGATGTCCGTGTATCCGGGCTGATAGGGCGCAACCCAAAAAATGTAGATTGATGCCACGAGGAGGATAAGCGCAACCCAAGGGATTCGGGCCGCCGACCGGCTTGTACTGGGTTCGGATAGTCGCTTTGGCACAGCCCTATTGAACCCGAATCCAACAATTTTTGCGAGTAATTGTCTTAATTTGTCACAAATCGCGGCGCATTTTACGATATGGTCATGAAAGGAAAAGCTCAAGGCTGAGCAATTTGCAAAAAGCCTGAGTGAGAAAAAAGCAAGACAACACTTAAATATCTCCGTTCGGCTTCTGTCCTCTCCCTCCGAACGGAGTATTTTTTTGCCTCCTGAACGGGATTTTTTGCTACTGCGATTGAGCTTTCACCCGCGCCACACCTTCACAAATGACTAGAGCCACCCCTCAAGTCCATGAAGGATGACTCTAGCGCGTAACGTCGATCGCCGGGCTTATGGATTCACGAGCACGTTAATCGTCGTGCTGTAGGGTTGTTTCAACCCGTAC
>CAYRAX010000071.1:0-8433 GCA_964422285.1 uncultured Chthonomonas sp.
AATCTGGCTCGAATGAAAGCTGGATCTAGGAAGATCTTTGCGAATCAACCTGCTCGTCAATCTTCATCGACACGACTCAATTGACGCGGCACGTAGCACGGCGACCTTTTTGAAGGGGCGCCGTGCTTTTGTTGGTGCCGATCGGGACGCCGCGCCGCTCGTTGGCGCCGAGCCGCTGGGGACCGACGAAATTGGGTGCGCCGACCTGGTCATCAGCTTTGGTGGCGATGGTACGCTCATTCGCGCCGCACACATTTGCTCATCCTATGGAACGCCTATCCTTGGCGTGTACTTTGGTCGGTTTGGATTCGTGACGCAGTGCGCGCCGGAGGAACTTGGTGCCGCACTCAGCCAATTCTTCGATGGGCAAATTCGGCTCAGCCAGCGCTTGATGATTCAAGCTGAATTGCTGCGCGCCGACAAGCCAGTGGCAACCCTGCACTCGCTCAACGAAGTCGCAATGATGCGCTCGGCAATGGCGCGAATGCTGCACTTTGTGGTGACGGTCGACGGTCAATTTTTGAACTCATACCCCGCGGACGGTGTGTTGATCGCGACGCCCACGGGTTCCACCGCGTACAATCTTTCGGCGGGCGGCCCCATCGTCGACCCCCGCGCCGAGTGTATGATATTGACCGCTGTGACTCCCCACTCGTTAAGCACCCGGCCGATTGTGATTTCTGCCAACAGTCGCGTTTCTTTGGAAATGGAAACGCGTGGCGACGCGGTGCTGTCGTGCGATGGACAGAGCCGTTTGCAGCTACTTAGCGGCGACCGCGTTGTCGTCAGTCGTTCGCCGCGAGTCACCAACCTCGTGATTTTGGATGACCACGACTTCTTGAACAAAGTTAGCGAGCGCCTATTTTGGGCGCAGCGCGAGCCGCCGGAGGGCGATTGAGCGAGCTATTGCGCGTGAGCGATGCTTGCGTCGAATTCCGGGCTCATGGCAGTAGCGTTAAGGCGCTGAACGGCGTGTCGCTTAGCGTCTCCGCCGGCGAATGCGTTGCTGTCGTTGGCGAATCGGGCAGTGGAAAAACCACTTTGGCGCGTTCAATTTTGGGACTGCAGAAGCTCGATAGCGGAACCGTCGAGTGGCTGGCGGATACACCAGGCAAGACCCTCGCCCAGCGCATCGGCATGGTCTGGCAAGATCCATACGCGAGCCTCGATCCACGGTGGAAGGTAGGGCGCTCGATTCAGGAGCCCTGTCAAATCGCAAAATTGCCCTGCGACCTACCAGCGTTGATGCAACAAGTTGGGTTGGACCCAACCTTCGCCGACCGATATCCGCATCAAATGAGCGGCGGGCAGCGCCAGCGGGTGGCGATTGCTCGAGCTTTGGCGCTTAGGCCGCCGCTGGTCGTCTGCGATGAGCCGACTTCTGCACTAGACTTGAGCGTGCAGGCACAGGTTTTGAACCTACTGCAGGACTTGCAACAGGAGCTTGGTTGTAGCTACATCTACGTTTCGCATAGCCTCTCGACGGTGCGGTACATCGCTCAGCGGGTGCTTGTGATGTGGAAAGGTAGCATCGTAGAGCAGGGAAGCGCCGAGCAGGTCTTCGAGCATCCAGAACACGAATACACAAGGTCGCTCATTCACTCGTCGCCAAAGATTCCGATCCTGGTCGGCGATTAAGTTCATTCGCTCCTGAGCTTTCGACAAGTCCCCCTCACGAAGTTGAGGGGGATTTAGGGGGAGACAACACACGAAAATCGAAGAGCGCCCCACCGCGCGACAATATTTGCAATTTGTAGCGTTTCTTGCACCATCCCAGATACAATTGGGTGAGCGCACTGTCGCGGGCTTTCATGGAAGATTCGGGCCTCCACGTCATTACTGAACTCAAAAATCTCGATCACGACGTGATCGAAATGGCCTCCCGCGCCGAAGTCATGTTGAGCCAATCGGTGGAGGCGTTTCGCCAGTTGAACACCGAGCTTGCCGAAGCGGTCATCGAATCCGACGACGCGATCGATTCGCTGGATCTCGACATCGAAATGCGCGCGCTGCAAATTTTGGCTGCTCAAAAGCCGGGCGGAGTTGACCTGCGCCTCATCGGCACCGCCATCAAGATGATCACCGATATCGAGCGCGTAGCCGACCTGGCCACCGACATCGCTCGCTGCGCCATCGCCATTGAGCAAGAACTGGGCCCTTCCGACATTGTGGATTTGGGGCAAATCGCCTACGTGGCGCAGAACATGTTTCGTACTTCGATCGAAGCCCACGTCAACCAAGATATCGCGAAGGTGCAGGAGGTCGGTCGCAATGAGCGGTTGGTCGACAAGCTCTGCCTGGATATGCGCGGACAAATCCACGAATTCATGAAGGCAAACGGCGACGAAGTCGTTTCGGCCTGCTTTGCGCTGGAGGCGGTGAACGCGGTGGAACGCATTGCCGACCACTCGCACAACATTGCCGAGCGCGTCGCCTTTATGATCACCGGCGATTTCCCCGACTATCTGGAATCCCCGCTTGAATGAGGCCAAGGTATGCTCCGCTCCATGCTAAAGGAGGCGAAAGAGCTGTGGAAATACCGCGAGCTGCTGTGGACCATGGTCGAGCGCGAGCTGCGCATTCGCTACAAAAATAGCATCCTCGGCTTCTTCTGGTCGCTGATCAATCCGCTCGTGACCGTGCTGGTCATGACGTTTGTTTTCACGTACTTGATGGAGAGCAAGACCCCGAGCTTCAGCGCCTATGTTCTCGCTGCGTACTTGCCTTACATGGCGTTTCAGATGTCGTTGCTTGATTCGGCGCAATCCGTCTTGGTCGCCTTGCCGATTGTGAAAAAGGTCTATTTCCCGCGCGAGATTCTGCCCCTCGCGACCGTGATCAGCAACTTCATCCATTTTGCGCTTGCGCTGCTCGTTTTCTTCCTGTATTTGCTCGTGGTTTATGTCGCGCACCCACAAGTGAGCCCGTTTCAATCGACACTCTTTTGGGTTCCTGCGCTGATGCTGGTCCATTTTTGCCTCACGGCGGGGCTATCGCTATTCGTCAGCGCGCTCAACACGTTTTACGAAGACGTCAAATACGTTTTGGGGATCAGCCTCTACCTGATGTTTTTCCTTTGCCCGGTGATGTATTTCAGCGAGCAGGTGCGCGGGGCGAAGGATTTGCCCGATTGGGCGTTCACCGTTGACCATCTGAATCCGGTCGCGATGCTATGCACGAGCTACCGAAAGGTTATGCTCGCGCCGATCAAGGTGCACGTGGGCGAGCGAACGTGGGAAAGCATCCCGCTCGATCCGGTGCTGATGGGTGTGATGGTAGCCGTGGCGGTCGGGGTTTTGGTCGGCGGCTACGCTTACTTCAATCGCGTCAAATGGAGATTCGTCGAGCGACCATGACTTCGCCAATGGTGGAAATCTGCGACCTGCGCAAGGAATTCGTGCTGAGCCACAGCGGGTCTTCGTCGCTGAAAACGGCGCTACTATGGTGGAAGCGTCGCTCGTTTGAGCATCTTTCCGTGTTGAATGGCGTCAACTTGACGGTAAATCGCGGCGAATGCCTAGCCGTGATCGGCCGCAACGGAGCGGGGAAGAGCACGTTGCTGGCGCTGTTGGCGAAAGTCTATAAGCCGACATCGGGGACGATTCGCGTCCACGGACGGGCGGCGCCCCTGCTGGAACTCGGAGCTGGTTTTCACCCAGACCTGACGGGGTCGGAGAACATCCTCTTCAATGGCGTAATCTTGGGTTTGACTCGCAAGGAAGTTGCCGCCCGAATGGACAGCATCGTTGATTTCGCTGAGCTTCGGCACCACATCGACGCTCCGGTTCGGACCTATTCGAGCGGGATGCTGGCGCGGCTCGGTTTTTCGATCGCTGTGCACGTGGACGCCGAGCTGCTCATCGTTGACGAAGTGCTGGCTGTGGGTGATTTCGAATTCGAGAAGAAGTGTTTTCAGAAGATCGATGATTTCAGGGCCGCGGGGGGCACGATCTTATTTGTTTCGCACCAAGCAGATGCAGTGATGCGGGTTGCATCGCGTTGCGCATGGCTTCATCGCGGCGTTGTTCGTATGGATGGCAAGCCGGATGAGGTGCTGGCGGCCTATCATGGTTGCGATGAAATTGCGGAATAATTCGGACATGCGAGCAAGCGTGCGTATCGTCGCGATGGGTGCTTTGGCGGTCTCCGCCATGGTTGTCCGAGCGGAAAATTGGAAGGTTAGGCAAGTGCCGAACACTCCGGTTAGCGTCACGTTGCCCGTTGCGTGGACGCCATTGAGCACGGCGGGGGCTTCGGGCAAGAGTTCAAGTCAAGTGAAGCAATACAAGGCGACCATTGGCTCGGTGGGCGTGCTGGCGGTCGTGACCAAGGTGACCAATAAGGCGGATAGCACGCTTGAAAAACTTCAGCAGAGCCTGGCTTCGCGCATGACCTACACGGCACCGAACGGCGACTCAAGCCGGGCCACCAGTATGAAAATTGTGAGCTTCAAAGGACGCCGAATTCTGCGGGGGGCCGCGCTTTTCCAGTCGAAATCGGGCAACCAAAATATCCGCGTCATCGCCTACACGACGGACACGCAAACGATCATCGTGAATATCGGTTATTCCGCGGATGATCGCCGCGCCTACGAAGTGGCTTCGAAAATCGACAAGTCGTTTGACATTCGATAGGGGGTTTTTCACCGGGAAGTCTCCCCCTAAGTCCCCCTCAGCTTCGTGCGGGGGACTTAGGCGCGAAGGTAAAGATCAATGGCGGATGCGCCAGTGGATCCCGGAGCTCATGCTTCGAATTTGGTTTGCCGAATACGACTTGGTGTGGCCATCTGCGAACACGACCGGCGTGACGCCGTCACCTTTGCCGGTGGCTCTGTAACGAGCAAAAATTGGCTTGCTTTGCGCGGGAGTTTTGCCTTGCGCCACGAGATCAGGGACCAAGTCTTTGTCGGCAACGAGCGGTGGCTTCAGCCGCATCTCGGTTTGATTTTTGATCGCGGGATCATCAAAGCTGTTGTAAGGCGCAAAAACGTAGCCACGGTAGTTCTTGGTTCGATCGCCGCCTGGGGTGGTTGCGAACAATCCTGCCTTGGCTGGTTCGGCGGCTTGGCCAGCATTGAAAACAGAAGTAAAGCCTTCGCAGCCGGTTGGATCGGGTTCGGCGCCGGTGCAGCCAGCTGGGTCATACCCCGTCGCGTCGTTGTATCCAATCGTCATCAGCGAACGCTCATCCCAGTTGTGGGCAACTTTGCCGTTCGACGCGGGAGCAATCAGAATCGCTTCGCTCTTGATGTAGGGCATCACGGTCACGGTCCAGACTCGATTGGTATCGGTTGTTGGAATGCCGTAGTTGGCGGACATGGGCATGTTGTCGTCGTGCCCATCGGCGTACATCATCACCGACAAGGTCAGTTGGCGCATTTGGGAAACCGCTTGAGTGAGCTTAGCGGACTCTTTCGCTTGGGCAAAAACGGGGAACAGGATTGCCGCCAAAATTGCGATGATCGCAATGACGACCAGCAACTCGATGAGGGTAAAAGCGCGTCGAAGCATGAGAACATTGTACAGCGAACTGCATGCCAATACAACCCATTATCCAGAATATCGACTCTTTGCCGGGTTCGAACCTATGCGGACACAGCGGATTCGGTAACCACGAGTTCCTTTAGGTCGGCGTCCATGGCGGCCATCGCCCCGATCGGAAGCGTCAGCTTGTCCGAAATGTGTCCTGCATACAGGCCAGTAAAGATGGGGCACTTCACCCATTGGCACAGATTGTCGATAACCTGGTCCATCGAGAATTCGCGTTTCTTGTCGGGTGGCGGTGCGGCGGGATCAACCGGTTGGGGTTTGGGCGGCCTGAAGTCACCAAAGACAATGCCAGCGAGTTGGCCCACCATTCCATGCAGGTGGAGAGTGGTCAGCATCCGGTCCACACGGTAAGGATCTTCGTTCGTGTCTTCCAAAACCAAGATCGCGTGTTTGAAGCTGGGCAGGTAGGGCGTACCAGCGCATGCGGCGATCAGGCTCAAATTGCCACCCACCAATCGTCCGGTAGCTTTGCCCGCTTGGATCGTGCGAGGGGCAGGCTCGACCACACGCCCACTGATGGTCGCGGGTGTGCCCAATTTGCCGAGCGGCTGCGCAACCGTCACCGCTTTGTCGAACCATTCGCGCTCAAAGCCTGTGTATTTGGATTCGGCGATGGGACCGTGGAACGTGATCACGCCACTGCGAGCGGTCAGCGCATTGAGTAGGCCAGTAATATCACTGTAGCCGGTGACGATTTTCGGGTTTCTTCGAAAGGCGTCGTAATCGATGTGGGGGATCATGCGCATCGTGCCGTATCCGCCGCGCAAGGTGATGATCGCATCGACATCCGAATTATTAACCGCCCAGTTGAAATCGTCAGCGCGGCCCTCGTCTGATCCGGCGAGGTATCCCCACTGAGCGGCAGAGTTTGGTGCCAAAACGGCGTGGACGCCGAGCTTCGTTTCCAGAGCGGCTCGCGTCGCCTCTAAATCAGCCGCACTGGTCGCTGCTCCCGCTGGCGAAACAATGGCCACCGTGTCGCCGGGTTTCAGTTTGGGCGGCGCGATTACTTTTCGCGCACTTGAAGTAGCCGCGAGCGCGCTTTCATTCACCAAGCACGCAACTCCAAAAGCAGCACCAGCGACAAATGTTCTTCGACTAACCACCGCTGAACATTACCATTGTTTTGCGCGCGGCTTCGGGCTGGGGTTAGTCGTCCTTATTGGTTGGCGTATGGACTTTTCGTGGCTTTCGGATACTCAGGCTTGGATCGGCTTATTGACGCTGATCGTGCTTGAGATCGTTTTAGGCATCGACAACATCATCTTTATCTCGATCATTAGCGGCAAGTTGCCGGAAGCTGATCGTCCGCGCGCGCGGCGCCTGGGCCTTTCGGTTGCGCTGATCACGCGCTTGTTGCTTTTGCTCAGCATCACCTTCGTCATGCGAATGTCGAAGCCTCTTTTCAGCATAGGGAGCAATGGGTTTTCTGGTCGCGACTTGGTGCTGGTGGTGGGCGGCATGTTCTTGCTTTGGAAGTCTGTGCGCGAGATACACCACAAGCTAGAAGGCGAGGAAGGCGGCAGCAGCAATGTCAAGGCCGAAGCGTTTGGCGCGATCATTGCGCAAATTGCGATTATAGATATCGTGTTTTCGCTTGACTCCGTGATTACCGCGGTCGGCATGGTCAAGCAGGTCGAGGTGATGATGCTCGCGGTGATCATCTCCGTCGGGTTCATGCTGGCCTTCAGCGGCGCGGTCGGCGACTTTGTCGAAAAGCACCCCACGATCAAAATGCTCGCACTTGCGTTCCTGATCTTGATCGGCGTTACCTTGGTCGCGGAGGGCACCGGATTTCACGTGCCGAAAGGCTATGTTTACTTTGCGATGGCGTTTTCCGTCGTCGTGGAGATGCTCAATATTCGCATGATGAAGGGCAAAACAAAGCCGGTTCAGCTTCGCGAACACCTTTCCATGGAGCCCGATCCGCGCGATTAACGTTTTCTCTTGGCGCATCGGTTGCCGCAAAATTGATCTAAAAGGTCCACTTTTTGGCATTTTTTTCCACTTTTTGCCGTGAAAACCTAACAATAACCTAAATGTTTTTGCTTCCTGTACCAAAAGGTTAATCGAGTGCATCTGGTCCAGTGCACATAAAGCTGGGCCTGGAGAACCAGGAAGTAGAAGATGAAAAACAATAAACGTAGCACGACAACGAAGAAGACGACGGCTAGCAAAGCCAAGATTGTTACACTGACGATCGCCGCTCCGGCTCAGCCGAAGTCCAACACGAAGGCGACTAAGACGACCAAGAAGGTCACTGCGACGAAGCGCACGGCAAGCACGCGACCGGCTAAGGCAAGCAATGCTTCCAGCAAATCCGCCGCGACCAACCGCTATGGCGTGAAATCTTCCGTCAGCAATCGAACCAACGTTCGAGCTACGGCCAGCGCTAAGCCGGTTGTTAAGAGCAACACCAAGTCGACGACCAAGTCGAGTGCAAAGTCAACTGCCGCCACTAAAGGCAAGAATTTCAAGAAAGTAGCCGCGAAGAAGACGACGGCTGTTAAGTCCAGTTTCAAAGCCGCCGCTAAGCCAGCCGCAAAGAAATCGACGACTTACAAAGCTACCGTGAAGCCCGCTGCTAAGAAGGTTACTGGCGTGAAAGCCGGTTACAAGGCTGCTGCTAAGCCAGCTGCTAAGAAGAGCGCGACTGTGAAGTCGAGCAACTGGAACAAAACCACCGCGAAGCCCGCTGCTAAGAAGAGCACGAGCACCAAGGCTGGTTACAAGTCGACCGCTAAGAAGAGCACCGGTTTCAAGGCTGCTGTTAAGCCAGCTGCTAAGAAGAGCACGACTGTGAAGTCGAGCAACTGGAGCAAGACCACTGCGAAGCCCGCTGCTAAGAAGAGCACGAGCACCAAGGCTGGTTACAAGTCGACCG
>CAYRAX010000071.1:8533-12415 GCA_964422285.1 uncultured Chthonomonas sp.
CTAAGAAGAGCACCGGTTTCAAAGTTGCTGCAAAGCCAGCCGCTAAGAAGTCCACGACGTTCAAGGCTGCTGCAAAGCCCGCTGCTAAGAAGTCGACGACGTTCAAGGCTGCTGCTAAGCCCGCCGCTAAGAAGTCCACGACGTTCAAAGCTGCCGCAAAGCCCGCTGCTAAGAAGTCCACGACGTTCAAAGCTGCTGCTAAGCCAGCCGCTAAGAAATCGACAGCCAAGTCCAATTGGAGCAAGGCGAACTACAAAACAACTTCGGTCAGCAAGAACTGGAACAAGTCGAACGCCAAGAAGAACGTTTCGAAGAACACCAAGAAAGCTGCCTAACCTATTACATTCTCTGAACAGGTAACGGAAGGGACCCGTCCACGCAAGCGGGTCCCTTTTTTCTTGCTTTTGGGCAACATGTGTTGTAGTATTAGCATTATGCGTGGACATTTTTTTGTCGTTAGCTTGCTTGTCTTGGCTTCAAAATTCGCTTTTGCGGGCGGAATCGCCAAGCCTTCCCACATAGTTGTCGAGCCGCCACCCGCGACGCTGATTAACAAAATCGATCCCGATGCGGACAAACTGCCGATTCAAGCCAACCAGCCCAGCCGCTACATCATGGTCACGATGCGCGCAGTTTCCACGCGCAAAGCCGTACCCGCGACCGACGCAATCTATTTCAGGCAAGATGTCGCCGATCCCAACGTTCATTATCTGCTCGCAGATTCGCCCAGCGCGGCCCTGAGCCTAGCGGAGCAACTGAAGCAGAACCCAGCAGTCGCGGACGCCCACGTTCTGGCCGAACCAAAAATCGAAACAACTTGGACGCCCAACGACCCGATGGTGCCGCCAACCTATCCAAAGGCAACGTATTATGGCCAGTGGCACCTCTTCAACCGCTTCGATCCAGGATTGGACCTAAACGTCTATCCCGTGTGGGCGAACCGGTTCCTTTCGACGGGAATCACGGGGAAGAGTATGGTTGTGGGCAATGTGGAAGAGGGCGTTGTGGTTACTCACACAGACCTCGCCGCGAACTTCAACAGCACCTACGCCTACGACTTTGTGGACGGCGACAACATGCCTTTGCCGTCGAAATTCGTCAATACGGGCAACTGGACAACCGAACACGGCACTTCTTGCGCCGGCTTGCTGGCGGCGGTAGGGAACAACAACATCGGAATAACGGGCGTTGCTCCCGAGGCTGACCTAAGCCCCATTCGCTTCCTGTTTTCATCGCCGGCCGACGAAATTTCCGCGATCAAGAAGTACAGCACGTCGCCAAACCTGTTTTTTGACGTAAAAACCCACAGCTACGGGTACGAAATTCCTTGGTACGAGACCAATGACGCGGCACTAGCGTTCGGCTCTTCCGAATCTCAAGGCACGATTCATACCGTATCAGCGGGGAACTATCGCAACGGGCGCGGCCAAGACTCTGGCTCGAAGAACACGCTCGGCGCGCGCCAATCCATCATCGTCGCGGCGCTCGGATCCAACGGCAAATATGCGAGCTACTCCAACTTCGGTAGCAACGTTTTCTGCACCGCTCCGAGCAGTTCAAGCGGCTTGTTTGAAGTCACGACAACCGATACACCTGGCGAATCCGGCTACAACAAATCGACTTCAGTGGATGACTATCCGAACCGGGATTACACCCGCACGTTCGGCGGCACTTCTGCGGCTTGTCCCGAGGTCGGCGGCGTCCTGGCCCTTGCGAAGCAAGCCAACTCGGCAATGACCGCGCGAATGGCTCAGCACCTGCTCGTGAAGACCTGCAAAATCGTTGATGAAATCGACGCTTCTTCCAGCAGCTATGGGGGCTGGAGGTCGAACGCCGCAGGAATTCAGTTCAATCCGGACTACGGGTTTGGCCTTATCGACGCTGCCGCTCTGGTTGACGCTGCGAAGCAATACACGGGGGTCACCGCGGAGGACTACGAAGCCAGCGGCGTCTCCACGATCAACAGCAACCTGCCCGACAATAATTCGAGCGGCATCCAGCGCAGCTTTACGGTGACGAGCACACAGCCGCTTGAGTCGATTCAACTTTTTGTGTTGATGGAGAGCGAGCGCTACAACGACACGGAAATTTGGGTTCGCTCGCCGCAGGGGATGTGGAGTCCGCTCGTGCGTGCATTTGCCACCGCAGCGTACACGTACGGCACTACCCCCATGGTGCGCCAATTTGTAACCAATGCATTTTGGGGTCAAAGCGCGGCAGGGACCTGGACGGTTCTACTGCGAGATTCGATAGCCGGCAAACTGACTTACATCACAAACTTCCAAGTTCTTTGGTACACGGGTCAGCTGACTGGCTCGGTCAAGAGCCTGCACGGAAATGTGAACCTCGGTTCGGGGTTTGTGGGTGGAAAATATGGCGTTCCAGCGGTCATGGAGTTCTATAACGGCGGAATCTTTCCATCTCGAATTCACGATGTGACGATCAAGCCCGACGGATCTTACGAGTTGCCAACCACGCTTGGCGCGACGATCTACGACACCGTTTATCTGCGGGCGGGGCACTGGCTGCGAGCTAGGCGCGACAACATTAACGTCACGGCGAGCGGCGCGACGATCAATTGGACCCTGGTCAATGGCGATTGCGACAACAGCAACTACATCGGCACGGACGACTATTTGATTTTGAATTCCGCATTCGACTCGAGCAAATTCGACGAAAACTGGGACTACCGAGCCGACCTGACTGGTGACGGTTACGTCGGCACGGATGACTATTTGATTTTGAACGCGAATTTCGATAAATCGGGGCAGTAGGTTCAATTGCGGCCGTCTTAGGGCATATTGCGGCCGTAGAGACGTCGTAGACCCAGTAATTTTGTGTAAAACCCGGCACCCCCCCTTGACAGGGAATTGGGCACCTGGTATCATTCCTCTTTGCCGCTGGATGGTTTAACCGCCGCGCCGGGGGCTGAGCGAAAGCACCTTGACAGTTGCATGTAGGCGAAGTGGAACGCGCATCGAATTAAGCAAACGTGAGTTTGCGATGAGAAATACAGCTACATAAATTTAAGCTACAAAGGGTGTGCGGTGAATGCCTAGGGACAAGTTGCCGATGAAGGACGTGTAAGCTACGAAAAGCTGCGGGGAACTGCACAGAAGTGATAATCCGCAGATGTCCGAATGGGGAAACCCCGCTGGAGTAATGTCCAGTGACCCGTCTCTGAATACATAGGGGGCGAGGAGGGAACCTGGTGAACTGAAACATCTAAGTAA
This sequence comes from uncultured Chthonomonas sp., assembly GCA_964422285.1. Taxonomy (GTDB): domain Bacteria; phylum Armatimonadota; class Fimbriimonadia; order Fimbriimonadales; family Fimbriimonadaceae; genus UBA2391. The sequence goes on from CAYRAX010000071.1 coordinate 11,767, forward strand.
CCAGAGGAAGAGAACTCGAAGAGATTCCGTAAGTAGCGGCGAGCGAACGCGGAAGAGCCTAAACCAGTTGGCTTGCCAGCTGGGGTCGTGGGGCATCCACTAAATCTCCCAAACCGAGGGACGTTGATAGAGTCTTCAAAGATTCGAAAAAGCTCCTTGGGTTTGAGAGATTTAGAAAAGAAGATTGATGTATTGATTAGAAGAACAATTCTGGAAAGAATGGCCATAGAGGGTGATAGCCCCGTATTTTGTAAAGTCAAACCAAATTCAGGATGTACCCGAGTAGCGCGGAGCACGAGGAACCCCGCGTGAATCTGTCCGGACCACCGGATAAGGCTAAATACGACTTGTCACCGATAGTGCATCCAGTACCGTGAGGGAAAGGTGAAAAGAACCCCGGGAGGGGAGTGAAATAGAACCTGAAACCGCAACATCCACAAACAGTCAGAGCACCATGACCGGAGCAATCCGGCCAAGTGCGATGGCGTACCTTTTGCAGAATGATCCTGCGAGTTGTTGGTACAGGCAAGGTTAAGCGTCTCAGACGCGGAGCCGGAGGGAAACCGAGTCCGAATAGGGCGTCCAGTCTGTATCAGCAGACCCGAAACTGCGTGATCTAGCCATGGTCAGGTTGAAGTGTTGGTAACAC
>CAYRAX010000072.1:0-12400 GCA_964422285.1 uncultured Chthonomonas sp.
TCACTATCGCTGTCGATACGCACCAATCGAAATCGGCAAATCGTTACGTTTGACTTACCAGGATCCTGCCACGATTCCACGACGCGATAGAGCCCGTCATATCGGTAGCCGCTCGCTGGGGGATCGAATACTTTGTCGCTATTTTTGCCTCCACCCCGAATCACACGCACCGGAATTCCTTCCGCCTGGTTGATTCTCAACGAGGCATTGCCACCAACAAATTCCTGCGAACGTACTTGAGAGCGACTCTTCGATGACTGCCCGCCTTCACCAGTGTAGATAATCGTGTCGCCGTAGTCCTGGTCGTCCTCGTACCCGCCACTCAGCACTATTGACTCGGCCGGTTTACCTCGGGCACGACCGGCAATTCCTCGCTGAATTTCGCGGTGTACGCCAGCCAGCACCAAAGCTCGTCTGCTTTCAAAGACAGTTCCGACTGGTACCGACTCGATATGACCATACGTGGGCCGCACCAAATGTTTGTACCTCTTGTTTGGGACCAACGTCCCAATGATTGATATAAAAGTGATATCATATTGATATTCTCAAGGAGAATACTTTCTATGGTGGAAAAAGTAACGAAAACAGTTTCAGGCGCGCTCATGCTGATCGTCACGTTGGGCTTGTATGTTGGGTCGATCATCTTGTTCGCGCAAATTGAAAAGAATGGCGGCGCCGCGATACCGCTGATCGCGTCGGGGGTTCTGCTGGTGGCAATTCTGGCGACGTGCGGGTTCTTCGTCGTCGAGCCAGGCGGTAGCACGGTCTTGGTTCTGTTTGGAAGCTACAACGGTACGGTCAAAGATCCCGGATTTTATTGGACAAATCCCTTCACGCTGAGGCGAAAAATGTCGCTTCGGGCGCGCACGCTCAACGGCGACCGATTGAAGGTCAACGATAACGCAGGCAACCCGATCGAGATTGCGGCGGTTGTCGTCTGGCGGGTGCGAGATACCTACCGAGCCTCTTTCGAGGTCGACAACTACGACGACTACGTTCGCATGCAAAGCGAAACCGCGCTACGCCACTCGGCGAGCATCTTTCCCTACGATGGCGACGACCACGTGATTAGCCTGCGCAACAACAATCAGGAGGTCGGCGACCACTTGTGCGAGGAGCTTCGCGAGCGGCTTGACGTGGCGGGAATCGACGTGATGGAAGCGCGGCTAAGCCACCTCGCGTATGCGCCGGAAATCGCCGGCGCGATGCTAAGAAGGCAGCAGGCATCGGCCATCATATCTGCTCGAAAGATGATCGTGGATGGCGCGGTCGGCATGGTGGAAATGGCGCTGGAACGCATGGAGAGCGAAAAGGTCGTTCAGATGGATGACGAGCGCAAGGCGGCGATGGTAAGCAACCTGATGGTCGTCCTTTGCAGCGAACACTCGGCAACGCCCGTGGTGAACACAGGAACGCTCTACACGGGATGAACGAGAAGAAGTCCTTTTTGCTGAGGCTGCCTCCCGATCTGTGGGAGCAGCTTCAGCAATTGGCGACCCAAGACCTGCGGTCGGTCAATGCGGAAATCGAGTTTCTGCTGCGCCAATCGTTGCGCACTCGAGGAAGAAAGGTTGACGACGAAGATCAGTCAGCGCGGCGATAACGCGAAAACGCAGTGCCGAAAATCAGCGCAGTCACCATCACGATCCACGGGTTTGGAACCAAAATACCGCCCATCTCTTGTTGCTTAGAACCCAAGCTAAACATATCGTTCGAACTGACAAAGAGGTTTGACCCCAGCCATTCTTTCGCGCTATCCCACATCGTATGCGGTTCACGCGCTGAATCGAGTAGGTACGGGTTTGCGGCCTGTACGTCAGTGGGAATCCAATCGGAGCAAAGCGACGGCAAGGTTGGATTGGTTTGGATCGGTGGCACCGCATATTCGCTGATGCGGTCCTTTTCAAAATTCACCGAAACGGGCATCCCCAGCGGCTTGATCGCGTCTTCAAACGCACGAATTTCGTAGGCTTGCGCACATATTGCGCTGCCTGCCAGAAATACCGCCGTGCACGATTTGATAAAACGACCCATAAGAAAAGCTCAATTTGTATCGCTTTTGTCTGTACAAATTGTGACGTTATTATCCATCAATTTGTGCGAATTCGTATGAGAATCCGGTCAAAATGGGGGATGGTGGGCCCGGTGGGGATCGAACCCACGACCAAGCGGTTATGAGCCGCGTGCTCTAACCTCTGAGCTACAGGCCCATCCTTTCGGATATCGTACCAGTATGAGACAATCCAAGGTGAATTGCGGTTGACCGAACTCCAGGTTCAGGGGATTCAGATCTATTTGGGGCCATCTGGCTGCATTTTTGTTCCTCAATTGCAGGTCATGGCGTTCGCGATGTCCGGCTCAATTCCCTCGCAAGGGCACCTATTTGACCAGGAATTTGACCTTGTGTTGCCGCTTCGCGAAGCGCGCGCACTTTGGCAGCCCCGGGTTGTGATGGGCATTTTTGATTCAACTCCGGTCTTGTCCCAAGCCGACTTTGGTGGAGAAATTGCGGTGATCGAGCCCTTTGGTGCGCGGGCGCGAGCGGTGGATTACGTTACATTTCAATGCAGTTATGATGCCGAGAGTAGCGGCGCGTTGCTCATTGCGCCACAAAACGCTGACGTGGCATCGCCGCATCGCGGCTGGCTACACAGTTTGAATTCGCTGCTTCTGCCCGTGGTTGGCAATGATCTTGAGGTTGGGTCGCAAATTCCACCCGGCTGGGATTTTGTTCCGCTTGAGATGCGCGATATAATGACCCTGTGACGCCGTTGTCTCCCACTTCAAGCAGCAATATCCCCTGCGGATGTTCGTTCGTCGATGCCGTTTCTCCAACCACGTTTACTCCCGAGGATTTTTCTTCGGATGAGCAGCTAATGGTCCAAACGGCAGAGCAGTTTTGCCGCAACGAAGTTCTGCCTATCCAAGATCGACTGGATGCTCAAGAAGAGGGCTTGATGGTCGACCTGATTCGGCGTGCGGGGCAGCTTGGCTTTTGCGGACCAGACACCAAGGAGACCTACGGCGGCCTCGGCTTGCCCAAAAATGTCGCCGCCCGCATGCTCGAATTTTTGAGCCTCAACGCTTCTTTCAGCGTCACTGTCGGCATCACCAGCGGGATCAGCCAAGTTGGCGCTAGCCTTTTTGGATCCGAGCAACTGCGCAAAAAGTATTTGCCCGCGCTGACCAGCGGCGAGCAGATCGGCGCATATTGCTTGAGCGAACCGAACAGCGGCACCGACGCGCTGGCGCTTTCCACTCGCGCCGACCGGCAAGGCGACAAGTGGATTTTGAACGGCACCAAGATGTGGATCAGCAACGCCAAATGGGCCGACCAATTCGTCGTTATGGCCAAGATTGGCGGCGAAAAGGTGACCGCATTCGTCGTCGAGCGCGGCTTCCCGGGCGTCAGCATTTCGCGCGAGGAGCACAAACTGGGGCTGAAGGGTTCGAGCACCGCGCGCGTCATTCTGGAAAACGCTGAGGTTCCGGCCGAAAACTTGCTTTTTGAAGAAGGCCGTGGGCACGTGGTGGCGTTCAACGCTCTGAATTTGGGGCGGTTTAAGCTCGCCAGCATGTCGATTGGCCCCGCGCGAGAAGCGATTTGCCAGGCATCGGCCTACGCAATGGATCGCAAGCAATTTGGTCAGTCCATCGGCAATTTTGGCTTGGTGCAGCAGAAATTTGCCCAGATGGCGGCTCGCTTTTTTGCCGCGGAAGCCGCCATCTACCGCACCGGCGCGCTGATTGACGGCGCGTTTGAACACTATCACGCGGAGCAATTGGACGAAATTGCCGCGAATCAGGCGGGATGCGAAGAGTATTCGGTCGAATGCAGCATCTGCAAAGTTTTTGCCACCGAAATGGAGGACCTCATCATCGACGAGTGCCTTCAAACCTACGGCGGCTATGGGTTCACCGAGGAATTTCCACTGGCGCGGCTTTATCGCGATGCTCGCGTCAGCCGCATCTATGAAGGCACCAACGAAATCAACCGGTTCTTCATTGGCTCGCGATTGCTTCGAAAGCTGGCAAACCAACCCGCGCCAAAAGCCTCCCAACTGTTTACTCAAGAGCTGCTGACGCTCGCATTGGGCCGACAATCGAATTTGAATCTTGAATCACAGGTGGTGCTGGGGGGACTTGCCGACCTCGCGATATTGGCCTACGCCACCCAATCGGCGCGGGCGCGTGCGATGCAAAACCCGGCGGCTTACACCGACATCGCGGACCTATTTGAAAACGAGTCGAACGCAAAAGCTGCGGCAACGTATGCAAGTTTGTTCGGCGAATCTTGCAACATTCCCGCACCACACACGGTTGATATTGCCGCGATCGCCGAGCGGGTTTACCATAGGAAAGGACCAATCGGGGTACCTTAACCCACGTGGCGGAAACCCTGATTGCAGTCATTGGCGCGGCGGAATGCGAGCCCTTTGTGGCGACCATGGCGACCGAAGTCGGGCGCGGCATTGCCGACATGGGCGCGGTGCTGGTCAGCGGCGGTCGATCTGGCGTGATGGAGGCCGCGAGCCGCGGAGCCAAAGAGCGTGGCGGCAAGACGGTGGGCATTTTGCCTGGCGATAAGCCATTTCCCGGCAACCCGCACATCGATATCCCCATCCTGACCAACCTCGGTGCGGCACGAAACGGCATCATCGTCCAGTCCGCCGCGGTAGTCATCGCCGTCGGTGGCGGCTATGGGACGCTTTCTGAAATTGCGCTAGCGCTCAAAGCTGGAAAATCGGTGATTGGGCTGGCGACGTGGGATATTCCCGGCGTGCACACCGTTCAAACTCCGACCGAAGCTCTGGCCGCCGCCGCCGAAGCCATCGCCCGAGCCGCCCTCTAGTCCGAAACCATGGCCGATTTTCGCGTGCTCATGGTGGATTCTCGAAAGGAATCTTGGTCCGCGAGCGATCCCAATCCGCCCCACCTGAACAGCACGAGCGTCGAGCAATGGGTGCACTGCTTCAATGGCGTTCACATCGGTGGCGCCACCACGCCATCGTTTGATCCGACGCAATTTGACCTCGTCATCGCGAATCTGAACAAGCAGCATTGGCCGAGTTTCGCGCGTCAGCTCAAGCAGCGCAAAGGGACCACCAAGTGGATCGCGCTCGTCGAGTGGGACGTCAGCATGTACGCTGATCCAACCGAGGAATTGCTGACCATCTTGCGCAATTGCGACTTGGTGGCAACGATAAACCGGCACACAACCGACTACTTCGATTGGCTGAGCGGCGGAAAGGCGCGGTGGGTCGGTGTTCCCTACCCCGTGGATCGAATCGCGCGATTCCGGTCGGCGTTTGACGAGCGATCGAAGAAAGCTCTGTGCACGATGCGCTCGCCGCAGGGATATTCGGTCGCGGCGATTTCAGCGGCTGGATGCTCAGCAGTTGTTCCCATTCCGGCGGTTGGGCGCTCGCTGAGCAATTGGCGCGAATTCGCCGCAGCGGGCCGCATCGCCAAAGACATTCGAATTGACGAAGCCTCGAATGTTTACGACGGCGTGGACGCGGAATTCTTGATCGCACCCAATGACGAGGCTTGGTACGAGTTTGCGGCCAGGTTTTCGCTCTGGGTGAATCTGGATCCAAGGTTCACATGGGCGCGATCGGTCTTGGACGCGGCGGCGCTGGAAGTTCCGATCGTTTCCACTTCGAGCACCGATCACGCGAGCGAACTGTTCCCCGCTCTCACGGTCACCCACGCATGCCAAACCGGCGAGGCGGCAGCACTCATTCGCAAGGCGATGGAAAATCCGGAATGGGCCCACCAGCAAGCGGTCGTCGCGCGCAAAAAATTGGAATCTGAATATTCGAAAGTTGCCGCGGTGGACCGGCTGATTGGCGCGCTGGAATCGGTTGGAAAACTGATACCGGCGCTTCACGAGCTCCGCGGGCGCCTAACTGAGTAGCTCCATCAATCGGGTCCGGTGCACGGCGTAGGCATTTTCTTGTAGCACGCGCTGGCGGCCCCGCTCGGCCAAATCGGCACGGCGCTGGGGGTCATCAATGAGGGCCTGCACCGCATTGACAATCGATTCAGGGGTCGGCTCAATATGCGAGGCCGAGCGACCACCTTCGGTGATGTCGGCAATTCCGCCAGTCGGGTGTATCAGCACAGGCAACCCGCATGCCTGCGCCTCGATCGCGACGTGCGAATAGCAATCGGCAAGCGTCGGCAAGCAAAAGATGTCGCAGGACTGAAACGCTCGAACGACTTCCGGCGAATCTGGCGGCTGGTGGGCGATCAATTTCAGGCGCGGGTGGCTTGGTGCGCTGCCTTTTGTGATGCAATGCAGTTCGCAGTCGGGCAATTGTTCTAGCGCATCCACCAGCAGCTGCCCGCCCTTTCGGTCGAAATCTCCGCCGACGAACAGAATGCGGGTTGGGCCGGGCGCACGGGATTCCTCGCGTGGGCGAAATAGTTCGGTGTTGATCGCGGGCGGCAGAAGACTCGCCTCGCAGCGGTAGTCGCGCGACATGCCTTCCACCGCCCAGCGCGACATGCCAACCATCCGGCTACCGTGTTCAGCTAGCCTGGCCATGATGCCCTCGCGACGCAGGTTCTTTCGTTCCGAGCGCTCAAAACGATAGAGTTCCGTAAGCTGTCGGTGGCTGGCGTCGCCGTAGATCAAAAATTTGGATGCCATTCGATCAGGCAGTAGCGACGCCTCGCCATTGGTGGCGATGAGGATTCGCCCGGCGCCCCACCGAACGGCATCTTGGACCGCCGAACGCATGCGCATGCCGCGTAGCAACATTTTCATTCGCAGGTGCGGCACGTCCTTGATGTACGTTTCCGGGAAAAAGAACTTGACCTCGATGTCGGGATCAGCGGCAAAGATTTGTTGCCAGCGATGGCGGACGGTTGCCCAGCCCAGCGCGTTGATGCAGCAAATGGCGAGCTTCAATTCGCCGCCTTGTGAATCGGCCTCACCGACAGCGCAACGATGCCGCCGAGGGCAAAAATCGCGCCCACAACGAGAGGCATGGCGGCTCCAACCCCCACGACCTCATCAACCACAAACGGCACAATCGCCGCTCCGAATCCGGCTGTTGTTATCAAAATCGCGGCGGTGCGGTGCTCGTCACCGCCCTCGGAAGATGCCCAGCCCATCACGGCAGGAAAAACTGGTGCCATGAACATTCCTACGACCGGTAGTATGAACTTTGGTTCACCCACGTAACGAGTAGCGATCAAGAGCAATCCGGACGCGATGCAGCCCCCAATGACGGTTCGGCGCGGACCGAGCGCGGCCACTACCGGTCCCAAAACGAATCTCGCGATACTATAAACTAGCCAGAGCATCGCCGTCAGCTCGATCGCGGACTTCAATTTGAGTTGGTGGAATTGGAACAAGTGACGTGGTGTTAGTGCGCCTACTGCGACTTCCGCGCCCACATAGATCGCCATGATCGCCGCGAAAACCCAAACTCGGTTACTTGGCGCGGCGACATCTGTGCGCGGTTCGCTGGCCAATCCTCCCGGTTTAAGGGCAAACGCGGCAACCAAACCCGCCAATCCACCTATGAACAGGACCTCATGCGGCACGCGCGGAGAGTCGATCCACTGGCTGACAATTCGGGGACCAACCACCGCGCCAACGCCCCAAAAGCCATTCAATACGAGCAGCCATTGCACCTTTTTGCCGCTATGAAACTCTGCCGCAAAGACTGCGTTGTAAAGCACGCTCGCTCCGCCATAGCCAATTCCCAACAGGAAAAGTGTCGGCAAAAACGTCGCCCAAGTCGGCGCCAGCCATGCACCCAGCGATCCGAGCAAAAAGATTACCGCGTAGGCGATCGCGAGATTTCTTACCGAGAATCGGCGGGCGAACCAACTCGATGCCATGATCATGCCCGTGTCGCCGATAAAGAAGAGCGCCGTCATCCACTTTTCGCCGCGCTCGGGACCGTGAAGCGCTTTGCACAAAGTGAGCCCGAGCGGTCCGTTCATGGCTTGGGCGGCGCCGATGAGCAAGAACCACCAGAATCCCGCGATGATCAAGGCGATGCGATTTTGCACGAAGCCAAAGTATGAACGACTGGGGTCGGGTCGCGCGTCCGGGCGGGAGTCCCGATGGAATCGGGACGGGGGAGTGGCCTTGGGCGGACGCGCGACCCGCGAATTTCAGCCTAAGAACGGGTATTCTTCCCGCCTGACGATGGCTGTTTTGATTGATCGCAACACCAAAGTTCTCGTTGCTGGCATGACTGGCAAAGAGGGCACCTTCCACACCGAACAAATGATTGAGTACGGAACTCAAGTTGTGGGGGGCATCACTCCGGGCAAAGGTGGAACCACCCACTTGGACCGACCGGTCTTCGACACCGCTGCAGAGGCGGTAGCGGCGACCGGTGCGAATGCGGCAATCGTTTTCGTCCCAGCACCATTCGCCGCGGACAGCGTTATGGAATTGGAAGACGCCGGAGTCCCGTTCATCGCCCTCATCACCGAAGGAGTGCCGATTCTCGATATGATGCGCGTGATTCAGCGGCTGAAAACGAACAACACTTCGCGGCTGTTGGGTGGCAATTGCGCCGGAATCATCACGCCCGGCGAATGCAAAATGGGCATCATGCCCGGCTACATTTTCAAGCCAGGCCCAATCGGCATGGTCAGCCGCAGCGGAACCCTAACCTACGAAATTGCGTGGGAATTGACTCGCGCCGACCTGGGGCAAACCACCTGCGTCGGCATCGGCGGCGACCCGTTGCCCGGCACACGCTTCATCGAAGTGATGCAGATGTTCGAGGCCGATCCGCACACGCGCGCCGTCGTCATGGTCGGTGAAATCGGCGGAAGCGACGAGGAAGCCGCGGCTGAATACATCAAAACGATGAGCAAGCCAGTGGTCTCGTTCATCAGCTGCCGAACCGCACCCCCGGGCAAGCGCATGGTAAACGCCGGAGCCATCATCAGCGTCAACACGGGAACTGCTCAATCCAAGGTAGATGCCCTGCTGAGCGCGGGTGCAAAAGTCGCCGACAAAACCAGCGACGTGCCCGGGCTCGTTAAGCAAGTGCTGAGCACCGTATCGGTTTAACCGTTAGGCGAGTTGCGCAGTTGGCGCCGCGCGATAAGGGATCACCGTGCTTACGCCGGGCTCCTGCATCGTAACGCCAAACCATATCGGCGCGGATTCAATGGTGAGCGGGTTGTGGGTGATGCAAATGAACTGCGTGCGGCCCGAAAACTCCTGCATGGCCTGCACAAATCGCTCGACGTTTCTGCCATCAAGCGGCGCATCCACTTCGTCCAGAACGACGAGCGGACTCGGCTTGACTCGCAACAGCGCGAACAGAAACGCGCTCGCCGCGAGAGCCCTTTCTCCGCCGCTCAATAGCTCCAAGCGCTGCTTCTTTTTGCCAGGGATTTCAACCTCGATATCGACGCCTGTGAGCAGCAGATCATCTGGATTCGTGAGCAAAATGCGCCCTTCGCCGCCGCCAAAAAGACGCTGGAACGTATCTTTGAATTCGTGCGCGACCTGTTCAAACGTGGTTCGGAATCGGTCGCGGGTGAGCTTATCCAATTCGCGAATTCCGCCCTCGATCTCCGTCTTGCTATTGAACACGTCGTCGTACTGATTTTTGAGTTCGACAAACCGCTCGTTCAGGCGCGCAAATGCCTCGATCGCGCCAACATTGACCTCGCCCATGGACTTGATTTCCCGACGCAAATTGGCCGCGATTCCCGCTGCTCCTTCGGGAACCGAATGATTTTCGAAGTGAGAAATGGCTTCTGCTTCCACCATTCCAAACTCTTCGAGGAGTCTTTCCTGGGCGGCTGCGCGCTTTGCATCCAGGTTTGCCCGCTCGACCTCGGCGCGGTGGATGACCTCTTGGGCGGCTTGCAAACGAACCTGCGACTCCTTCGCTTGCTCCGTTACGTGGAAGTTCTCATCCAGCAATTCGGTTCGCCGCAGCGTCGTTTTTTCGATTGTTTGGCGGTGAATTTCGATGCGTTCGGAGATTTCGATTTGCTCTATTTCGGCGGCAACCAACTCAGCATTCGCCTTGTCCCGGTCGTTGTTGATGCTTGCCAGTCGGTGCTCGCGCGCCTCGCGACCGCTTCCCTCGCGCTCGAACCTCCGTCGCAATTCCTCTTCGCGATCAGCGGCCAGCTTCAAACGCGCTTCAGCATCACGCATCGCATCCACCGCCGATTGCGCATTCGCCGCGCGCGAAGCCGCATTTTGCAGGACCTCATCTCGCAACTTTTCGATTTCCGGGATAGATTCCGCCTGCTCCAGGTCAGCAATCGGCTCATTGAACTTGGCCAGATCAGCCTCGATTTTTGCGACCGATTTGAGCGATTGTTGGTGCTCCGTAGTCAGGCTGTGGTGCCATTTTTCGCGCTCTCGCAGCTCGGCTTCTTGCTCGCGAATCTCGGCGTCGAGCGCATCCAAATTGGCCTGAAGCTCGGCGACCAATTCTGGGTTTGCCGCCCGCTTTTCCAGCGCTTTTAGGTTCGAATCAAGAGCAGCAAGGTCGCGCGTGACCTCGTCAAGTTCCGCCCGGCGCTGCACCATTCCGGTGGCCTGCTTGGCGTGAACGCCTCCTGTGACCGCGCCAGAGCTGTGGACCAATTCGCCATCGAGCGTGACAATCCGCGACCATCCTTGCGTTTTTGCGAGCCGCAGGCTATCATCCAGCGACTCGACAACCAACACGCGCCCCAACAGGCTCTCGATCACCGGTCGATGGCGCTCGTCGCACTTCACCAGCTCGCTCGCGACCCCCACCACGCCCCGCTCGCGCTTCAGTTGGTCCAGTTCGTGCCGCCGATAATTTGCGCGCATCAAGTTCACGGGTTGAAAAGTGGCGCGGCCCAGGCGGTTTTCTTTGAGCCATTGGATCGCCGACTTTGCGTGAGCATCCGATTCGACGATGAGGTCATTTGCCGATCCACCGAGCGCGGTTTCAATGGCGAGCGCATTGTCAGTTTCAGCGTGAATCGCATCGCCGACCGCAGTGTATTGGTGGCTCAAAATGCCTCGCTCGGCGGCCGCCAGCACCGCGCGCGCACCTTGGGCAACACCCTCGTGGGCTTGCAGCGTGGCCTCAATGCCTCGGATTCGACCCTCCATGACCGCCTTTTGCTGCAACAATTGGCGCCGCTGGTGCTCCACTTGATCCGCTCCTGAGCGAGCCTCCTTGATCGACTGCGCGATCTCACCCCGCTTGCTCGCCAGTTTATCGCGCACTTCGCGCACTTCGTCGATGCCGGTTTGCGCTTCCGAAATTGCCGATTCCAATTCCGGCATCGACTGGTGAATGCCCCTCAATTCAATCTTGAGGCTTTTCTCTTGGTCGGCGCGAACGGACTTTTGCGCCTGGAATTCCACTTGCAGTTGGTGCAGTTTGCGGGCTTTTTCTAGCCTCGCGTCGAGTTCGGCGAGTTCCTTGCGGCATTCGTCAGCCGCGCGACCGGCTCCAAAAGCGCTTTCCTGAATCTCCTTCAGCGCATCTGCCAAGGATGTTCGCTCGGCCGTGACCTCCTGCAAGTCGTGCTCCAACAGCGCCTTTCGCTCATCAGCATGCGATTCATCTGCTGACAGATTGTTTTCCAATTGGTCAAAGTGCGTGAGCGCCTGGCTGAGTTTTTCGGCTTTTGCGAGGCACCGGTCGCGCTCGCTAATGGCGCTTTGATGCAGAGTGCGCAGCGCGTCTAGCTCGCGTTCAATTTCTGAAAGTTCGTCGCCCAAACGACTCGTCTCGGCGGCGAGTTTCGCTGCCAAGGCTGATTCGGTTTCCGAAGCTTTTCGGGTTGTAATAAGTCGCTCATCGATATCACGCAGTTGGTGTACGGCGTTCGCCACATCTCGCGCCATGAGGCCGACTTCGACTTCGCGAAGCGCCACCTTTGCAGTTCGATATCGTTCGGCAACCTCAGCTTCTTTCTCAAGTGGAGCGCGCTGGGTCTCGATTTCGTTCAAGATATCTTCGATGCGAGAAAGGTGCTCGGCGGTTTGGCTCAGCCGGCGCAGCGACTCGGTTCGCTTCGCGCGATAACGCTGCACTCCGGCTGCTTCGTCGATCCAAGCTCGCCGGTCTTCGGCGCTGGCGGCGAGAGCCGCGTCGATCTCTTTTTGCCCCACGATGGAGTAGCCCGAGCGACCCAAACCACTATCCGCCAAGAGGTCATAAATGTCTTTTAACCGACACCGATGGCCATTGATCTCGAACTCGCTGTCGCCGTTTCGCTCCAGCCGCCGCGTGATGCTAATTTCGGCAGAATCGATGTTCAGGGCGCGGTCCTCGTTGTCGAAAATCAGGGTGACTTCGGCGATGCTGACCGGCTTGCGCTTGGAGCTCCCACTAAAAATGATCTCCTGCGAATTGGCGGCGCGGAGTTGGCGCGCGTTGGGCTCGCCGATCGCCTGCGC
>CAYRAX010000073.1:0-12337 GCA_964422285.1 uncultured Chthonomonas sp.
ATGCATTTGGAAACGTGACATCATCAACCGGAACGCACACCGGCCGCTTCGGCTATGGCGGACCCTATGGTTACCAAGAAGACGAAGGCGGCCTTAAGCAATTAGGGCATCGTCTCTATGATCCCGTCGCTGGTCGATTCGTAACCAAGGACCCGATCAAAGATGGACGCAATTGGTATGGTTATTGTCGGTCCAAACCGACTTCGTTATGCGACCCACATGGTCTGATACAGATGGGTTGCTTGGACGACACCCTGGCAGAGGCGACCCGTATGCTCGACCCGAATAATCCACCCGTTCTGCCGAACGGTGAGAGCTACGAGCGCAACATGGACAAAATAGAAGAAGACCTGCATGCTTCAGACGGATCATACGCTTATTCCGACACCGCCCAGTTCGGACGCTACGTAGGTGAAAACGGAAAGTGGGTGACAAAAGAGATGCCGGGTGGCGAATGGGACTACAAGCGATTGAACAGACGGTATGAAAATGCTGGAAACTTCAACTACGGGGCCACCGGCGTTGCGCTTGGCATGTCTGAAGAAGAACTACTTCGGGCTGCAGGGTACGTTCAAGAGCATCATGGCGCAAAGGATCCGAATTTTGGCCATTGGAATGATGGCCCGCCGTACGGGGACGATCCATGGGACCAGGAGATGATCAAGCGTGGGATCCGGTGGGGCAGGGCTAGGCTAAAGGGTGATGTCGATTGAAAGTATTGATAATTATTGCTGCAGCGTTTTGTCTGATATGCTGTGACACGAACGAAGCAAGTTCAGCTCGCGTTCAAGTGCTAACAAACGCTCAAACCGGTAACAAGATCGTTCGCGAAATAGTGTCTAACACTACTTTTGGATCGGATAAGCAAGCCTATTCAATCGTATCATCTGACGGACTTCAGTCCCCAGCCTTTCTGGTTGCGAAAGCCGATGAAGGGCCGTTTGATGTTCTATGGGTTGACGAGTATCGCATTCTTGTTAGAGCAAGCGACAAGCGGATAATTCACTTTAGTAACGTAGCCAGCATAAGCGGTAAGGTAGGAAGTGCGTCTGGAATTTACTGTGAATATTCCATTAGCTTGGAGGTGAGAGACGCATTTCAAGCGCACAAGTAGGGCTTGTTCCATTGTCGGCCGCTTCGGCTACGGCGGCCCCTATGGCTACCAAGAAGACGAAGGCGGCCTTAAGCAATTAGGGCATCGTCTCTATGATCCCGTCGCTGGTCGATTCGTAACCAAGGACCCGATCAAAGATGGACGCAATTGGTATGAGTATTGCGATAACAACCCGTTGACATTGGGCGATCCAAATGGGTTACTACCGGGTGATGAGTACAAGAGTGCAGAAGCCGCCGCAAAGGATGCTAGTGACTTTGCAAGGCGATATCGAAATGAGCACGATGATACTGAAGTCGGGAGGTACATATATCAAAACCCGGATGGATCATGGAGTTATACGTTTACAGTTGGTGAGCCAACGAGCGTGGACCAGCGAAAGGCGCCCCCACCAAGCGGAAGCAGGCATCAACGTCGATGGCATACTCATCCATACAAAAAGGGTGGCCGCCCGAGCAAGCATTCTGAGGAGGGAACGTATGACGACCCGCGAACACCCTCCATTTCAGACCTAAACACGCTCTTTTTCTCAGCTGACGGCGTTGCGTATATCATGTTGTCGGACGGTACTATCATTGAATTGACAATGAATCCTCGAAAAGGTCCAACTGACCCGGGATATTCCTCATCCACTTTGCGCGGACCAAGTCCATTGCCCCCACTAAAAGGCAAGCTACCGCCAAACTACAGGCCGCCAAGTTTGGGCGGCGGGGTGCGGTAGTGCCTCCAAATCCTGTCCCCAAAATACAAGTTGCGACTTTGCTTGTGTGCTCAGTGGTGCTTGTAAGCTGTGGGAAAAGCTGCAACGCAGCTGGCAAAATGGCTGCTTCGTCGAGCAGTCTTTCGGACGATGAGAAGTGTATGCTTGCATTGCAACAACTCCTGTACAACACGTATGTCAAGGATCAGGCTGAAACGCCAGTCAACGTTGGCGCAATGCTTGATCCATCGCGATATATATATTCAGTAAGCCGCAATGAAACCACTAATATTTATCGGCTGACTCCCATTTTGGATGAACGCATAAAGGTATTTCGGCACAGCACTCATCGCTGGCCCAGCGAAGTTACAATTGACCGCAAGACTCAGAAGATCATTGCATTAGCCGCGAACTAGGTTGACGTGAGAGCTTGCGATAATGCAGGCTCATATGACCTAGCGAGCTTCATGTGACGACCAAAGAACAATCAATTCGGTTCATAAAATTCAGGATGCAGATACCTACTTCTAGCGTAAAACCTTCGGAGAAACGCTTTTGATGTCTAGAGTCAACACTGGGACTTCTGGGTCAAAAACCGGCCGCTTCGGCTACGGCACCCCCTATGGCTACCAAGAAGACGAAGGCGGTCTTAAGCAATTAGGGCATCGACTCTACGATCCCTTGTGCGGTCGGTTTGTCACCAAAGACGCGATCAAGGACGGCCGAAATTGGTACGCGTATTGCGATAACAATCCGCTGCTGAGATCCGACCCAACTGGTAACGGGTGGCACGACCCTGGAATTGTGTACGTTGACCCAGGATTCAAAGGGACGGTAATCGTTGTAGGTGAGGATCAAGGCTGCGGAGACGATCAGGTTACCTACGAAATCCTGCCCGGACAGCACTCCAACCCACACGTGGACGTGGACTTGATCATCGTGATAATGCCAGACGGTTCAATTATAGTTTATGCGTTTTGGGGATGGGAACCCCCGTGGGGTCTGGACCATCCGCAACTCGCGATTGTTCAAAGCGATGGCTCAGTTACGGGGCCCAATATACATCGCGGGAACTCCGTATCCGAGTTCTTCGGTGCTAATACTAACGCACATTTGACAGGCAAGCGCGGGAAGTATCCGCCACGAAATGGTTACCCAAACATGCGCAAGTACCTTGCTGGACTGAACCCAGGCTCGGGAAAATTTGACCCTTCGCCACCGATGCGTGTTCCGACTCCAATTACCGGCCCTCCTGGCACGCGCCCATGGCACGGCTTTCCGATGATCTAGGCTGTTTTAGTGCCAGCACATGTCGAAATACGAAATAGAACATGACAATTGGAAATAGGATCGCCAAATGATATTTGTGCTTAACCTTGTGCGCCTACTGTTAATGTTTTCGGAGACTAGTGTATTTGTTGCTCTTTCCATGGTTATCATAGTGTGGGCGCAAATACACGCTTTCATCGTATCACTCGTGTGGCTGTGGACCGTGTACAAGAAATCACCATCGCCACCAGGTAAGACGACCCTCAAGACAACGCTAGCAATTGTCGTTCAGGTAATACTCAATGCTCCTGTATTCATTATGCAGTTCTTTTCAATCGAGATGCAATTTAACATCAGCAATATTGACATGTTTTACGATGTTACCCTTACATCGTTGGCAGTTGCGTTAGCTCAAGTCATTCGATCTTGTCCTCCACGTAATACTTCGAGTATGCACAAACACGTGCAAGAGTAAACATACATGATCACTCGCGAAAGTCCAAATTTGCCAGGAGTAAGAATGCGTGTGCGGAATGCTTCATAATATTCAATTACAACGGGCTCGGAACTCGGGTAAAAGTTGTTGATAATGGATATGGCTCGGGAACTAGGAAATATGTGCGTGGCGGGGCGGGCGTGACCGATCCTGTTTTGCGCATGACCACCGGCGCGGATAACTCGCCGACGTGGACAAACTACACGCCTGGCGTCAGCGAGTAAACGAGTGGGACGAGCAAATTCATGCAAGCTGGAATAACAGGCGCAGATGCGCAATCGCGCTGGTCGTAGACAATTACCGCGACCAGAGCGTACGTTGGTTTTGGTAACGTGGCATCATCGAACGTAACGCACATGAGCCCAGTCGGGGCGCGTGCCAGGGTTACAGTGCTCTAGTTGTAGGTTAACGCTGATTTCAACCACTATGATTCACATTTGCCGAAACTACATTAGATTTCAGTTTACTTGAGGCGAATATCGCCGCAATCTTTCTTACGACTGAAGAAGAATGGGTCAAAAGCCACTGGTATGGGGCTACAAGGCCCTCGTGGCGCATCTTTAGTCCATGGGCTATCACAGACCAATGTCCGTGGTTTCTCGAATAGCTCCTTTTGGTCTTTTATCGAGAATCACGGCAGTCACGAAGGCTACAATCCAATCATGAGAATAAGAGAGGCAGAGCCTTACGACGCAGATCGTGCGACTATCCTCGGAATTTTGCTGCGTTAACCAAAGGACTGACAAGCATTGTTCAGTCACACCCGTGACAGGGCATATCGAGCGCCGTGCCGTCTTTGAAAAACTTCACTGGAACAACTGTCGGATATCCGATCTTGCTTCGTACCGATCTGAAGTGGTCAGTCACGTCCTTCGCTGTCCTCCCTTCAAATGGCTCGCGAAGATATGCTGCTTCCATCGTGTCTAACGCACGTTTCAGCACGCGGGGATCAAGAACAACGATGCCCAGTCTACGTCGGGTTCCGCGATCTCGGCGACTCGTGACTACGACGCATGGGGGGGCGGTTTACGCGTCCACGGGAACGCACACTGGCGGGATTCTGCGGAGTATTGTGCCGGCGCCGCAAGCGGACACCGAGGCTGTGATCTAACCAAAAACGCACCGGTGCCGGATTCATTCGGAGGCAGAATCTCGCGAAAAAAGGCCAAGTTTGCAAAAAGTTGGGTTAGAATAACCCATGAGCGACGGATTCGCCAGCACCATTAGAGCTGAGCGGCAACGGCAAAAAGCTTCGCAAGCAGCTTTTGCCGACCTGATTGGTTGCTCCGTTTCCTCGCTTAAGCGCTGGGAATCTGGGCAAACCATCCCGCCATCAGTGCAACGCGAACGAGTCCTCTTCGCCATTCAATGCCCCGGCGCGGTGGACGTTCCAAACTCGGGGTTCCACGCTGGCTGGTGGCTGCGCATCGCCCGGGGCCAGGCTCGCCGGTCCATTCGCGAAGCCGCCCAACTCGCCCAAATCTCGTCTTCATCGTGGCACCGATACGAGTCTGGCGAGGCACAAATTGGCCCGAAGCACGCCGAGCACCTGGCCACTATCGCGGGCGCGGGACTCGTGGATTTGGCGGAATCCCAAAAGCAAGCGCGGCCAGTCTGGCAGTCTTGGCAAGCCCATTTGGCGACAAACCCGAGGCGCGGCGTGCAGCTACTGGTGCGCGAGTTTTTCGAGGGCCAACTGCTGCCCAGAACGGAGGCTTGGTGCTTAGCCCACGAGGCACTCGGGATGTTGCTGGTCGGAACCGGAGAATACGATCTCGCGGGGCAGGCATTCGCCGAAGCGCTCGCCGCCCGGCCCAAAGAAGGCACGCATTGCGGCTTGGATCCCACCTCTTTGCGACTTTCCTCCGCTTGGCGCGGCTTCCAATTGACCGAACCAGCAATCGCGTCGTTGCGGCGGCACCAATGGATGGAGGCACAGCTCGAACGTGCGCCGAAATCCTTGCGCGATGCCTACTGCTTGCCGAGGACGATTTTCGCGAATCGAGCCGGAAACACGGCCGCCGCGCACGACATGATCATGCAATCGCCGGGCTGCAAAGAGCACCTGATCATGGAAGCCTGGCAACATGCTCAATATGGCGATCCCAAACGCGCGCTGGGCATCACGGACAAGCTCCTAGCGGACCCAGATGTCAATTCGCGGTTTTCGGCGCACAAAACCGCGCTCGTTGCCTCGAGTTTTCAAGGCGACAAGGCGACAGCGCTTCACCACTATGGCTTGCTGAAAAAGATGGAATCGGGCTTTGGCCTGCGCCTCATGGGAATCCGAAGCGAGACGCTGCGCATCATCCATGGCACCGAATAGCTCATTTACGGGACGCAATCCGGATTCTGCGGCCGACAAGCGGGCAAGTCGCCAATGCTACCGTAGACTATTTTCCTTATGAAAGGAAAACTTCTCATCTTGGGATCGCTAACTGTAGCGGTTCAATTTGCATACGCACTCTCCTACAGCGATGGCACCTTTGCCGACTCCGATTGGGCAATGGTGACTTTCCCGTCTAGCCCCACCGGCCAATTCACCGAGCAGATTTCGGCTGGCGGCAACCCCGGGGCCTACAAGCGCGTCGCCACGATCAACAACAATTTCACCTACAACGCGCATCTGCGGGAGGCATTTACGTACGATCCTTCCAGCATGGGCGCGATTTCGTCCATCGATTGGTCGATTGACTACAAAAACTTCTTCAGCTTTGGGCTCGGGCAAGGCTATGGGCTGGTGCTACAGCAGGGCGGAACGATTTATCGCGGCAATTTCTTCGCGACCGGGCTCGGTGGCGGCTGGCAAACCACGTCCGAGTCTGGTTTGACCAGCTTGGTCTTTGGCGATGGCATTTCTGGATCTAGCCACCCGAACTTTAGTTCCAGCGGAAGCCCCATCACGTTCGGCTTCATGACGAGCAACGGAAACGCCGCGACGATCGACATTGGTTACGACAACTACCGGGTTACGTTGAACTCGGTTCCCGAGCCGGCCGTGGCGCTGACGCTCGGCAACATATTCGGCGGCCTACTCCTCCGCCTGCGTGCACGACGACAATAATTGCTTGTCATCCTACGGGTGCGGAGCGCGAGCCATCCGCACCCTGTAAAACCCGTTCATGCACCGCTCAAGCCATTGAACCGGGGTGCACTGGATGCAAATTATTGGTGCCTCCCATTGCCGGAACAGGCTTGGTCATTCAGGAATTTCCCTTTCTACGGTGTCGCTATTGGTACCCAGTAATATCAAATCAAGAAAATCACCACCAGAAGCCCGCGCCACTTTAGGGCCGGGACGTGAAAGATCGGTTACTACATGGGCAAGCTGATGGACGGTGATTCCCCTTGCCTCCAATTGCCGGATTTCTTCCGGGTGTCGCAGACGATGTAAAACGACTTCCCGAGACCACGGGCCGGGAGCGAGTGAAGCGAGCAATTTCACCTTCTGCGGATGCCCGAACTTCTTGTGAACCCATTCGTCGGCCCCACGTGAGATTTCATCTTCCGTTCTCTTGCCCGAACTGGTCGGCCCCCTGCCCGTCGCCTTCTGGTCGGCTTTGGTGAGCCGAAAAAGGTAGCTAACTGGGTTCACCGATGCCTGAACTTCAATGTGTCGGCACTCAAGCCCGGTCGGGGTCGGTCTGATCGCGAGCAAATCCATCTCATGAACCCCGATTTTAACGCCTCGAATCGTGAAGAATCCGGCCCTGTTCAGCCATTCCTCAACGAGTTCTTCCGCGAGCAGTGCCACAAGTTGATTATACAGTCATGCGCGCGTGCACACCGCAAGACCCACGAGTACAGGCTTGCATTTCCGACATTGTTATGATATACTGAACTAAATGGTTCAGTATCAACAACTTCCATTCGATGCTTCATTCGGAGCGCTATCCGATGCCACCCGGCGCGGAATCTTGGAGCAACTCGCGCGCGCGGATGCCTCGATCACCGCTCTCGCGAGAAATTTCCACATGACCTTGACCGGCATGAAAAAGCATGTGGCGGTCTTGGAGCAAGCCGGGCTGGTGCGATCCGAAAAGGTTGGCCGCGTGCGAACCTGCAAGCTCGGCGCGCGAGGATTGGAAGAGGAAGCGGCGTGGATCGAGAGCTATCGCAAGCTCTGGGCCGCGCGATTCGATGAGCTGG
Source organism: uncultured Chthonomonas sp. (assembly GCA_964422285.1). Classification (GTDB taxonomy): domain Bacteria; phylum Armatimonadota; class Fimbriimonadia; order Fimbriimonadales; family Fimbriimonadaceae; genus UBA2391. The sequence goes on from CAYRAX010000073.1 coordinate 7,729, forward strand.
AGCATGTTGTCGAAGAATTGAAACGCCAGGAGGAACCAAATGAACGAAGCTGAAAGCATGAAAGACACCCAAGTTGAGCGCACATCTGACCGCGAACTCGTCGTCAGGCGCACCATCAATGCCCCCGCGAATCTCGTATTCGAAGCATGGACCAAGGCCGACCTTTTCCGGCGCTGGTGGGTGCCAAAATCGTTCGGTTTGAACCTAGTTTCGTGCGAATTGGATGTCCGAGTTGGGGGGCAATATCGCTTGGCTTTCTTGCACGAAGGCGCGACGATGGAGTTTTTCGGGACTTATCTCGAAGTGGTCCCCTGCTCGCGCCTTGTTTGGACCAACGACGAAGGCGACGCGGGCCAAAACATCACCACCGTGACTTTTGAAGACGTGGATGGTAAAACGTTGCTGGTTGTAAGCAATCTCTATGCAACGAAAGAAGCTCTCGAAGCCGACGGCTCAACCGGCGCGATGCCTGAAGCATTTGCCCAGCTTGATGAACTTCTGGCTAGCGTAGGGTCGTAGCGGCAGCCGTAGGCACGAAGCTAGGTGTTCCACCGCAAGTCGAAACTGACTGAACAGTGAGGCCCGCATTCCAATGCGTAGGCACTCAAACCCTTTCGAAATTTGTCGCTTCGAACAAAAGTCCGTGTAATTCGCGCCAAATTTTGCCGCCCAAACTGTGAAAGCCACTGCTTGAATCAAGCATTCCTCCCTCAATGCTTCTGCGAGCATTGAGGTTGAATTAAGTTTGGCCATTAAAGCTGACAGGGCTTACTGCGTCGTCAACGATATCCAGTCTGTGAGCCTACGTAGATCGTGTGCCCAAAAAATCGTCAATCCTCTTTGCTGTGCGTTTTCAACGTTGTGCTCTTTGAACACGCCACTAAGAACAGCGGCGGGAACAATCTGCTTCTTTCCGAAATCCTGCTTCCAAATCTCGGCTTTTACGGCAGCGTCATTGTTGAGCCGCTTAACGCTGTTCGTCGAGGAGTTTGATACTTTGCACTCAAGCGGCATAACTCGGCCGTCAAACAATCCAATCACAAAATCTGCTTTCCGATTCGAAAACATCGACTCTGAACAGAATTCTCCAGGCTTTGGTGCTTGCTGGATTCCCGTTATTGTGCGCGCCTTCACCATCACAAATCCAACGTTAATGAGGGCCTGACAAACCTGTGCTTCTTGGAGCTTTTTTCCCTCATTTCTACGTGTGGTTTCTACCCTTCTTGTTGCGATCAAGGAAGCCGACGCGATCACAGCCGCTTGCTTTTCTGCCTCTGTTGCCTCTCTATTTTCTGAAACCCACGCGAAACGCCGGCGGTCCAGTCCGTCAAGGATAACTTGCATGATCCTACCAACCAAGCCAGGGTCAGCTTTAAGTCGTTTGGCATTTAGACTTGTGGCCTCTGCCAGCACCTTCAAATCGTCCGAGGAAATCGGAGGACCCATTAGGTAGCGAATAACTTCTTGCGTCTTTGCATTCGCCAGAACTGAGGTTGCCTGAATTCGAACAGTCGTGAGGTCAACAGTTTCTTCTAATAAATTCTCGATCACTCCTTGATATTCCTCAAAAACGCGTAAATACTCTTCGAGAGGCTCTTGAATTCTTGCGATGCGGAACTGCTCCGTAGCCAAATCTACGTCGTCCTGTATTTCCTTCAAAGAACAAATAGGTGGATCAATCATTTGATGAAATGAACTATCTCCTCGGGTCTTGGTATGAGAAGCCGTTCCATTTCTCGCGGTTCAAATTTGGTTAAACCACCAGCATAGGTTCGACCAGAATCGACGCTAACGGAGGAGCACAGGTACTTCGCGATTCTACTCAAAATGTCTTCCGAAAGCTCCTCTCTTGGATACAGACCGTGTGCTATGTTTATGTGTCTGGCCTCAGCCTTGTTGAGCACAAACTTAGGTGGCCTTCTTGCCATGTATGTAGCAAGAATCGGGGCGGGTCTCCTAAGTCCAACTGACCACCAAGCCTTGCGAGTTCGAGCTATGTATCCTTCATCCGCTGATTGGGCACGAGCGAATCGAAGGAATTTTTCGATTGATTTCTTGGCCTGTTGATCTAGCCCAGAGAAGTCTTCGGGGAGATCAATGACCTTTTTGAGAATCCCCGGGTCTATAAGAGCACTACTAGCGTCAAAAAGCTCTTTGGCTCTTGTCACAGTAGGGTATTGAAAGTCCTCCGGTAATCCAGTGCTATGGTCGCCAGCTATCCAAATCTTGTTTGCCCCAGTGACAGAACCACGGTGTACACGACAAAGCTCGCCTAGCTCAATGAACCCTTCAGGAATTTCTTGCCGCACACGTGTCAAGTGCGACCATCGCTTTTCAGTTGCAAACCTTTCCCGTTTTACAATCTGGAAGCACGGGTTTTTGACAGCGGCTACTTCCTCCACTCTCGCGACCTTGATATGTTCTGGCTTCGTGCCGATTGCAAAGGAAGTGACAGTTGCCGTTGTTGCGGTTTCAGGGAATGGCTCCGCTGTAGGCTCTATTACGGTGATTGAATCTCCGCCCAAATACCCCAAGAATAGCTCCCGAACGAGTGAGCCATAGTTCACGTCAAGCCACTCCGAGGACGTGATAAACGCACCCCGATCACCAGGCTTGCCATGGATTACCGTGGAAAGGTAAAAATATACGTGCAGACCTGCAAGCGCACTCGCCCTATAACCTAGCCTAAGAGCTTCGTCAATGAGCCACTCCTTCCTTTCTGGATGTATCTGATGGTGCCGAACGTACGGAGGGTTACCTACAAAGATGGATTGTCCTTCGATTGGACTGAGCGTAGCTGAACAGTAATCTTGCAACATTATTTGAGTTCGATTTTCATAGCCATGACACGCGATGTTTGCCTTCGCCATCAGAGTGGCCAACGGATCAATGTCAAAACCAATCAAACTAGCGTTCGGAAAGAGCTTCCCACATTCAACCAAAAATCTACCTGATCCACACCCCGCATCGATAATACGTGATGGGTTCTTTTCTTCCCGTATTCGAAATAAGATTGACTCGACCAGTGCCTTCGGAGTATAGGTTGCACCCGTTCCTCGTCTTTCCGTGGATGACCGGTAGGCGGAGAATCGATCACCTAATGGGTCGTTGCCTGACTTTATGTCATGCCGAACGGACTCGACCAGTTTGTGGGGCAGTTCCACTGCATGGGCGAGTAATTCGGCCTCTACCGAATGATCTGGCCCGACCTTAGATGCTCCAAGGGCGAACGCAAGCGAAACAAGGTCAAGCTCTCCGGTCGGATCAAAGAGAGCACGCTGGATTTGAGCTTTTTCCGACTTTAACTTCATGGGCTTACCAAGCCATCTTGCTCCGATCAAGTAGAGACGTGCGTCTACATGGAAAAGTTTGCAGAATTGCCAAGTGTACTCTGCTAGGTCTAAGCTATGCCAAGCATAGCACAAGCCGTTTTGACAAAGCGATCCGATCGTTCAGAGTGCTGGTTCGAATAAAGCTCGAATCGTGAATGCTGTTTGCAGCGACACGTCTGCGGCCAAGGAAAATCGTCATAGTAGTCATAGCATGGACCTGGCAGGATAGCCAGGAAGCCAAGATCACAAGGATCCCCGGGATTCGCCTGCTTTGCACGACAATTCCTCCTCTCAACAATGCTGCGAATTTGTTGTTGGTTTCGACTGTCCATTCAGCGACCGAACCTGCCGACTAGGCACTCTGCTGGCGGCCCGATGAACCAGGGCCAAACCGAGCGGATTCAATTGCGATCTCGGCTACAAGCGCGAGCATGAATTCGAGAAAACAAAACCGCCGCTGGTAAGATTGCAAAAACATAAATGGCAGCACCAGCATATGCAACCGTGGACGAGTATTTGGCCGCGCAACCCGAGCCAGTCGCTGAGGCGCTGACAGCCGCAAGGAACGCGATTCGAAGCGCGATCCCCGATGCCGAAGAATGCATTTCGTACAACATGCCGGCGTACAAGATCAATGGCAAGGCAGTCGTGCACCTGGCCGGGTGGAAAAACCACTACTCGGTCTATCCTGCCTCAGACGCGCTTGTTGCCGCGCTCGGCGATGAGCTGAAGGAATGCACCGTGGTCGAGTGCACGATCAAGTTTTCATACAAGAAGCCCGTTCCAACCGAGCTCATCCAGCGCATCGCTGAATTCAGAGCTATGGAAGTTCAAGCCAAGGCGAAAAAGTAATGCGCCTACTTCGAGCAAACAAAATGCCATCGCCGCGATGCGCCGAAGATCCGCCTAAGCCGACATAGAAACGCCCAGACGTGACGCTCTGAACGATGTAAACCCACCACATGATCAAAGTGAAATGGTGGTCGGTATAGGATTTGAACCCACGACCCTCCCGGCGCGCCGGGATGCTCTGATCGCGATCCAATCAGTTCTGCAATTGAGCGATGGGATTTCCAGGACTTGGTCTGCTTCTCTCGTGCGAGTGCTTCTTGCCTGGTTGGATATGGCTCTGTGTAAACCAGATTCCAAGGCCCCCGGCCACGAGTAGACTTGGTTTGCCCAGAGTTATGCTCCATTATGCGAGCCTCCAACCGCTCTGTTGAGCCGACATAGAAACGCCCAGACGTGACGCTCTGAACGATGTAAACCCACCACAT
>CAYRAX010000074.1:0-12300 GCA_964422285.1 uncultured Chthonomonas sp.
AGGTGCTGGGATAGCAGCGCACGATTTGGTTTGTCCAGCCACCGTACTTGGTAAGAAGGGTTTCCGAACCCATCTTGGCCGAACCTTCAAATTCCTCATTCGTGCGGACGGCGACCTGACCCTCTGGCGGCTCGTTAGCGATGCGCGTGGGGCGGAACTGGGTGAGTGCCACGATACGCGGTACGTTGCCGTCGTACTCTGCTTTGAAGGTCGATTTGTTGAAAACGGGTTCGATCGCATCGTAGCGGCTGAGCTCAGTGACGATCCTGGAATGGCGCAGCCAGGCCCGAATCGTGTTCGCTTTTGCCGCGGTTCCGTCGGGGACAAAGAACGCGGGATCATCTAGCGGACTTCGCTCACTCAGGCTGGCGGTTGCCGGGAAAAGCTCCGTATTGAAAACCCAGCGAGCGTTCGCCGCATCCCAAGTTCGGTAATCCACTTCGGCTCGGTAGACCACGTACAGGTTCTCGGGGTTGATGTTCGCGTGGGCGAGTATGTTGTTGAACGGATTGGCATATTTGGCGCGGTTATCCGAGTTCTTTGCCAGCGGGTTTCGCAAGCCAATAAAGTATCGCACCATGCGAAAGCCGGTGGTCGCAGGCAGCGAAACTTGACCGTTCGGCGTTCGAAGCGTGGGGTCTTGCTTCCAGTTTGCCGGGTCGGTGGGGTCGCCTTGCGGGTTGATGAGGATATTCGGGTTGAGCAGCGCCGCGTTCGGATCGTTGCTGTTGCCGCGCAAAGGCTCGCCGAGCATCGGCATCAAAATGTCGATTTTTGCGTTGTACAGCCGTACGAAAACTTCCTTTCCATCCTTGCCGGGCAGCCAAATATCGACTGCGCCTTTGTCGCCCGTGTTGTCGCGCACACCAGCACTGGTGGAAATCTCGCGCGCAATCGCGTCAATAAGCAAGCGCGCACGATTTTGCGCCTCGGCGTAGCCCTGACCCACGCGAGTCAAGTTGAAACTTTGAATCAGCGGGATCGCGATGATCGAAAGCAGGATGCTCGAAATCGCGATGACCGTCAGCAGTTCGATCAAAGTAAATGCGCGCCGTCTCATTGGTTCACGTCACCCTTCACAAGGAATGTTTCCGATTGCGTCTTTCTCAGACTTTGCAGCCACTTGTTGAGTTCGGTCATGTTTTGCGTATCGTCGCTGGAAAGCTTAAACGTCGTGCTGTTCCAAAACACGCGGACGCTGACCGAAACACCGCGCACGCGCCGAACCGCAAAGCCCTTCGAAAAATCGAGCACCGGATTCTTCGATCCATCCGCCTTATCGGCAAGCACCACGCGGCCCAACCTCAGTCCGCCGGTTTGCCTCGGCTCACGGATGATGAATTCTTGGTCATAGAGCGCTTTGGAAACGCCGTCGGAATCGGTGTATCGCACTTCGCCGATGACCACCGTCTTGCCCACGTCAGCCAGCGGGAAATAGATTTCGTTGGCGCTACCATCCACGCCGTTTTGGAACCCGGGATAGCATTGATCGTAGGTGATCGAAGGCGCATAGGCCACGAAATAGTTGTTGACCGCTTTGATGGGCTGGACTGCCCAGTCTCCATTCACCTGATACAGCGCGCGGATGCTACGACCGCGAATATCGGGCACTCGCTCAACCGTCGTGCCGCCCGGATAAACCAAGTCTGAAGTCAATCCGTTCGAGTTATCATTGTCGACGTCGATAAAGTTAACGATGCCTCGACTTAGGTCAACCTTGTAGCTCGTGCGGGGATCGACCATGGCACCCGATTCCCGGTCGATCATCACGACTTCGGGGTTGGGATCGGTCGCATTCGCCCGAGTGGGAAATGAGTAAATTGTGGGGTCAATCACGCCAGCGTATTGCCGCAGATCAGCTCCGCGAGATCGGTTGACTTTCAGAGATCGCATCGCGAGCTGCTGTTGATAGGGCGGGCTCGGGTTGCCGTTGGTGTCACGCGCTCCATCGGGCACTCGGAAATCATCGCGAATGATCCGCCAGTCGAGTACGTTGTAGTCAATCCTGGCCGTAAGTGGCACTCGGCCCCGACCCCGCAATTCCTGAAATTCGAACCCGGCTGGGTTGCAAATGATCAGGCCAAGGTTGGGGTCAAGAACTCGAAACTCATATGCGGCGTCGCTACGCAATCGCGGATCAGCGGTGGCGTCGGTGAACCCGAGCGCGGTTCGATCTTCAAATAGTCGCTGAACGCGAATCGAATCGTAATCGACCCAGGCAATCGCTTCGCTGTTGTTGGATCGAAAAGCCGCGCCGACGTAGCTTTGGCGACCGGTTGCGCTTGCGACTGGCACTACATCCGTGAAGGATCGGGCTTCAAACTTGCCGGAAGTCGGCTCAACGTAGTATGTGTAGCTGACGCGGTATCGGCGTTCAGCCGTAATCGTTCGCGCGGGGCCTTGGGGCAGATAAATTTGGTTGGCATCGCGGTCTACGTAGACCACGTAATCCTGAAATCGTCGCGGGAAATCTTCCGTCTCGCGCTTTTGCAGATCAGCTCCATAAACAAGGAAGGTGGGCCGCGCAGCATTGGAAGAAATGCGCACCGGCGCGAATTGCAACGAAATCAACCCGCCGTAGATGTTTTCGGTGTCGCCGACGCTGTTGGTCCAGCGCACAAATCGTGGCGCAGGAACGGTTCGACCCTCGCCGATAATCCCTCGGAAGCGGTTTGCACCCGTGTAGAGTTGCCAGTCGCCGGTGCCGTAATCCGAGCTCATGACGCCCGCCGAACTCAGGCCCTTCACTCCGCTGGGCAGCCAATCGTTGGGCATCGCCTTGGTGTCGATGTCGGCAAAAAGCACTCCTTGGCCTGGGTCATCGTTGTTGGCCACGATTGCGGTCGCAATCTGCTCGTTGCTCGACTTCAGCCGCTCGAGCTCCGCGCGCGCGATTGAATTTCCAACCGTGATATTGCCGCTGATCTTGAGAATGCCGAGGCCGCGCGGAAAGATTTGCGCCACCGCGAGAATGCCCACGGCAAAGATGACAATGACCACGAGCACTTCAACAAGGCTCGATCCGCGCCGATGGTCACGCCGTGCGTTTAGTCGCATCATATTTTCCACGTCAATACCGTTCCAAAGTGAGGGCTCGTTCAAGGTTGAACGCGCCAAGATTGATCAAAAACTGTTCGCGAGTCGAAAGGTCGCGCGTTTCCTCCTAAGAAGAGAACGATGTCGCGCTTGTTCCGCGTCGGGGCACCAGAAGCATCAAATTCATCGCGGAAATAGGTATTCCACGTGATGACGGTTCCGTCGGGTGGGTCGGAATATCCAAGCTGTCGGGGGTCATCGTTGGCACCACCGGCTCCCACACCGAGGGTTGACCAGAATAGTGCGTAGCGCAGTTCGTATCGCTTTTGCCCGTTCAGCTTGACTTCGGCCACGTCGTAGCCGTCCATTGAGTAAAATCGCCGCGCAGGAGTGCTCGTATCTCCAATGTTTTCGGTGACTTTTTGGGTCGTGCCGTAGGCTTGTCGGGCTCCCGCCGGGTCGTCTGCGGACGTCAATTGCCCGTCGCCGTTGATGTCCACTTGAGGCGCAGAGCCGACTGCCCTTGCATCGGGCTTCGGCCAATATGCCTCGGTCCATGCTGTGCGGGCAACTTTCGAATACGCCGGGCGGAAGGTGTCGATGTTGTCAATTCGCTTGGGGAAAAGGAATCCAACAATTCGATCAGCCGGGATGGCGTTCTTCTTGGCGGCGTCTTCATATTGCGTGACATAGCCCAAGAGTGCTGGAGGATAGGCTCCCTGGTCAACCTTATACAACTGCAACGCGGAGCGCAGCGAATTCATATTCGTTGTGTCGCTCCCGCGGTTTGCGTTGTCCTTAGCACGCATAAATACGGGGAAGATGATTCCTGACAGCACGGCGATGATCGCAATGACCGTCAAGAGCTCCAAAAGAGTAAAACCACGAAAACGCTTCATACCACTCGTTCCAACTTGGCGTGATCCTATGACTTTCATATCTGTTCGCTTGTTCCCAGTTTTTTTAAGATTTCGTCATAAATGCAAAATAGGCGTCCACCCACTGCCTGAACGTAGGTTCAAATATGGCTACCGCGAGGGCTCCCATCGCTAGATAAGGACCGAACGGAATCATGGTCGGTCCCGCCACAAAATCATCATCTTCGACTGATTCTGTCGCAAATGGGTTCTCTCCAAACCACTTTTCATAAAGCGAAGGAAGAAAAAGCCCGATGACGTCGATGCAGAGCACGTACCCTATGCCGCATTTGAACAGCGAGCCGATGGACTCCGGCTCATAGGGTTCGTCATCTTCTTCGGCTTCGGGCTCGGGTTCAGCCGATTTTCGGGTCAATAGGATTTGTGCGACGCCGCCCACCGCACCCAACGCGACCGCTACGCCAAAGCTCATGAGTGCCGCCGTCGGGAGTAAAACTGCGCCCATCCCGCGCGCCATCTTGATGTCGCCGTGCCCCATCGCGTCCTTGCGAAAGATCAGCCGCCCCAAAAGTGCGATTCCCCAAAGCACGCCAATGCCGGTCAGCGCGCCAACGATACTGCTGGGCCACCCGGAAATGTAGGCGTCCGGCTTTTTTTGCGCAATGAGCGCCAGGTTCAGCCCCAAACCGAAGATCAGCATGGAGGCATTCACTTGGTCCGGGATAATGAAGTGCTTGAGGTCAATATAGATAGCGGCGATCAGCGCCGCCGCGAAAAGGCTGAAGCAAACGGCCCGCGCAGGGTCCCAGCCATGAATGAGGTGTTGATACCAAAAAATCGCGAACAGCGAACCCGTGATCAATTCGACCATAAAGTAGCGCGCCGGAACTCGAGCCCGGCAATGGCGACATTTTCCGCCCAAAAATAGCCAGCTCAGTAGCGGGATCAAATCGGGAAGCGTCAACCGGTGGCGGCAGGCCGGGCAAAAGCTATGCTTGGGATCGCCCAACGAGAGGCCAAGCGGCATTCGGTAGATGACGACATTGAGAAAGCTGCCAATGGCAGCTCCTATCCATAAACCGATGACCCACGACCAACCCGGAAAAAGCCCTTCCATGGCTACGTGCTCAGTATAGCCGTCCTAATCGCGCTGGCGCGTAAATCGCGCCCCAATAATCAGCACGACTCCGAACGCACTAAACAATAGGGGAATCCAAAACCAACCGCTCTGGCGGGCCATTTGAATACCAGCAACTAAGCTGATAGCTCCAAATGCGACGCACAAGACGGACGCCAATCGGTTTGAAAATGCCCGCCACCGCCGAAAAAACTCGCCCATTTGTCAATACTATTGTGACGCGCCATCGCCCGAAGCACCATAATCGGGATACATGAGCACGTTGTTGCTGGACGCCAATGACATTAAGCGGTCGCTGGGACGAATCGCCCACGAAATATTGGAGGCCAATCATGGCGCAAGCGACCTAGTGGTTGTGGGAGTGCTCAATCGCGGCTATCCCGTGGCCAAGCGGCTTGCATTCCTGATTACTCAAATTGAGGGCGAAACCGTTCCGTGCGGCAAGCTCGACATCACCCGCTATCGCGACGACGACCGACCCAAGAGCGAGGAAGACCTCTCTGAGATTCCGTTCGAAGTCACAGGTAAGACGGTCATCTTGGTGGACGAAGTCATCTTCACCGGCCGCACGATTCGCGCCGCGATGGATGGCATTATCGACTTTGGCCGGCCGCAATGCATCCAGCTTGCCACGCTCATCGATCGCGGTCATCGAGAATTGCCGATTCAGCCGGACTATCTTGGCCGGGAAATTGTCACCGAGCGCAGCGACCATATTGTGGTTAAGATTAAGGAAGTGGATGGTGAAGACGGCGTGTGGTTGATGGAAAAATCGGAGGCATTATCGCGATGAGCAGGCACTTGACGAGCATCCGGCGCGAGGAACCAGAGACGCTGCGCGCGCTTCTTGACCTCGCCGCCAGCCACAAAAAGCAGATATTGGCGGGTAAGTCGGTCGCCGCGAAGCACTCGAAAGTGATTGGGCTACTTTTCTTTGAAGGATCGACTCGCACAAGGGTCAGTTTTGAACGGGCCGCCTATTTTCTGGGCCACCGAGTGACCAATTTCACCAACACTGGCAGTTCGATGTCCAAGGGCGAGACCTTGCGCGATACGATTCTCACGCTCAAGCACGAACTGATTGACGCGGTCGTCATTCGCCATCCTTCGTGCGGATCGCCAGAGTTGGTTGCGAGTTTGTTTGAGCGTCCGGTCATCAACGCTGGTGATGGAGAGCACGAGCATCCGACCCAAGCTCTGGGCGATGCGCTCACGATTTTGGAAGCGAAAGGCTCCATTGATGGCCTGACAGTTTGCATCGTGGGAGACATCATGCATTCGCGCGTGGCTCGGTCCAATGCGTGGCTACTATCCAAGCTCGGGGCGCAAGTTCGGTTTGTCGGCCCCAGAACGCTGATGCCTTCGAATTGTTCGTTGTTGCCGGGCACGCCGGTGGAATCGCTCGCGGACGGGATCGATGGAGCCGACGTGGTTATGTGCTTGCGACTCCAGCGTGAGAGGATGGAACAGGGATTGCTTAGCTCGATCGGCGAATATCGCCGGCAATACCAGATCAATCGAACGACACTCAAAAACGCGCAGCCCGATTGTATTGTCATGCACCCTGGGCCGATGAATCGCGGCGTGGAGCTCGATGACCCCACCGCGGATGGTCCCCAATCCGTGATTCTCAAGCAGGTTGAAAATTGCGTGTATGTTCGCACCGCGGTTCTTGATTGGTTGCTGAGCGAACCGGTTTCCAAATCGACCACCAGCGCAGGAGCCAAGCGATGAAAACGATCTTGAAGAACGGGCGAATTCTTGACCCCAGCACAAACATGGACATGATCGGCTCGGTTTGCATCGAGTTCGACCAAATCGTGGAAGTTGGCGCCCAGGTCGATGAAACCGATGCTGAAGAAGTTTACGATTGCACGGGACTTTGGATCACGCCGGGGCTGGTCGATCCCCATTGCCACTTGCGCGAACCTGGCGAAGAACACAAGGAGTCGATCATCACGGGAACGCAAGCTGCGGCGGCGGGCGGCTACACCACGATTTGCTGCATGCCCAACACAAACCCGCCACTGGATAAACCCGAGCTGATCGACTTCATCCTGGACAAAAGCTCATCACCCGAAGCGGGCGGCGTGTTCGTTGCTCCGGTCGGCGCGCTCACGATTGGCTTGAAGAATGAGCGGCTGAGCGACCTCGCAGCGCTGAAGAAAGCAGGCGTCGCCGCGGTCAGCGATGAGGGCGCTCCGATTCAAGATTCGCAGTTGATGACGCGCGCCATGGACACGTGCCGAATGCTCGATTTGACCGTCATGGCTCACTGCGATGACCTCAGTTTGAGCCATGCGGGCTGCATGAACCAAGGCGCGACGAGCTCGCTGCTCGGGCTGAAAGGCATCCCGCGCACCGCCGAAGAAATCATGGTGATGCGCAATTGCCTACTCGCGCTGCACACCGGCTGCGAAGTGCACATCATGCGCGTGAGCACTTGGGGGGCTGTCGAAATGATCCGGCAAGCGAAATATCTTGGCGCGCCGGTCACCTGCGAAACGTGTCCCGGCTATTTCACGCTAACGGACGACATGGTTGGCGAATTCAACCCGCATTTCAAGACGACGCCACCTATTCGCACGCGCGTAGACCTCGATTTGTTGGCCCAAGCACTCGCGGACGGCACCATCGACTGCATCGCCAGCGACCATTCGCCGCACGCTCCGTTCGAAGTCAATGTTCCCTTCGACCAAGCTCCATTTGGATTTGTTGGGCTGGAATCGACGGTTGGCGTGACCCTGACCCACTTGACCCATGCCAGCATTTTGTCGCCGCTGGAAACCATTCGCAAACTCAGCACGAATCCCGCGAATATCCTACATTTGGACGCGGGCTCGTTGCAGCCGGGCGAGACACCGGTCAGCCAAATTACGCTGATTGATCCCGACCTTGAGTGGGTTTTCGATACGGCAAAGACCTATTCCAAAGGCAAGAATTCGCCATTCCAAGGTTGGAACATGAAAGGCAAGGCCGTGGCGACATTCTGCGGTGGTGAAATCTACCGAGACCGATACTTTGATCCCAAACGCTATACAACTTTTGACTAAGACTTGGCTCGCGGCGGGGCTAGCACTGTTGCTAACTGCAGCTGGATGCCAAACCGCGCAAATTCCGGATCCAAACGACCCGGCCAACGCGGCAATCGTAAGCGTTGAAGAAGTTCAAATCGCGGTGCGCGGCGTGGCAGATGAGATTGGTTTGCGAGTCGCGAGCGCATCGATCAGCAAAGAAAGGGGCGAAGAAGAGCTCCACGCGCGGGTTAGCGAATTTGCAAACTCGATGAGCATCGATGATCTCAAGCCGGAAGACGCCTGGCGCGCGGGAGAGATTTGCATGCTGGCCGGGCAAAACGAGCGGGCCGAGAAATATCTTCGTCAAGCGACCCAAAATCCTGCCAACGATGACCGCCGAACGAACGACCTTGTGCGCCTCGCCGTGGTTTTGGCACGCGAGAACAAGGTGAGAGAGGCCATCGAGACGGCAGAAAAATCGTTCTCGGCCCAGCCATCGAACAAGGGGTCGATCCTGCTCGGAATCACAAAGGAGTTGGTTCCTATCGCCCAAGGCAAGGGCAACGACGCCGCGTTGGCGCACCTGATTGAAGGGGCGATCGAACAGCATTTGGCGGCTGACGTGCCGACCACGACGCCCGAGGGCCGCGCTTTTCATGCGGCAAAGGCGTTCCACGTTCGCGAAGCTTTTGACGTGGCCATTCAGATTTATCAACGAATCGGGCGAAATTCCAGTGCCGCCAAACTCCTGCGAATCCGGCGCGATACCCTGAACCAGCTGTCCCGACAATTCAACTAGTCCGCTAGAGTTCCCAGTTGGTTTCTGAGGCAAGTTGTCGTACAATGGAGAGGTGAGGATTGCGGGTAGGTGCCCGCACCTTTCGGAGAGGAACCCAAATGAAGCTTAGATTTTTTGGATTGTTGGTTGTTATTGGTGGGCTCGCCAGCACCGTTGGAGCGAGCTATGAACTGCTCATGGGAATCGACTACGGTCAGCAAGTCGTTCGCCGCATGGACGGCATTACTGGTGCTCAGCTGGGTTCATTTGGCAAGGGATTCCTGAATAATGCGATATCGATGTGCATCAATCAGTCCAACAGCGAGGCATACGTGTTGGACCGCACTGGAGGAAACAAACGCATCTACGTATTCAACTACAACACGGGAGAATATCTGCGCGACTTCGGCGTGTCGGGATACGCCTTTGGCCACGTTTCGATGGCATCCAATGGTGACCTCCTGGTCGGCACGACCGATGACACAGCAACGTCGACCTTGGGTCGCTATTCGTCGGTAGGCGTTCCCATCACGACCTACCTCTCGTTCGCGGGCCAGTTAACTTCTGGACTCGTTGAGGGTAGCGACGGATACGTTTACGGAGTTGACCACAAATACGGCTACTTGCTGAGGTATGCGCCATCCGGCGGCAGCTACCTGGCCTATCTTTCGACGGGTGCGGTGGTTAGCTACCGAGGTCAGTTTGTTGTCCAAGGAACGACTGGCATGTCCATAGGCTACAGCACTTTGAAGGTAACGACGGTGAATTTGTCCGGGTCGTTCAGCGTCGGAGCCACCACCGACTTGTCATCAGCACTTCCATACACGCTTTCGGGCGCGGCGTTCGGTCACGGCAACATTGCTTACTTTTCCGGTTCGTCAACAACTGGCGGCAAGATCATTCGATTCAATCGCGCCACAAACACCATCCTTTCCACGGTTGCGACGGACGCGAGTTGGGGTGAAATCGCTGCGCTTTCGTGTGTGGTCGCGCCTGAACCCGAGAGCTTTGCTCCGCTCGCCGCGGGCCTAGTTGGAATTACAGTACTCCGACGACGGAGAGAGCGAACAGCCTAACAGTCTCGGCGTACGGGGTCGCATCGTTCTTCCGTCTAGATTTCGGTAGTTTTTCGCTGGATGCGCACCGTGGCTTGACCGCGCATGTTGCCATGCAAGGAAGGCGATTGTGTGCTGCGACCATTCATAGCTCGTGCGGCAAGTCGCGTTGTTCTGCATGCCGGATCATGGAATGAACGCGTACGGTTTTGTGGCGACAAATGGTAGCCCGAACGCCCGAGTACGGTGTTTCTGTCCCCCACATTTTGTCTAGTGGGCGATCGAGTTCGTGGCGACGAATGGTAGCACGAACGCCCAATCGACGTGCAATTGTCCCTCCATCTTGTAAAGAGCTTTGTGTGTTTGCAAGCGTCGCGCGGGGCTAGCACTCGAGGCTAGCGGGTGGCGTTGATGCGGAAATTCGGAGCGTCCGGCTAGCATTTCCGGCTACAATTCCTTTGCACGGCCTCGTAGCTCAGTGGATAGAGCGCCTCCGTCCTAAGGAGTGAGTCGGGAGTTCGAATCTCTCCGGGGCCGCCACTATATTGAACCTAAACTTCATCAATTGAGTCGCGAAGAGCGAGAGACCGAGTCACTCGGTCTCTCAGAAGTCTCTCCACGACAACGGAGGGCGTCACTCTTTGTGGTGTGTAGGTTCCTTTCGAGAAGAAGTGCGAAGAATTCGCAGGCCGTTTCCGACAACTAACAGGCTCGCGCCCATATCAGCAAAAACGGCCATCCAGAGGGTCGCCGTCCCGGTCATGGCAAGCGCAAAGAAAACGAACTTGATCAGCAGGGCAATCACTATGTTTTGGGTCAGGATAGCTGAGGTACGGCGGCTCAACTGAATGTACTCAGGTAGTTTTCGAAGATCATCATCCATAAGGGCAACGTCGGCAGTTTCTATGGCAGTATCCGTTCCAGCGGCTCCCATTGCGAAACCTACGGTTGAAGCCGCCAGTGCTGGCGCGTCATTCACTCCGTCGCCAACCATTCCGACCCGCTCACCTCGACCAAGCGCGTCCTGAATTGTCACCAGCTTATGTTCGGGAAGCATTTCGGCTTGAATCTGGTCGATACCTACCTGTGCTCCGATTGCCTGGGCAGTTGCTTCATTGTCGCCCGTGAGCATCATCACCTTGAGACCCAAATCATGTAGCTTCCGCACAGCTTCAATGCTCTCTTGGCGTACCGTATCGGCGACCGCGAAGACTGCCATAACCTCCTTCTCATTGGCGAGTAACACAAGCGATTTGCCGTCGCGCTCTATCGGACCGATAGCGTCATGCACGTGGTCACAGCAAATGCCTTTTTCTTCAATGAGTCTGTGATTCCCAAGGTAATACTTCGCGCCACCGACATCGCCTGCGACTCCACGTCCCGTGAGCGATTCGAACTTTTCAAGGGCAAGCAGTTCACCTTCCCACGCACCAACGATGGCCTTTGCAATAGGGTGTGCGCTCGTCGAATCGAGCGTGGCTGCCACTTGCCGCACTAGATTCTCTTCGTAATCGTGCAGTGTCACCACCTGAGTGACTTTGGGTTCTCCGTGCGTAAGGGTTCCTGTCTTATCGAGGGCAATGAGCGTGAGGTTCTTTCCTGATTCCAGGTGCGCCCCGCCTTTGATCAAGATTCCACGACGTGCTGCGGCTGCTAGTCCGCTTACGACGGTCACCGGAGTCGAGATCACTAAGGCGCATGGACACGCAATCACGAGCAGAACCAGTGCTTTGTAAAGCCAAGGCAGAAATGGCTGACCGAAAAGGGTCGGCACAACGGCTACGAGAACGGCGATCAAGACGATGATGGGTGTGTAGTACCGAGCAAACGTGTCGATAAACCGCTGGGTTGGCGCACGTGATCCTTGCGCCTCTTGTACCGTCCTTATGATCCGATCAAGCGTTGTGTTGCCCTTAGACCCGGTCACCGTGAACTCAAGCATTCCCTCACCGTTAATGGTCCCAGCAAAGAGCTGGTCACCAGACGCTTTCTCAACTGGGACACTTTCTCCCGTGATCGGAGCCTGATCGACGGAACTCTCGCCAGAGACAACCAGCCCGTCGAGGGGGATTCGGTCACCAGGGCGCACCCGGAGTCGTTCTCCGAGTGCAACGGTAGAAGCATCTACTTCCGACCAAACTCCTTCACGAAAGACAAAGGCTGTCTCGGGAGCTAACGTCATGAGCGACTTGACAGCGTTTCGGGCTCTCTCCAAAGCAAACGACTCGATTCTCTCCGCAATCGCGAAGAGAACGGTCACCATCGCCGCCTCTGGATATGATCCGATGACGAACGCTCCAACGACCGCAATGCACATCAGGAAATTGATGTTGAGCGTAAGTGTCTTTACCGCAACCAAGCCCTTCTTGAAGGTTGTAACTCCACCTAGCCCAATAGC
>CAYRAX010000075.1:0-10860 GCA_964422285.1 uncultured Chthonomonas sp.
GTTCACCATGTCTTCGGAGGAGATGCGCGCATTCATCGAGCGCTCAAGGTCGCGCGTGATCAGCCCTGAAGAAACCGCCAAGTTCATCGATGAATATCGAGAGCAGGTTGCTAGACCTGAATTTACGCGTAAGGTTGTCAGCAACACTGAGCAACAAGAATAGCGCGCCCCGATTTGAACCACCGGGGCCACTAATTCGAAAATTACCGCTCGACTTCGCTTTGGACGCCGCGGCGGACGACGAGGAACTTCATGCGGCCCGGCTTGAATCGCTCGGTTAGCACGTCCATCGCTTTGTGAACATAAATCGTTCCGCCGCAGTAGAACAGGTCCACCGCCGCGTAGCCATGCTCCGGCCAAGTGTGAATCGTATAGTGCGATTCCTGGATGATCACCGCGCCGGAAACGCCGTAGGGCTTAAACTCATGGAACGAGTCCGTTACCACGGTCGCTTCGCTTGCGTTTGCAGCGTCCAGCATCGCTCCTCCGACGGTCGATTCCAACTTTAGCGAGTCGGGATCGCAATCGAAAAGTTCGATGAGGAGGTGCGAGCCTAGCGAAGGCTCTTCGCCTGGTTTATGCGGAAAGCCGTGTTCGTCTCGCTCCAACCAGGTTCGAAATTCGTCCAGGCTGTCGCTTTCGACAAACGTCCAGCCATTTTCGCGCCGTGTTCTGGGCGGCGCGGAAACCGCAGATCGCCGCGAAATTCGGTCCAGAACTCGGGCAAAAAGCCGCGGTTTTGGCCGAGAAAACGGCACAGAGGCAGCAAAAGCTGCAAGGATGCTAAGTACTTGGATCTTTTCCAATCAAGTTTCCCTCAGGATATTTACCCACGCCGGACCGTTGGGGCTGCCAACGGGAGAAACCCGACCAGTTGACGAAGTGAGAGCGCAACCATGCAATAGAACCTTTCCTCGATCTCCTCGGCCAAAGCTGTGATCAAAGTCACCACCCCAGCGCAAGGCGCTGTCATATGCAATCGAGTATTGGTTCATTCTGCTACGTCATAAATGCTCTGTTCTTTGGCGCGTTTTGAATCATGAAAGTTCCAGCCCAGATTCAAGGGACGCGGGGGGCAGTGTACCAGACCCCCACCCCCTTGTCAACAGGTTCAAAGCAACAATGAATGAATCTAGGAGGAATAGTGGGGGCCAGTGGCCGCAGAACGGTGATCTGCGCAATCATGGGTTTGCCGCAAAATGAAAGAACATGCAACTTTTTGATGTCTATTTTGGTGTTTTGCGCAAAAAAGAACCCAGAAAAGTGCGGGCTCTTCACTATTCAGCCGTGACCGAAACTACTGAAACTTGTTGGGCGGCGCTGCAAAAATTGCTGAGAATTTCCGCAAAATCCCTAAAAAATCGATCATTTTTGGTCGATTTTTGCAATCTTGCCATCTTCGATCATCACCACACGGTTTGCGGCGGACAACATCGCGGCGTCGTGGGTGACCATGATCAACACTCCCGAACCGCGCCGCGTGTTCAGCTGATCGACGATCTTGAATCCATTAACATGATCGAGAGCCGCGGTAGGTTCGTCGGCAAAAATCACGCTTGGCGAACCCAAAAGTGCGCGCGCGACGCAAACCCGCTGGCGCTCGCCGCCGCTTAATTCGTGGGGCAGCCGGCTTGCCTTTTCGGCTAGTCCGACATCTCGCAACAACTGCATCGCCTCTTCGCGGCGATCCTCGCCCGGCCTCGCCACTAGCACATTTTCGAGCGCGCTAAGGTAGCCCAGCATGAATGGATGTTGGAAAATAAACCCAAATTTGCGCAATCGCAGGTCGCTACGCGCCGAATCTGGCATGGATTCCATGGGCTGCCCATCCACCAATATCTCGCCGGACGTAGCCGATTTTAAGCCGCTCATCAAGTAAAGCAAACTCGACTTGCCCGAGCCAGATGGCCCCAAGATGCCCAGAAATTCGCCCGGCTGCACCGCCAAATCGACCCGATCGACCGCCGCCACCAACCCGCCATGATCCTCATAAATCAGCGAAACGCCGCGAGCCTCGATCATGCGACCCGACGCTCCACGACTCCGACTGGATCAAAGTCTTTGAACCGATGGTAGATCGTCCACGCACCCGCCACCAAGATCGCGACCGGCACCGCCGCTGTGTACGCGTACGCACCTGGATCCCAAACATCCAGCGCGAATGCCTGCGGATACATCAACACTTGATAGGCCAGTCGCAGCGCCAGATGGACGACGATCACGCCGAGAACCCAACCGCCGATGACCACCAGCAGATTTTCGAGGAACACCCGCCGCAGTACGACTCGCTTGGAATAGCCGAGCGCCTGCAACAACCCAAACTCCTGCTCTCGCTGGGCTTGATAGATGTTCATCAGCTAGGCCATTACGAGCGTAATCAACGCGACCAGCGTCCCGATGACCAGGTTCAAAATTCGGTAGAGGATTTTGAACATCTCGTCGGTGTCCTTCTCCAGCTCGGAATAAACGAATATCCGCGCGCGGTCGCCTTTGAAAGTCTTCAGCAACCAGGAATCAAGTGCCTTTTGGTCGGTTGGTCCGCGCGCATACACGGCCAAAACGTCAACCGGTGGAAAGTGGTGCTGCGCGTGATAGCCAACGGGAATGAATGCTGCCCAGTATTGGGTCTGTGCGATGCCGACGATCTTGACGTGCATCGGCGAATAGCCTTCAGTCTTTTCGGGTGAAAGCAGGTCGTCGCCGAGCTTTAACCCCAAGTTGCGCGCCATAGGTTCGCTCACCAGGGCCTCGGGCGCACCATCGGCTGGCAAGCGACCCTCGATTTTTGGACCGCCGAGGCGCTGAAGATAATACTGCATGTCTTCCGGCTCCAACGCCAAAACGACAAACGGCCACTTGCCGACGATGCTTCGGACCACGGTATCAGTGGTTCGGCACGTGATGATGCGGTCGATGGGCACAGGCGAGTCGGCCAGAATTTGCTCGCGTATTTTCGGCGTCAGCTCTGGGTCGCCGCGCGGCGTTATCCCCGCATAGAATTTGGAATAGGCGTAGATCGTGCGGATCGATAGCGGGATCGAATTCATCAAGGTGATGATTCCGGCGATCAGCGCCACGCTGAGCACAATGACCAAAACGAGCGGAATCGTGCGCGAGGCGTTGCGAACCAAGTAAGTCTTGGGCGCAAGGGGGTTCACGACCGCTCGTTGGGGCTGCACAGTTTTTGTCTACGCAAGAAAATCGCAGAAGTTGCTAGCGATTGAACACAATTTTTCCGCCGGGCCCCATATCTTTGGGTGAGTAGGTCAACGTCTTTCCGTCGGCACTTACCGTAAATTTCTGCGGCTCACCGGGCGCCTTTTTGCCATCCGCAATCGCCCGCGTCAGGGTCAATGTATTTCCGGAAAGCACCCACTTGCCAGACGAAACTTTCGGTTTCGATTTGTCCATGCTGATTGTCGATGTGTAAGTCTTGTCAGCTTTGAGAATGAGCACAAACTTGGTTTTGCCAAGCATCGCCAATCCAGCCTTGGCTTGCGCCTGCTGCTCTTTCGGCACAGACTTGAGCGCACTTTCAGGAATGATGATTTTCCCGTTCCAAGTTCCCTCGACTTTGGCTTGGCACCAAGCGAGCGCCGTCGTAGCCAAAAGGCTTAGTCCAACAAAAAAACGTGTGCATTGTGTCATGGTCGCCTTATTCTGACGCACATCCGCCGCGAACGGCTCAAGCAAAATCCGATCGGCGATAGCGCAAGAACACTTCGCTCTCCACTGTTTGGCAACTCATGAGTTCAAAATTGACCAAATGTTGACGGTTCAGCGGGCGCCCACCCGCGTAGGTAGGCACGTCCCTGCCGAGCTTAATTTTCGGAGCAATCGTCAAAAAGAGTTCATCGACACACGATTGCGAAAGTAGCACCGCGTTGAGTTCGCTTCCTCCCTCGACCAAAAGGTGGCGAATGCCGTATTCGCTCTGCAGTTGGGCGAGGCACCCACGCCAATCCGAGCAATCCACCCACTCAGCAGTCAACTCAAGTGGCAATGCCGCGCGCCGTGGACACAGCACCATCACCCGCCCAGGATCGCTGAAAAATCGATGCTCCCAAGGCAAATTGCCGCTTTTCGTTGCGACGAAGCGCACTAATTCGGACGAATAATAGAGCCCGGCGGTGGAGCGCAATGTCTCAGCGCCGATGAGCACAGCCCCGGCCGCGCGCTCCAGGTTTCGCATCGTCGCATGGTCGGTTGCCGACCCCAAATCCATCACGTTTTCCGAGCGCTCGCCTGAAATCGTCTTGCCGTCAATGGTCGCGATCATGTTTATCGCGATGTATGGCCTCGCCGCGGGCGCCTCCGGAAAAACGAGGTCAGCGTAAAGGCCGGGTTTCGTCATACGGGAGTCGCGAGCATTTCCTTGACCGCGGCGCTAAGCACGATGTAGGGTTGCTCAGCGTATCGCTTGCCGTCGATCCAAAATGTCGGCACGTTGTACACGCCCTTGGCATATGCGGGATCATCGAACCCCACGATCTCAGCGGCAAATTGCTTGTTGGCTACGGCGTGCATGCACTCGGTCGGGTCGCCCAATACTGCGCGAACGACTTCGGTCAAGTGCTCGATTTTGTCGATTTCGATGCCGTTCAACCAGTAGGCATCATAGAGCGCTTCGATCATCTCGTCGGCCTTGCCCAAGGTCTTCGCGAACTCGACCGCTTCGTGAGCATTGTGGGTGCGCATTCGTCCGACAAATTTGTTTGATGGGTAGGTGAGGTCCTCCAGCTTCAGCATGAGGTCCAATCGGTTGGGCACCTTCGGACGATCAGGGTTTTCGGGTGTTGGGGCGGACGGCTCAGGCCATTCCAATTCGTCAGGAAAAAGCTGATAGCCCCGCCAATCGATTTCAACTCCAAATTCTTTCTGCAATTTTTGGGCTTGTTTTTGGCCTATCCAGCACCAAGGGCATACAAAATCGTGCGCAATTGTAATGCAAATTGACATGTTTTTATTGTACGTGTTTCGTCTTGCGTATTGCGGGCGAAAAAGGTCGCATAATGATCCTCATATGATTGGGTTGCTCATATGTTCGTTGATATTGGCCGAACCGGTAAAGATGCATGGTTCGCCAAAGCAAGTTGCGCCGGTCACTCACATGGTCAGTTCGAACAACTTTCCCAAGCGATACCAAGCCAAGACCGTGATGAACCCACCCAAGGGATTTTCGGAAAAGGTGATGGCGCTTACCTTCGACGATGGCCCCAGCCCATTCACGACGCCCAAAATCCTGGACTCGCTCAAAAAGCGCAACATGAAGGCCACGTTCTTTTTGGTCGGGCAAATGATCCAGCATCGTGAGAAAATTGTTCAGCGAATCGTCGCCGAGGGGCACGACCTGGCTAACCACACGAACAGCCACCCGATGTGGCCCAACGCCGCCAAAGCTGCGCAGGAACTCGACCTACCAGCCAAACGCATCAAGGATGCGGTTGGTTTTACGCCGCAACTCTTTAGGCCACCATACGGCAACCTAAAAGCAACCACGACCGCACTCGCCAGAAAGCGGATGATGCCGATCATCTATTGGACCGGAACAGGCGGCGACACAGCAACCCATTCACCGCAGAGAGTCGCCAACGCCGCGATTGCCGGTATTCGGCCCGGCGCGATCATTTTGCTCCACGATATTCAGCCGCATACGATGCGCGCGGTTCCGGCCTTTTTGGATGCGGCAAAGAAAAAGGGGTTCACGCTGGTGACTGTGTCTGAGCTACTGCGCAAGTACGAAGAGTACGAGATTGCACACCCGAAGCCGGTCACTCCGCCGAAGCCCGAGAAGTCAGCAAAGCCAATCAAAGGCAAGGTAGCGGAAACCAAAAAGGCGATCGCGAAGAGCAAGCCGGTTGCGACGGCAACTAAAGCCTGAGCAAAGCCGCGTCAACCCGCGATATTCCATAATCTAGGGCATTAGTCTCCCCAGACAAAGGTGTCCATAGATGAATGAAGTCGTAATTCTCAGCGGCGTTCGAACGCCCATCGGATGTTTTCAAGGCGCACTTGCCAGCCTCACCGGCCCGCAACTCGGCGCAATCGCGATTAAAGAAGCACTGGCAAAAGCGGGCGTATCCGGCGACCAAGTGGACGAAGTTTTGATGGGCTGCGTGCTGCAAGGTGGGCTCGGTCAGGCTCCTGCTCGGCAAGCGGCACTAGGAGCGGGAATGCCGAACAGCGTTCCTTGCACCACGGTCAACAAAGTTTGCGGTAGCGGAATGAAGGCGGTCATGCAAGCGGCGCAAGCGATCCGCAGCGAAGACGCAAACGTGGTTGTTGCCGGCGGTTTTGAAAGCATGTCGAACGCTCCATACTTCGTTCCGGCAGCCCGAAACGGATTGCGCATGGGCCATGGCGAAATCAAGGACATGATGATCCACGATGGTCTTTGGGATCCATATAACAACGTCCACATGGGCAATTGCGGCGACAAAACCTCAGCCGAATGCGGATTTTCGCGCGAGCAGCTGGACGAATTCGCTGGCGAATCTTATCGCCGCGCACTAGATGCGCAAAAAGCTGGTCGTTTCGACGCGGAAATCACGCCGGTCGAGGTTCCCCAGCGCAAAGGCGACCCGATTTCGGTCAACCAAGATGAAGAGCCCGGCCGAGGAAACATCGATAAGCTGCCGACTTTGAGACCAGCTTTTGGTAAAGAAGGAGTCACCACCGCCGGCAACGCCAGCAGCATCAACGACGGAGGCGCAGCACTGGTCATTTCTAGCCGCGCGTGGGCGGAGCAAAATGGCAAAAAGCCGATCGCGAGAGTCGTCGCGGGCGCACAATTCGCCCAAGAACCGCAG
Source organism: uncultured Chthonomonas sp. (assembly GCA_964422285.1). Lineage (GTDB taxonomy): Bacteria > Armatimonadota > Fimbriimonadia > Fimbriimonadales > Fimbriimonadaceae > UBA2391. The sequence goes on from CAYRAX010000075.1 coordinate 6,810, forward strand.
TGGTTCACGACCGCTCCTGCCGCCGCGATCGAGCGCGTTTGCTCTAAAGCTGGCATCAGCGTTGCGGACATCGACCTATTTGAAATCAACGAAGCGTTTGCGGTGGTTGCTATGGTGTGCGCGCAGAAGGCGAATATTCCGCACGAAAAGCTCAACGTTAATGGAGGCGCGGTCGCGATTGGTCACCCTATTGGCATGACCGGTGCGCGGCTTGTGCTCACCTTGGCCCACGAGCTTCGACGGCGCGGCGCAAAATATGGCATCGCAACTCCGTGCATCGGTGGCGGCGAGGCAACCGCTGTTCTCATCGAAGCGCTCTAAATCAGGTGACTAGAACGCATCGTATCGAACCAGCAATGGGCCATGGCAACGTGGCCCGCGTGGTTGGGGTGTAGCGAATCCCAAAAATGCTCGGGCCGACGCAACGCACTGTGCATTGGTGCGACAACCAGCGACGGTTCGCGCGACAAAAGCAGATCGTTGAAGATGTCGCACTCGCGCTGCATGTGAAGCTCTTCGGCACCGAGCAGCGTGCTGGTGACTACATTCGCACTCGGCCAAGTTTGCGCCAGCGCCGCAAGCAACGATTCATAGCGCCGAAACGTTTCGTCCGCTGGGGTCGGCCAATGGATATCGTTGACGCCTAAGTGCAACAGCACGATATCTGGCGCGAACTCATAACAAGCCGCCCAGCCGGGCACGTTCTCCATAATCCCGGGATAGCCGCGGCCTGGCAAAACCGACCATCCACTGTGGCCTTCGTGCCAAATTTCACGTTGAACCTCAGCCGAATTCTCGTTGCTAGAACCCAAAAACGCGAAATCGACCGACGCGGAATCGAGCAACCGTTCCAGCGGCGCGCGGTAACCGCCCGGCGAAAAACCGCCCACCAGCGCGCCCACCGTGATTGAATCACCCAACGGCAGAATGCGAACCACTAGCGCCTCAAAATGTTCACGATATAGAACACGTTGACCAGCTGTTGCGAGATCAGCGCCAGAGCATTGTCCTTTCGCTCGCCCACGTAGATGATGTCGCCGGGCTGCACGACTGGGTTGTCTATTACCGCGCCCGACTTGAGATAGCGATCAAAACGAACTTGGGTCACCGCGAGTTTTCCGGTCTTGTCTGCGCGGCCCAAATAGATGTGGACATTCGAGCCACGATTGGTAACGCCCAGAGCTTCACCCAAAACATCCGCCACGCGATATTCGCGAAAATCTGCCAGCGTGCGCGCACCAGGGTTCTTGACTTCGCCCATTACAACCACGATGCGGTCGTTGCGCCGAACCAAAATCACGTCGCCATTTTCGAGTTGTGGGCTTTTGTCCACACCCAACATGTAGGGCTTGGTCGCGTCCACGACGAACGTTTCGCCGTTGCGAATGACGATCACGTCCTGCAGGGTCGCGAGGCTGGTTGTTCCGCCCGCTTTGGCAATCGCCGCGTTGATGAGTTCACCCGGGCGCAATCCAACGTTTCCCGGCCGAAGCACTTCGCCGCCTACCGTAACGCGAACTTGGGGCGGCGTTTCCACGGTGATTGTGTCTCCGTTTTCCAGGATCGGCACATCTGCTCCCGATGCGGCATCGATCTTGAATGGAATCGTTTGCGGTCCACGGCGGAGCGAGTAGCGAATCTCTTGGTCGCCGCGAAATTGTTCGGCGACGCCACCGGCTTGCGCCACCGCCATCGACACGCTAGAGCCAGCCGGCACCTTGATCTCGCCGGGATGCTGCACCAATCCAACCACCCACACGCGAGTTGTCGGCTCCGGCGAAACTGCAACGACGTCATGCGCCTTAAGCTTGATTTTGCCTTCGGTCGTTGCCGCCCGCAGAACTTCGGCGACCCGAACTGCGGCGACTTGCGTGCCGTTTCTGAAAAGCGTGGCAATCATTTGATCGGGTGGTTCGACAAACCGTGCGGTTGTTACGAGTTGGCGCAAGTCCATTCCCTGCTCGAATGGAATCATGCCGCCGTTCACCAAAGCGCCGGTAACGTATACAAATTCCTCGCGCTGCTTGGTCAAAGTCAAGCGGACGTAGGGCTTCTTCACGAGGCTCGCCACCCGCGAGCGGACGATCGCTTCAGCTTCTTGCAAGGTCTTGCCACCCACTTTGACGAGTCCAAATCCGGGCCCGCTGATTGTGCCATCTGTGGACACCACGTATTCGCCGCAATAGTCCTTTACGCCTTCGACATAAACGGTGACCATATCGCCAGATTTGAGCTTGGCGGCGGTGGTCTCGTCGGCGACCGCGAATGACGCGATCAGGCATAGCAGCAGCGCAAAAATAAACCGCATGAGCGAATTCTACCTATCGGCATCAATCCCGATTCGCTCGCCAAAAGCCGCCTTTTGGGCCAGCCATTCCGCGCGCAAAATCGAAAAACGATGCACATCATGCCAGACGCCTGGGCCGCGAATTTCGTGTCGCAAAATGCCATCGCAACTAAAACCACAGCCGCGTAAATACCGCTGGCTGCGCTCATTAAAGTCGAGCACATCGGCCACTAATCGTTCATAAAGCAGCGTTTCGAAGATGTGCTCGCATGCGCAAAACGCCATTTGCTTGGCCGCGTTTTCGGGTGCCGGGTCGAACCCCATGTAATAGCCCCAATGGCACCGCCGATTTTCGCCATCAAATTGGCTGAACTGCACGATGCCAACCGGTTTCGACGCAAATTCGAAAACAAAAAACATGTGCTGTTCGGCGCGCAATGCCAAGTTGAAGCGCGAACGATGGTCGTCCCACGCGATTTTGTCCTTGTTGAACATCATGTTGCGCACCCGGTCTTGGTTGCGCCATTCAAAAATGAGCACGCTATCGTCGAGCGTCGCTGGTCGCAGCAGGCAATTGCGATTCATTTCCCGATGACCGCCTCGATCATCTCGTGCTTCGTCGCGCGTGTGCAATCTTTCATTATCTCGCGAGCCTTGACGCTCATCCTTTGCAGACGTTCGGGCGAGGCGAGAATCTCCTTCACAGCTTCAGCAATTTGGCCGAACTGCACGTCGGCGGAGCGGCCCAAAAAGGTGCAAGCTCCCGATTTGTGGGCAATCCGCGAGATTCGCACTTGGTTTTCCGCCGCCGCAACGACAACCGAGGGCAGCCCCACCAATGCACGCTCCCAGAGCATGCATCCACCGGCGCCGATCGCAAGGTCAGCCGAAGCTAGTAGCTGCGCTAGATTGCTTGGTGCCAAGTGAATTTGCACGCCTGGCAGAATGTCACTCAGACCCGGCACCCAGTCCGCGCCGAGCGAGCCAGGACCAACTACGACGTCCACCGTCACATCACCCTGGAATTCATCGATCATGCGCAATTCAGAAAGCGCACGCGGTGTGTCCGCTCGCGGATCGGTGCCGCCAAAGCAAATGAGGATTCGCCTAACTTGGGTACGGGGGATCGCCACCGTTTCCGCCGCCGCAAAAAGGTCGTCGGCAAACAAATTGTATTGCGGCCCCACCATCAGGCGACAGTCGGCGTTCACGAGGTTAAGATAGGGATTTTCGTCTGGACCGAATGGATTTCCGTTGATCAGCACGTCGGCTTCGTGGAAAATCATTGGTACATCGTCGAGCACGGCAACCCGGCCAGTCGTCCTGAGAGTTCGCTCCCACTCGACTTTTGCATCCTTGCGATCAACGATAAATACGCTCGCGAGGCCAGCCAATTTGGCAACGTCTTGGGGGCAATCCTCCACCGGAAAGCCGCGATCACCAATGACATTTGTAATGCGACCGGGCAAGTTTTGGCAATAAAATTTGGCCTTAATTTTGTGCTCTGCCGCGATGGCTTCGGCGAGCGCAAGGCACCGCATGATGTGACCTGCGCCGAGTTCGCGCGACGAGTCCACGATCACGGCGATTTCCACCAATACATTATGGACGTTAAGATTTTGGTGGGGTAACATCGATTCCCACAAGCACGGATGCCATGCAAGACGACACCATCGACCTGACCGAAGTTGGCCGCAAAGTTAGCGCTCGCTGGACGACGGTCCTCGCCATCACGTTGCTTTTCGGCCTCATCGCCGCGGCCGC